>JBICIE010000303.1:0-16510 GCA_043101635.1 Phycisphaerales bacterium JB039 | reverse complement strand
GAGTCTCGGGTGAAGGCAGCGTCCCACCCATCGTCGCGCGCGCTCTGTCCGGGCGCCGGCGCCGCCGCATCCTGGCCCGCGCCGCCGGCCGCAGGCAGCGAGAGCAGCAGAGCTGCGGCAACTGGGGCAACTCGGCGCCGGTCGCGCATCATCACTCTCCCTCCGCCGTCTCCCGCTGGCGCCCGCTGACGATCGCCGCCACCAGCACCGCCAGGTACAGCACGCCGCCGGTCGCCTGCATGATCGCTACCGCCCGGGCCGGCTGACTCACCGGCGCGATGTCGCCGTAGCCGAGCGTCGTCTGCGTCACGAAGCTGAAGTAGAGCACTTCCGATTCGTCGAGCTTGCGCCGCTCGCCCTGCGCCATGAATGCGGCGCCGTCGCCGGCGTCGTCGGCGCCCGACGCGTCGATCGCGCGATAAATCGCCGCAAAGCCGATCGCCGCCACGATGTACAGGCACACCGCCGCCAGCAGGCGAGGATACGTGGAAAAGCGCGAGCCGAGCACATCCGCCAGCAGGCACACCGTCAAGTACCAGAACACGAGTTGCCCGCCGGCGTCCAGCACGAATCCGGGCAGCGAGACATCCCCGTCATCCGGCCACACGGCCAGCCGAGCCAGCGCGACGATCGCCAGCGGCACAGCCACCCACAGCCGGCGCTTCGGCGGCGTGGTGGCCAGAACCCCCACGATCACAGCGCTGCCAAGGAACAGACGCGGCAGCAGCCCCGGGTCCTCCGGCTCCACAAACGCCGACATCACCAGGTGCAGCACGAGCATCGCGGCCAGCACGCCGTAGCCGTACGTCCGCAGCACTTCGCCCGTCCTGCCCGGCAGCATCAGATCATCCGATCCTCGCTGGGGATGTTGTGCGCCGGCGCCGTGTTGAGTTGAACAAACTCCTCGCCCAGCCGCTCCCGCTGAATCCGCTTCGCCTCATCATCATCGACATAGTCCGAATGACACGCGAGCTTGCCTTCCACTTCGTCTCTCCGTCTCTCCGTCTCTTCGTCTCTTCCCTTCTTCCCCAACCGATGAATCTCCTCCGGCTTCAGATACCCGCGCTGCGCCAGGATCGCCTGCTGCTCCTCGCTCAGCGCTGCCGACCGCACCGGCTTGCCGCGGTCGAAGCCGTCCGCCTTCCCACTCGCGAAATCCTGGATCTCCTTGCTGATGCGCACGCTGCACCAGTCGTGCCCGCACATGGCGCAGAAGTCGGTATCGACATCCAGGTCCTCATCGTGGTAGGCGCGGGCGAGGTCGGGATCGAAGCTCAGTTCGAAGTGCTTCTCCCAGTTGAGGGCGGCCCGGGCGCGGGTCAGGTCATCATCCCACACGCGCGTCTCGGGAATGCCGAGGGCGACATCCGCGGCGTGCGCCGCGATCTTGTACGCCACGCACCCCTGCTTGACATCATCCCGCTTGGGCAGGCCGAGGTGCTCCTTGGGCGTCACGTAGCACAGCATGCTGGCCCCGTGGTACGCCGCGGCAGTCGCGCCGATGCAACTGGTGATGTGGTCGTAGCCCGGGAACACGTCCGTCACCAGCGGCCCGAGCACGTAGAACGGCGCCCCGTGGCACAGCCGGCGCTGCAGCTTCATGTTGTACTCGATCTGATCGAACGGCACGTGCCCCGGCCCCTCGACCATCACCTGCACGCCGTGGCGCCAGGCCCGCTCGGTCAGTTCGCCGATGGTCTCCAGTTCCGCAAGCTGGGCGTCATCGGTGGCGTCCGCCAGCCCCCCCGGCCGCAGCCCGTCGCCGATCGAGAACGACACATCATGGGCGCGCATGATCTGGCAGATCTCATCCCACAGGTCGTACATGGGATTCTCGGCGTTGTGGGTCAGCATCCACTTCGCCAGCAGCGACCCCCCGCGCGACACAATCCCGATCAGCCGATCCTTGACATACTTCAAATGCGCGCGCCGCACCCCCGCATGAATCGTAAAATAATCAACCCCCTGCTCCGCCTGCTTGCGCAGCGTCCCCAGAATCACCTCAGCATCCAGATCCTCCAGCTTCCGCCCGATGATCATCGAATAAATCGGAACCGTTCCAATCGGCGCCGTCGAGTGCTTGATGAAGGCGTCCCGACAAACGTCCAAATCCCCCCCCGTCGACAAATCCATTATTGTGTCCGCTTGCCAGCGGATGGCCCAGTCGAGCTTCTCGAGCTCTTCGTCGGTGCCGCTGGAGACGGGGCTGGCGCCCATGTTGGCGTTGATCTTGGTCTTGCTGGCGCGCCCGATGGCCATGGGGTCGAGACGGTACTTCAGGTGCGTTGTATTCGCCGGGATGATCATGCGCCCGGCGGCGATTTCGTCGCGGACCTGCGCGGGCGTGAGGTGGCCTTCGCGCTCGGCGACGCGGCGCATCTGCGGCGTGATCACGCCGAGGCGGGCGTACTCGAGCTGGGTGGTGGGTTGGAAGGAGGCGAATACGCGAGTGAGCGACGGAGCGATGTTGGGATCGAGCGGCGCTTCACCTGCGGGCACGGCGATGATGGGTTTGTCGCCCTGGTTGTGCCCGCGGCAGCCCTGCGGGTGCTCCTGGATGGTCCAGCCGTCGGGGAGGAAGTCCCAGGCGG
This sequence comes from Phycisphaerales bacterium JB039, assembly GCA_043101635.1. Taxonomy (GTDB): domain Bacteria; phylum Planctomycetota; class Phycisphaerae; order Phycisphaerales; family UBA1924; genus CAYMJK01. Next base: position 13,919 of record JBICIE010000303.1, on the reverse strand, counting down.
TGTAGGGGCTGGGCTGGGGCATGCCCGGGGTGTCGGGGCTGCTGAAGGTCAGCGGGCCGCCGATGTCGTGGGCGTTGGCAAAGGCGCCGGGCGTGGTGGTCCCGGGCGAGCCGGGGTTGCCGGCGCCGCGGACGGGGGCGGCGAAGCGATCGGTCGGGCGGGTTGCGCCCGGCTTCGCGGCAAGGTCATAGACGCGAGCCTTGCGGGCGCGCGTATCGGGAACTCCAGTTGCGGTATCGAATGTGGTCATCGGCGCATCCCTCCGCCGGTACAAGCCGGATCAGGTTCAACGGGTGTCATCTCAGTCGGCGTCTCACGAGCGGGCGCCGACGCCCCGTGCGTATTTGAGAGTGTAGGGACGGGGCAGATCCGGGCGGGCGCCCCTGATCCCCGGCCTGCGCGCACGAGAACGGCGCTCCCGACGCCCTGAATCCTGACCTCTGACTCAAGTTCATGGGTTCCGGTTGCCCGCTTCGCATCTGGCGCTGTGCTGCGGCGGTGGGGCCGGCAGTCGGAGGTCGGTGGCCGGGTCAGGAGTGAGAGTCTTCCCCCGGTCGCTGGTCGCCGGTGGCTGGTCCCTCTTCCTCCCCGGATCCCTGATCGCTGATCGCTCCCCCTCCTCCGATCGCAGATCCCCTGGCGGCCCTACTTGCCGCCATCTGCCCGCGAACGTGTGGCGCGAAAGGACTCGCGCTTCTTCTTGCCGCGCTTCTTGGTCGGGCGCTGGCCCTTTTCCTGGTAGGCGGCCCGGCTGCCCTCGAAGGTGGTGTCCAGCAGGGCGTCCAGGCTGTCCTGGATCGCCACCAGCCGGTCGTGCAGCGGGCAGGGGTTGCCGGCGCCGCAGCGGCCGCCGCCGAAGCGGCAGACGTCGCTGTCATCCTCGCGCTCGAAGAGGCTGTAGACCTCGCGCAGCCGGATCTCCCGCGGATGACGGGCCAGCGTGAAGCCCCCGCCGGGGCCGCGGGCCCCGATCACCAGCCCCGCCTGGGCCAGCATCGAGAGGATCTTGGCCACGAACGGCCGCGGCAGTTCCCGCTCGTCGGCGATGTCGGTGGCCGACACCCGCGACTGGCCGTTGTCGTAGACCTCGGCCAGCCTGGTCATGATCGCAATGGCGTATTCGGTGGATTGCCCGTACATGGTCCGTCCCCAGGGTGTGCCCCATGCTACCACGGCCAGGGCCCTAATCAAGACATGCTGGTCAACTTCTCGCCCTCTTTTGGGCGCCGCCGGGCCCTCCCAGCCGCGCCAGGGCCCTTGGGCCGCCGGGGCGGGCGCGGTATGCTCTGGCCCGATGGGATTGCCTGCGAACCGGACAACCGCCGCGCTCTGTGCCGCCGCCGCCCTCCTGGGGCTCGTGGGGGCCGTGGGGGCCGTGGCTGTGGGGGGCGTAGGGGATGGGGGCGTGGTCGTGGCGGCGAAGGCGGGGCCGGTCGATCAGACCCCCAGCTTCGGGCGCGATGTCCGCCCGATCCTGGTACGAAGCTGCCTGAAGTGCCACGGCTTCGACCCCTCCACCCGCGAGGCGGATCTGCGTCTGGATCATTTCGATGGCGCAACCGCAGCCCGGCCCGGCGGCGGCGCGGCCATCGTCCCCGGCGATCCGGAGGCCAGCCTGCTGCTGGAGCGGGTGACCGCCGACCCCGCCGACCGCATGCCGCCGGAAGGCGAGCCGCTCTCGAGCGAGGAAATCGATCTCCTGCGCCGCTGGATCGCGGCCGGCGCCCCATACGACCGGCACTGGTCGCTGGAGCCGGTCCGCCGGCCGGCGCTGCCGCAGGTTCAGGATGCCGAGTGGGCCCAGCGGCCAATCGACGCCTTTGTGCGGGCCCGTCAGGAGGCGGCGGGATTGACGCCGGCGCCCGAGGCCGACCGGCGCACGCTGCTGCGCCGCCTCAGCTTCGACCTGATCGGCCTTCCACCGGCGCCGGAGGAAGTCGAGGCCTTCGTCGAGGACACCACGCCCGGCGCGTGGGAGCGTCAGGTTGATCGCCTGCTGGCCTCGCCGCACTTCGGCGAGCGGTGGGGGCGCCACTGGCTGGATCTGATGCGCTACGCCGAGACCTACGCGCACGAGTACGACTACCCCATCCGCCACGCATACCAGTACCGCGATTACGTCATCCGCGCCTTCAACGAAGATGTGCCCTACGACCAGTTCGTCACCGAGCACATCGCGGGCGACCTGTTGCCCGAGCCCCGCCGCCATCCGACCGAGGGGTACAACGAGTCGATCCTCGGCACGATGTTCTGGTGGCTCAGCCAGGGCACGCACTCACCGGTGGACCTGATTGCCGATGAGGCCGAGCGCATCGACAACCAGATCGATGTGCTATCCAAGGCGTTCCTCGCCACGACGGTGAGCTGCGCCCGCTGCCACGATCACAAGTTCGACCCGATCCCCACAAAGGAGTACTACGGGCTGGCCGGGTTCATCCAGAGCTCCCGGCGCATCGAGGCGTACCTGGATCCAGGCGGGAGGATCGAAGCGGCGGCAGGCGAACTGGAGCAGCTTCAGGATCGCATCGCCGCTGCGCTCAACGAACAACTGATGACCGCGCTGGCGCCCGTCGCCGCCGAAGCGCCGACGTACCTGCCCGCAGCGCTCGATGTCCTCTTCACCGAGCCGGCGGCCGGCGAGCCCGCGCCCGAAACGACCGGCGAGGTCTTCGAGACCTTCGACAGCGCCGGCTTCGAGGGCTGGACCGTCGAGGGCGAAGCCTTCACCGATGCGCCGTCCCGGGCCAGCGACAACGACCTGACCGGCGCCGGCGGCACGGCGGTGGGCGCCGGCTTCGCCAACTCGCACATCCGCCTCGGCGATGACGGTTCGGTCGAGGCCGATCGGCGCACCGGCCGCCTGCTCAGCCGCGAGTTCATCATCGAGCGCCGCTACCTCCACTTCAAGATCGGCGGCGGCGACCACCCGGGCCAGACCGGCCTGCGGGTGCTGATCGATGGCAAGCCCGTGCGCGAGACGACCGGGCACAATGGCCTGCATCTGCGCCAGGAGCGACTCGACCTGACCGACCTGCGCGGCCAGCGGGCGCGGATCGAGATCATCGATCAGGCCACGGGCGGCTGGGGTAACACCCGCGTCGACCACATCGTCTTCAGCGATGAGCCCCGCATCGACCGCCCGCGCCGGCGCAACATCGCACTGCTGGCAGATGGCCGCGGCCTGGATGCCGCAGCGCTGGAGAAGTGGGTCAGCGCCATCCAGTCGGTCGAGGCCGGCCACCCGCTCGATCTGGCGCAGGAGATCGCCGGCAGCGCACAGCCGGAGTCGATCCTCAGCGAGGCGCAGGATCGCCGCGCCAGGTGGCGCGCCTGGATGGACGCGAGCGAGTCCTTTGCCGACTTCTCACAGCCCGGCGCTGCTGACGGCTGGACCTTCGACGGCTGGGCCTTCGGCGCCTCGCCCGAGGACATCGCAGATCCGGGCGCATGGCTCGGCGCTGGCGAAACGGTCCGCATTGCGACCGAGGGCGTCCTGAGCAGCGCCCGCCTCTCACCCCGGCTCACGGGCGCGGTGCGCTCGGGCAACTTCGACATCCACAAGCCCTTCCTGCACGTGCGGGCCCGCGGCCGCGGCTCGGTCCGCGTGATCATGGAGGGGTACACGATGGACGAGTACAACCCACTCCTGTACGAGAACATCCTGCACCACGTCGAGTCGGATGACTGGCAGTGGTACAGCCACCGGCTCGACCGCTACGTCGGCCACCGCGGCTTCTACGAGATCGTCGAGGACAGCCTGGATGCAACGCTCGAGATCGCCGAGATCCGCTGGAGCGACTCCAGCGAGCGCCCGCCGATGCGGCCGCGCGCCCTTGAACCGCTGCTGATGGCCGGGGCCGCCGACCCGGCCGCGCTCGCGCAGATCTGCGCAGACGCCCTTGCGCGCGCAGCCGAAGGCGAAACCGACACCCTCGCCCTCAGTCTTGCCGCCTGGGCCATCGAACAGGGCCTCGCCCCCATCGACACGCCCGAGATCAACGCCCTGCGCTCACAGGCGCAGGACATCGCCGCCTCGATTCCCGCGCCGATGCGCGCCCTCGTGATGGAGGATGTCGGCGCCGAGGAGCAGCCCGTCTTCATCCGCGGCAACCACCGCACACCCGGCGAGATGGCCGCGCGCACCTTCCTCGGCGTGCTGTGCGATGGTTCCCCGCTGATTCAGGATCCCGATGGCTCGGGCCGCCTCGATCTTGCAGAGAAACTGCTCGATGAGTCCAACCCGCTGCCGGCCCGCGTGATCGTCAACCGCATCTGGGGCCACCTCATGGGGCGCGGCATCGTCGAGACGCCGGACGACTTCGGCCTGCTCGGCCGCTCGCCGACGCATCCCGAACTGCTCGACTATCTCGCCGACCGCTTCCGCCACGAGCTGGACTGGTCCATCAAGGCGCTGATCCGCGAGATCGTGCTGACGAACACGTACCGTATGCAGAGCGGCGCCCTGGATGCGCGCGCACAGCAGGTCGATCCCAACAACCACCTACTCTCCATCCGCGAGCCCCGCCGCCTCGAAGGCGAGCCGCTGCGCGACGCGGTCCTGGCAATCAGCGGCCGCCTCGATCCGGCGATGTACGGCCCCAGCGTCCCCGTGCACCTGACGCGCTTCATGACCGGGCGCGGCCGCCCGGGCGCAAGCGGCCCGCTCGATGGCGCCGGCCGGCGGAGCGTCTATCAGGAAGTCCGTCGCAACTTCCCCATCCCGATGATGTCGACCTTCGACGCCCCGGTGCCGCACTCGACGATGGGCCGCCGGCTGGAATCCAACGTCCCGGCCCAGTCGCTGATCCTGATGAACGACCCGTTCATCACGCAGCAGGCCGGCCTGCTCGCCGAGCGCCTGTTCAAAGAAGCGCACGAGTCGCCCGAAGCGCGCATCGACCGGCTGTATCAACTGGCCCTCGGGCGCCAGCCAACGGCAAACGAGATGACGGTGGCACTCGGATTCCTTCGAGCCCAGGCCGCCGAGTACGCCGCATCAGGATCCGGCGGCGCCGACGCCCGATGGGAAGGCAACCGCCCGGCGTGGACCGACTTCTGCCACATCATCTTCAACCTGAAGGAGTTCACTTACATTGAGTAACAAGATGAGCCGGAAGACAGCAACCGGAGACAGGATCGAAGACAGGAACCACAGATGACACAGATGGAAGCACAGAGAAAGGACAGAAGAGTGAACCACAACATCTGTGTCCCATCTGTGCAATCTGTGGTTGCTGCTTTTCCGAATCCCTCTCTGCGTCGCTCTGCTTCCTCTGCGGCCTCTGCGTTCTGCTTTTCTGTCCGTGTTGAGGTACCCTGATGGCTCACTGCGGACGCTACTGCCAGACGCCACTGACCCGGCGCGATGTGCTGCGCCAGGGCGCTGCGGGCTTCGGCGCCTTCGCGCTGGCGGCCCTGCTCGGCGAGCGCGCCTTCGCCGGCAGTCTCCCCGGCGCAGGGGCGGCGGAGGGCGCCCTGCCGCTGCCGCACTTTGCCCCGCGGGCCCGCAGCGTCATCTTCCTGTACATGGATGGCGGGCCATCCCAGGTCGATACCTTTGATCCGAAGCCGCGCCTTGCCGCCGAGAACGGCAAGCCGTTCGCCATGACCATCGAGCGCACGCAGTTCGACAACAACGGCGCCACGCTCGGTTCGCCGTGGAAGTTCCGGCGCTACGGGCAGAGCGGCCTGCCCGTCAGCGACCTGTTCCCGCACGTCGGGTCCTGTGCCGATGACCTGTGCGTCATCCGCTCCATGACCAGCCCGTTCAGCGAGCACACCAACGCCAACTACTTCCTGCACACCGGCCTCGGTCTCAGCGGCCGCCCGAGCATGGGGGCGTGGACCAGCTACGGCCTGGGCTCGATGGCCGAGGACCTGCCCGGCTTCGTCGTCCTCAACGGCGGCCTGATTCCGCCGGGCGGGCTCGAGTGCTTCGGCAGCGGCTTCCTGCCCGCGACGCACCAGGGCTCCATCTTCCGCCCCGGGCCGGAGCCGGTCGCCAACATCAACCCGAGCGAGAAGACCCCGAAGCTCCAGCGTAACAAGCTCGACCTCATCGCACAGCTTGATGCCGGCCTCACCGAGCGCCTCGGGCCTGTTGACGCCATCGAGAGCGCCATCGCCAACTACGAACTCGCCTACCGCATGCAGAGCGCGGTCCCCGAACTCATGGACATCACCGGCGAGAGCGACCAGACGAAGTCTCTCTACGGGCTGGATGCCGAGTTCGAACACACCCGCACCTACGCCATGCAGTGCCTCATCGCGCGCCGGCTCGTCGAGCGCGGCGTGCGCTTCATCGAACTCACCTGCCCCGCCATCGGCGGCAACGACCGCTGGGACCAGCATTCGAACCTCCGCGCCAGCCACGAGAGCAACGCGCTGGCGGTTGATCAGCCCATCGCCGGCCTGCTCAAGGACCTCAAGCGCCGCGGCCTGCTGGAGACCACGCTCGTGATCTGGGGCGCCGAGTTCGGGCGCACCCCGTTCGCCCAGGGAACCAACGGGCGGGATCACAACCCGTTCGGCTTCAGCATGTGGATGGCCGGCGGCGGGACGCGCCCGGGTACGGTCTACGGCGCCACGGATGAGTACGGCTACAAGGCGGTCGACAAGCCGCTGGAGATCCACGACCTGCACGCCACCATGCTCCACCTGCTCGGCGTCGACCACACCCGCCTCACTGTTCCGTTCGGCGGGCGCGAGATGCGCCTGACCGATGTGCACGGGCGGGTGATCCGCGACCTGATCGCCTAGCGCTTCAAGCGAGCAGGCGCCTCATTGGGCGCGAAACCAGCATGCAGAGTGGATTCGAGGCGATCAAACCGCGCTTGGGGCGGGCGGGGTCCCGGCCGCAGAAGTGACCACAATCGGCTCCCGGGTTGCGGCGCCCAGCAGCGAGGCGATGACATCGGCGGCGGTGTACGACATGGCTCCGGGCTGGAGAAAACGCGCAACATCGGCAACATCATCGCCCGAAGTGATCGAGGGCTTCTCCAGTTCACCGCTGTGGATCTGACCGAGCCCGATGTTCGCCATCAGGCCGTTGCACAGGCACTTGCGACCCCTGGTCTCTTCCTCGGCGCCGCCCTTGCGCACGTAATCGACGACCGGCTCTGCCGGGCAGCGCCAGCCGATCGAGCCACCTGGCTTCTTATAGGCGTGGCGCAGGTACCCCAGGTCGCAGATGCGAGACCGCTTCTCGTACGTTGCCGCCTCCGAGTGCGTGTCTGCCATCTGCAGCATCTTGAACGGGAAGCCGGTCGGCGACGCCACTGGGTCGGTGAAGATCCGGGCCTCGCCAGCCCGGCTCATGGCAAGTACCCGCCGCTTGAGGTCGTCATCGAGCCCGGATTCGGCGCAGTAGGCGAACGCAGTGCCGATCTGGACCCCGGCGGCGCCAGCCTCCAGCGCCTCGGTGATGCGCTCGGGCCGGGCGTACGAGCCGGCGAGCCAGAACGGCAGGCCCAGCGCCCGGATCGCTTCCAGATCGGCGACATCGCGCTCGCCGTAGATCGGTTCCCCGGCGACGCTCAGCGGCCCCTGCCCCCGCGGCGGGGCGTTGTGCCCGCCCGCGGTGGGCCCCTCGATCACGAACCCGTTCACCTTTCCCGAAGCCTTGCGCGCCAGCACGCTCGCCAGCGGCGCTAAGGAGACGATGGCGATAAAGTCCGGCCGGCTCAGCTTCGGTGCTGCGCCATCGAAGAGCGCGCCCGGGTCGAAGCGCGTCGTGAAGACATCTGCGCCCGCGCCCTGCACATCGAGTCGAAGCTCGACCGGCTGTCCCACGGCGAGCAGGTCGAGGATGCCGGGGATGGCCCGGGGGATGCCCGCGCCCATGAGCACACAGTCCACCCCCGCGAGCATTGCGCCGTAGAGCGACGGCAGCGTCGGAAGCTGGATTTTCTCCAGGAAATTGATGCCGACGGCGCCCTCATGCCCCTCCCGCGCGAGGAAGACCTCGACGAAGTTTGCGGCCACCATCAGCTCTTCCAGCCGCCGCGACGGCTTCTCATGGGCAACCGGCTTGGATTTGAAGGGTCGATCCGCGAGCTTGCCGTCCGGCACGAAGTAGCGATCGAGAACCCGTCCGGCAACACCGGCGATTGGAAAATGCTCGAGCGCCCTGCGCACATGACCGCCGACATCACCGGTCTGCAGGCGCCTGGCCATGATCACATCAAGGGCGGTGCCGGAGACGACGCCGAGTTGCCCCGCGATTGAAACGGCGCGCGCGAGTTGCCAGCCGGAGACACCTGCCCCCATGCCGCCCTGAATGATCGTCGGAAGCGGATCGGAGAGCATGACGCCAATGGTAGCAGGCGCACGATTGCGGACATCGGCCTGACATCCCGCCTTTTCGCCGCTGCCCGGCCGAAGCGGTCCCGCCCGGGCCCCAGCATCAGCCTGGCTATGTCTCAAGAGCCAGTTGAGCTGCAAGCGGTGGCGCGGGGTGGACGCATCCGGGTTTGTGGGGTTCCTACGCTTGGCTCATGGCTGAGAAATCGAAGCACGCGGCGGATTTCGACCTCTCCGATCGGGTCGCCCTCGTCACCGGCAGCACCACAGGCCTCGGCAAGGCGATGGCCTTCGCCCTCGGCGCCGCCGGGGCCAAGGTGGCCATGAACTTCGCCAACAACGAGAAACGAGCGGCGGCCGCCTTCGACGAGTACAAGAGCACGGGCGCCACCGGCGCCATGATCCGCGCCGACGTCATCGACGAGGACGGCGTGGACGACCTCGTCACCAAATGCGAGCAGCAACTCGGCGCGGTCGACATCCTCGTGGTCAACGCCACCCCCGACCAGCCGCAGAAGCCGATCGAGCAGTACGACTGGGCCTTCTACCAGTCCATGCTCGATTTCTTCATCAAGAGCCCGTTCCTGCTGACGCGCCGCGTGCTGCCGCACATGAAGCAGCAGCGGTGGGGGCGCATCATCAATATCGGCTCAGAGGTCTTCGAACGCGGCGTGCCCAACTTCAGCGCCTACGTCGCCGCCAAGGGCGGCCAGAACGGCTGGACCCGCTCCATGGCCGGAGAGCTGGCCCCGCACGGGATCACGGTCAACATGATCGCCCCGGGCTGGATCCCGGTCGAGCGGCACGCGGACGACCCGCAGGAGCAGAAGGACGGGTATCGGGCGCTCATCCCGGTCGATCGCTGGGGCGTCCCCGCGGATCTGGCCGGGGCGGTTACACTCTTGGCGAGCGAGGCGTCCTCGTTCATCACGGGCCAGACGATCCACGTCAACGGCGGCATGACGACCTGCTGAGGCGGGGTCGGACAGGAGCGGAAGATGGGCAGGCGGGCATTGGTGGGGGTGGCCGGCGTCGCGCTGGCGGCAGCGCTGTCCCTCGGCGCATGCGAAGCAAAGACCGGACCCGGACCGGCGGGCGCGGGGACCGGGGCCGACGCCGCCGGCGATACCCGGCGCCCGCACGTGGCGTTCGTCACCAACGGCGTTGCCGGATTCTGGACCATCGCGGCAAAAGGCGCCCGGGATGGCGGCGCGGCGGCGGATGTCGATGTCAGCGTGCACATGCCGGCGGAGGGGATCACCGAGCAGAAGCGCATGCTCGAGGATCTCGTGACCCGCGGCGTCGATGGCGTCGCGGTCAGCCCCATTGACCCGGCCAATCAGACCGAAACGCTGAACATGGTGGCCACAGAGACCAACCTGATCACCCACGACTCGGACGCCCCGCAGTCGGAGCGCCTGTGCTATGTGGGGATGGACAACTACACCGCCGGGCGCATGGCCGGACAGCTCGTCAAGGAGGCCCTGCCGGACGGCGGCAAGGTCTTCATCTTCATCGGTCGCCTCGAACAGGACAACGCCAAGGGCCGCCGCCAGGGTGTGATCGACGAACTGCTCGGCCGCTCGCACGATCCCTCGCGCTATGACCCGCCCAGCGCCCAGTTCACCGGCGGCACGTACGAGATCCTCGGGACCCTGACGGATCAGTTCGATCGCGCTCTGGCCAAGGCGAACGCCGAGGACGCCCTCACGCGCTATCCGGATCTGGACTGTATGGTCGGACTGTTCGAGTACAACCCGCCGGCGATGCTGGCCGCGCTGGAGCAGGCGGGGAAGCTGCGCGAGGTGCAGGTCATCGGCTTCGACGAGGCCGAGGAGACGCTGGCGGGGATTCTCGCCGGGACGGTGCACGGGACGGTCGTGCAGGACCCGTACAACTACGGGTACAAGTCGGTGGAGATGCTTGCGGCGCTGGCGCGGGGCGACGACTCGGTGATTCCCGAAGACCGCTTCGTCAACATCCCGGCCCGCCAGATCCGGGCCGACAACGTCGAGGCCTTCTGGGCCGACCTCAAGAGCAAGCTCGGCGAGACGCCGGCGGGCGGCTGAGTGACCGCGCCGGAGCATCCGCTGCTGGAGGCCCTGAGCGTCGAGAAGGCGTTCCCCGGCGTGCGCGCCCTGCGCGGCGTGAGCCTGGGGGTGGCGGCCGGCGAAACGCTTGCGGTGATCGGTGAGAACGGCGCCGGCAAGAGCACGCTGATGAAGATCCTCGCCGGGGCCGAGCAGCCGGACGTCGGCGAGATCCGCCTCGATGGCGCTGCCTGCCGCTTCCGCTCCATTCAGGACGCCATGGGGGCGGGCGTCGCCTTGATCCACCAGGAACTCAAGCTCGCCGGCAACCTGGATGTCGCCGCCAATATCAGCCTCGGCCGCGAACCGCGCCGCTTCGGCGTGATCGACCGCCCGGCGGTGCGCGAGATCGCCCGGCGCCGGCTGGCCGAGGTGGGGCTGGCTGTATCGCCATCGATGCGCACCGGCGCCCTGCCGATCGGCAAGCGGCAGATGGTGGAGATCGCCAAGGCCCTCTCGCGCGAGGCCCGCATCATCATCTTCGATGAGCCGACCAGCAGCCTCACGCTCGGCGAGATCGAGCGGCTCTTCGCGGTGATCCGGCAGTTGCGGGCCCGCGGCGTCGCGGTGATCTACATCTCCCACCGCCTCGCGGAGGTCGAGCAGATCGCCGACCGCGTGGTCGCGCTGCGGGATGGCGCGGTGGCCGGCGAGCTGAGCCGGTCCGCCATCTCCCACGACGCCATGGTGCGCCTGATGATCGGGCGCGATCTCGGCCGCTTCTACCAGCGCACGCAGCGGACGACCGGCGAGGCGGCGCTCGAGGTGCGCAGTTGGCGGACCGTCGAGTTCCCCAGCGCGGCTCCGATCTCCATGGAGGTGCGATCCGGTGAGATCGTCGCGCTCGCCGGTCTTGTGGGCGCCGGCCGGACCGAACTTCTCGAGAGCTTCTTTGGCGTCGCCGGGCGGCTCGATGGGGAGCTGCGCATTGATGGCGAACCGGTGGAAGACGGCGCCGGAACGCGCGCGATCGCCTCGGGCCTGGCGATGGTCCCCGAAGATCGTCAGCGCCACGGCCTCGTGCTGGAGCAGTCGATCCGGCGCAACATCGCCCTGCCGCAGCTTCGCCGGCGCCAGCGGCTGGGGTTTGCCGACGGGCAGGCCGAATGCCGCTCGGCGGGTCAGACCATCACCCGGCTGGGCATACGCGCCTCCTCCGACCGCCAGCGGGTCGAGACCCTCTCCGGCGGCAACCAGCAGAAGATCGTGCTGGGCAAGTGGCTGGCGCTGTCGCCGCGGGTGCTGCTGCTCGATGAGCCGACCCGCGGCGTGGACATCGGGGCGCGGGCAGAGATCTACCGCCAGATGGAGGAGCTTGCCGCGGCAGGCATGGCGATCCTCTTCGCCTCCAGCGACATGGAGGAGATCATCGGCATGGCCGACCGGGTGCTGGTGCTGCGCGATGGGGCCCTGGCGGGCGAGGTGGCGCCCGGCGCCATCACGGAGGAAGCGATCATGCGCCTGGCGACGGGAGCCGATGGGACGGGAGCCGCGGCGTGAAGAAGACACTGGGCATCCTCGGGCTGCTGGTGGTCATCTGCATCTTCACAGCGGTGACCAGCGATCGCTTCCTGACGCCGTTCAACATCGAGAACCTGATCCGCCGGACGAGCCTGTTCGGGATCATCAGCATCGGGGCGGCATTCGTGATCATGGGGCGCGGGATCGACCTGTCGATCGGGTCCGTCGTGTGCCTTGCGGGGATTCTCACCCCGTACCTGATGAACCAGCCCGGTTGGACAAGGGCGGAGCCGATCCGCATCCTGTGGATCATCCCGCTGTCGACTGATCACGGCTGGGCCCCGTGGGTGGCCGTGCCTTGCGTATTGGGGCTGGCGTGCGCCATCGGCCTCGCGCACGGGCTGCTGATCACGAAGCTTCGCATGCAGCCTTTCATCGTGACCTTGTGCGGGCTGCTGCTGTACCGCGGGCTCGCGCGCGGCCTGACGGCCGACCAGACGCAGGGTTTCGGTGGCGACTACGGGGGGCTCAAGTGGTTCGCAAGCGGTGACATCCCGCTTCCGGGCCTCAGCTTCGATCTGCCGGCGCCTGCAATCATCCTCCTCACGGTGGGAGTCGTGGGGGCAGTAGCGCTGCACCTGATGGTCTTCGGTCGGTACCTGCTGGCGATCGGGCACAACGAGGAGGCGGCCCGCTATTCCGGGGTGAACGTCGATCGGGTCAAGATCACCTCCTACATCATCAGCAGCGGCCTGGCCGGGCTCGGGGGGCTGCTCTTCGTCCTCGATGTCGGCTCAGCCCAGCCGGTCGACTTCGGCAACTTCTATGAGTTGTACGCCATCGCCGCGGCGGTCCTGGGCGGGTGCAGCCTCCGCGGCGGGGAGGGGGCGATCATCGGCGTGATAGTGGGGGCGGGCGTGATGCAGGTGCTGCGCAATACCATCACCCTGACGGACTGGATACCGAACAACACCGAGTACGCCGTCATCGGGGCGGTGATCCTCGTGGGCGTGGGGACCGATGAGGCGCTGCGCCGGCTGCTGGGCGAGCGACTCAGGCGACGGGCGCTGGAGCGGAGTAATTCACCATGATGCGCATCTGGATGATCGGCCTTGCCTGCGCCCTGGCGCTGGCCGGCTGCACAGGGAACCGAGCCATGTCGATTGAGAAAGCACATTACGGCGAAGTGGATGGCAAGGCGGTCGAGCTGTACACGCTGACCAATGCCAGCGGCGGGATCGCGAAGATCACCAACTACGGCGGCATCGTGACCGAACTGCACGTACCGGATCGGCACGGCGAGCTCAGCGATGTTGCGCTGGGGTTCGACACGCTCGCCGAGTATGTCGATCACAATCCGTATCTCGGGGCCATGGTCGGACGCGTGGGCAATCGCATCGCGAAGGGTCAGTTCACGCTGGACGGCCAGACCTACCAGCTTGCCACCAACAACGGACCGAACCACCTGCACGGCGGCGTCAAGGGCTTCGACAAGGTGGTCTGGAACGCCGAGCCGCGCCAGACCGAAGAGGGTCCATCGCTGCGGCTGACCTATCGCTCGCCGGACGGCGAGGAGGGGTACCCCGGCAACCTCGATGTCACCGTCGATTACATCTGGACGGACGCCAACGAACTCAAGATCATCACCGAGGCCACCTGTGATGCCCCGACGCCGGTGAACATCGTCCATCACTCCTACTGGAATCTCGATGGGCACGATTCGGGCACGATCCTCGACCACACCCTGCTGGCCCACGCCGACCGCTACACCCCGACCGATCCCACCTTCATCCCCACCGGCGAACTGGCGCCGGTGGAAGGCACGCCCCACGACTTCCGGACCGCCAAGCCCATCGGGCGCGACATCGATCAACTCCCCAGCCGGGCCGAGGGCGACCCCGGCGGCTACGACATCAACTACGTCATTCGTGGTGACCCGCACGCCCTGCGCCCGGTCGCGCGGCTGGTCGGCCCGGACTCGGGGCGGGTGATGGAGATCACCGCCAATCAGCCGGGCGTGCAGTTCTACTCCGGCACCTCCCTCGATGGTGTGGCGGGCAAGGGAGG
>JBICIE010000302.1:0-17674 GCA_043101635.1 Phycisphaerales bacterium JB039 | reverse complement strand
CAGACGCGCCCGGTCACCCGCCTGTCGTTCCATGACATTCATGCTCGGCCTCCTGCCAGTTGCTTCAGTCTGGCACGGATCCGAACAAGCGCCAGCCAGCGCCCGAAAATTTTGTGCGGATGGTATCAGGCAGGGTCGATCACGCCCCGCACCTCGTCGGCCATCTGCGCCGTCGCTGCGCGCACCCGCTCGGCCAGCGGTCCAGAGCCGGCCGGGTAGATGATCGACCGGCTCGCGGTCACCAGCACGCCAGCGGACGCCCCGGGCGCCGCGCGGAGCATCGGTCGCAGGTCGTCGGCGCCGGCGCCCTGAGCCCCGTAGCCCGGCGCCAGGAACCACTGGTCGGCCATGCGTTGCCGCAGAGCGGCCGCGTCGGCGGCTTTGGTGGCGCCGACGACTGCGCCCACATCGCTGAGGCCGCAGGTTCCCCGCCGACCGGCGCCGAACTCGGCGAGCCGAGCTGCGATGTGTTCGGCGACCGTCGCCCCGCCCTGCAGGCGGGCGGACTGAAGCTCATCGGACCCGGGGTTGCTCGTCCGCACCAGCGCGAAGACGCCGAGGCCGGCATCCAGGAACGGCTCGATGGTCTCGGTTCCCAGGTACGGGCTGACGGTGACCCAGTCGGCGCCGGCGTTTGTCGCGCTCGCGGCGTAGTGGGCCGCGGAGATGCCGATGTCGCCGCGCTTGGCGTCGAGGATCACGATGAACCCGCGCTGGCGGGCCGCGGCCATCCCCCGCTCAAGGGCGGCCACGCCCGCGCTGCCCCAGCGCTCGAAGCAAGCCGACTGGAACTTCACTGCCGGGGCGAGACCCGCGGCCCCGTCCAGCACGGCCATCGTGAACGCCTCAAACGCCGCAGGAGCGGAGGGCGCGGCCGGATCGATGCGCTCCAGCACCGGATCCAGCCCGACGCAGATCGGCGCCCCGGCGCGATCGACGGCCTCGCACAGGCGGTCCGCAGCGCTGCCGGGGCGGATATCGTGGGTACTTGCCAAATCGGCGGAGTATAGACGAAGCCATGACGCCGCTGACGCCGCAGCATCTCGACCTGCGCAAGACCGAGGGCCTTGAGGTTCTCTGGCCGGACGGGCGGCGCTCGTTCTATCCGATCGGGTACCTGCGGCGGATGTCCCCCTCGGCCGACATGCGCGAGCTGCGCAAGCAGATGGAGCGGAACCCGCTGACGGTGCTGCCCGCGTCGGCCGGATCGCCCGGCGGCGCCCTCGTCGCGACCGGGGCGGAGCTGGTCGGCAACTACGCGATCCGCATCACCTTCTCCGACGGGCACTCGACGGGCATCTACTCGTGGGAGTACCTGCGGAAGATCGATCCGGACCGTCCCGCCGCGGAAGCCGGCGCCGAGGCGCCGGGCTCGTGACCAGCCTCCTCTCGCCCGTGGAGCAGATCCCGGGTCTGGGCCCGCCCCTGGCCCGCAGGCTGCATGCGGCGGGCCTGACCAGCCTGGGCAAGCTGGTGGCGCATCTGCCCTTCCGCCACGAGCGGCACGAAGCCGAAGCGCCGATTGCGCAGATTGCGCCGGGGTCGATCGTCTCGGCCCGCGGCGAGATCACGGCGACCCGACTTGCGGGCGGGTACGGCAAGAAGCGCCGCTTCGAGGCGGTGCTGCACGATGGCCAGGCGCGGCTGGACCTGGTCTGGTTCAATCAGCCATACCTGCGCGAGAAGATCCAGCCGGGCATGCGCCTGCGGGTGCAGGGCAAGGCCCAGAAGTACGGCGGCGGGCTGCAACTGACCAACCCGAAGTACGAGACGCTGCGCGACGAGGGCGATGAGCCCGCGCCGGCGGACGCCCGGCTGCGCCCGGTGTATCCGGCGAGCGAGAAGATCCGCTCTGATGAGATCGAGCGGGCGATGGTCGCGGCGCTGCCGGTCGCGCTGCCGCTGATCGAGGATCACCTGCCGGAGGAGTTCAGGCGGTCGAAACGCCTGCCGGCGCTGGCCGAGGCGTACCGCATGCTGCACGCGCCAGAGACCGAGGCCGAGGCCGCGGCGGGCCGGCGCCGGCTGGCCTACGACGAACTGCTGCTGCTGCAACTGGGCGTGCACATGAAGCGGGCCCACCTGCGCTCGGCGCTCAAGGCGCCGGCGCTGAAGTGGAGCGAGGCGATCGACACCCGCATCCGCAGGCGCCTGCCGTTTGCGCTGACGGGCGCGCAGGACCGCGTGATCGAGGAGATCGCCGGCGATCTGTCCCGCTCGGCGCCGACCAACCGCCAGAACCAGGGCGATGTAGGCTCGGGCAAGACGGGTGTGGCGCTGTACGCGATGCTCATGGCGGTGGCGTCGAAGCGGCAGGGGGCGCTGATGGCGCCGACGGAACTGCTGGCTGAGCAGCACTTCGCCTCGCTGTCGCGGCTGCTGGAAGGCTCGGATGTGCGGATGGCGCTGCTGACGGGCGCCACGGCGACTGCCGATCGCGACTCGATTCTGCGAGCCCTGGAAGCCGGCGCCATCGACATCCTCGTCGGCACGCATGCGCTGATCACGCAGCGGGTGCGGTTTGCGTCGCTGGCAGTTGCTGTGATCGACGAGCAGCACCGCTTCGGCGTGGCGCAGCGGGCGCAGTTGCGCGAAAAGGGAACCGGGGATGGGGCCGTCACGCCGCACGTGCTGGTGATGACCGCCACGCCCATCCCACGAACCATGGCCATTGCGCTGTTCGGCGATCTCGATATCTCGACCATCGACGAGTTGCCCCCGGGGCGCACGCCGATCCGCAGCCGGCTGGTGCCGCCGGCGATGTGGGCGGAGGTGTACGGCTACGTGCGCAAGCGGCTGGATGATGGGGAGCAGGCGTACATCGTCGCCCCGACGATCGACAGCGGCGAGGGCACGGCCCGCAACGTGCGCACGCTGATGAGGGCGCTGGAGGAGGGCGAGCTTGCGGGAAAGAAGCTCGCGGCGATGCACGGGCGCCTGAAGCGCGACACCCGCGAGCGGATCATGGAACGGTTCCGGCTCGGGCGGATTGACGCCCTGGTGGCGACGACGGTGATCGAGGTGGGCGTGGATGTGCCCAACGCGACGGTGATGGTGGTGGAGCACGCCGAGCGCTTCGGGCTGGCGCAGTTGCATCAGCTTCGCGGGCGCGTCGGGCGCGGCGAGAAGGCGTCACTGTGCGTCTTCATCGGTGAGCCCGCCACGGCGGAGGCCGAGCAGCGGCTCAAGACCATCGCGGACACGACCGACGGCTTCAAGCTGGCCGAGGCCGACTTCAACATCCGCGGCCCGGGCGAGATGTTCGGCACCCGCCAGAGCGGGCTGCCGCCGTTCAAGGTCGCCGACCTGATGCGCGACATCAAGCTGCTGGACATGGCCCGGCGCGACGCCGCGGCGTGGATCGAGCGCTCGCCTGAACTCGCGGCGCCGGAGGAGGCGCTGCTGCGCCGGCGGCTGATGAAGGCGTACGGGGAGGAGTTCGGGCTGGCGGATGTCGGGTGAATGCACAGAGCACAGAGCACAGAGCACAAAGCACAAAGCGCAAAGCGCAGAGCACAGAGCGCGAGGCGCAAAGCGCAGAGCCGGACGTGGCGACTGGGCGACCCTGCGCTCAGTTGGCCCCGGTGACATCGCAGGTGTGCCTTTGTATTTGAGCTTTGTGCTTTGAGCTTTGTGCTTTCACGGCGTCTCTACGTGCGATATCATCCCGCATGGGCGCCAACGACGAAATCGCCGACCGCTTCGCCCGCATGGGGCAGATGCTGGAGATCCTCGGCGAGAACCGCTTCCGCATCATCGCCTACGAGCGGGCCGCCAGCGCCGTACGCGATCTGTCTGCCGACATTCGCGAGCTTGCCGGCGACATCAGGAAGCTGGAGCAGATCGAGGGTATCGGCGACAAGATGGCCGCGAAGATCGTGCAGTACGTCCAGACCGGACGCATCAAGGAATACGACGACCTGGCGAAGAAGGTCCCCGAGGGCCTGCTGGAGATTCTCGCGATCCCCGGCGTCGGCCCGAAGAGCGTCAAGCTGATGTGGGAGAAGCTCGGCGTCACGAACCTCGCCGGCCTCAAGCAGCACATGGATGACGGCTCACTGGCCCAGCTGCCGCGGATGGGCGCCAAGACCGTCGAGAACATCCGGGCCGCCCTCAAGTTCCTCGCGACCAGCAGCGAGCGCACGCCGCTGGGGCTGGCCCGGCCGCTGGCGGAGGCGATCTGCGCGCGCATGACGGCCATCGAAGGTGTCGAGAAGGTCACCTACGCCGGTTCGCTGCGCCGCGGCAGGGAGACCATCGGCGACATCGACCTGCTCATGGTGGCCAGGGATCCGGCCGCGGCGGCGGAGGCGTTCCGCTCCATGCCGGAGGTCACCGGCGTGCTGGTGGCCGGCGAGACCAAGTCGTCGGTGCGCATGCGCGCGCGCACCGATGACCGTCGCCTGAAGGGTGACGGGCCGGAGATCCAGGTCGATCTGCGCGTGGTCCCCGCAGAAAGCTGGGGCGCGGCGCTGCTGTACTTCACCGGCTCCAAGGAACACAACGTGCGCCTGCGCGAGCGGGCGCTCAAGCAGCATCTCACGCTCAACGAGTACGGGCTGTACCCGGAGGATCCGTCGGAGAAGCACGAGGGCCCGCCGCAGCAGCGGGGGGTCAGGGCCATCGCCGGCGCCGGCGAGGAGGAGGTCTACGCGAAGCTCGGGCTGCCGTGGATCCCGCCCGAGATCCGGGAAGCGCGGAGCGAGCTGGATCTGGTCGAGACGCCGGAACTGATCGAAATTGGCGACATCAGGGCGGAACTGCACGCGCACACGACCGAGTCGGATGGGCACCTGAAGCTCGAAGAACTCGTGTCCGGCGCAAAGCAGCGCAAGTTCCACACGATCGCGGTGACCGATCACTCCCAGAGCAGCGTGCAGGCCGGCGGGCTGACCGTCGAGCGGCTGCGCAGGCAGCGCGACGCCATCGACGAGCTGCGCGAGCGGACCAAAGGGATCCAGATCCTGCACGGCTCGGAGGTGGACATCCTCACCGACGGGCGGCTGGATTACAACGACGATGTGCTGGCGGAGCTTGACATCGTCGTCGCCTCGCCGCACATCGCGCTGCGACAGGACACGCGCACGGCAACTGACCGGCTGATCCGCGCCATCGAGAACCCGCACGTGCGCATTCTCGGGCATCCTTCCGGGCGGCTCATCGGCCGGCGCGAGGGGCTGGACCTGGCGATCGATGAGATCATCGCCGCGGCGAAGCAGCACGATGTTGCCCTCGAGATCAACGCCAACTGGCTCCGCCTCGACCTGCGCGACACGCACGTTCGTGCGGCGGTCGAGGCCGGTTGCCTGATCGCGATCAACTGCGATGTGCACGCGATGGCGGACTTCGACATGCTGGAGTACGGCGTGACGACCGCCCGGCGCGGTTGGCTGCCGGCGAAGCAGTGCGTCAATGCGTGGACGAAGGCGAAGCTGATCAAGTGGCTTGGGAAGTAGGGAGCCCCGAGCGCAAGGGCGGGTGGTCGGACTCTGGCGCACCTTGTTCGCCTTCAAACTCGCTGTGCTCCATGGCGGCTCTTCACAATGCCTGAGGGAGCGCTTTTACTCTTGGACCAGCCCGTTGAGCATCTCGACAAACTCCGGCGGCGGCATGAAGCGCAGCTTGCCTTCCTCCAGGGCCCAGGGCAGTTCCGTCCACTTCCCGTCAATGAACCAGTAGAGCCGGCGCGACACCGAGCCGGGGCCGTCGGCGTGGGCGCCGTGCACCAGCGGCAGGATGCGGCCCACCGCGGGGATCACTTCCGGCCCGTGGATCGGCACGCTCAGGAACATGTTCCGCACCGGCACGGCCACCAGCGCCCCGTGCGGGCCGACAAGGTCGTCCATCCGATCGACGCGGCAGACCAGCCCGCTGCCAAAGACGGACTCGCTCATGGCGAGATACGCGACGCCGGCGTCATCCAGTTCGACGCGCTCAACCTTCTGCTCGGTCAGCCTGTCGACGTTGTCAAGAGCAAGCTCCAGTAATTCCTCGGCCCCGACGCCCCAACTCGCCGCCGTCTCGGGATGCACGCTGCGGACGGCGTTCTCCTCGTCGACCATCAGCGCCGCGAAGATACCGGGAATCGGCTCGCAGCCCGCCAGCGGCATATCGCCGATCTCGTCGACATCGAACAGGCGCACCACGAGCCGCTCGCGCAGGGCGTTCAGGTCCGAATCGTCGAAGTCCGGCGTCTGCTCCATCGACCGGATGATCATGTCGAAGTGGTCGGCGATGAACCTCCGCCAGCGCTCGGCCGGCGCCGCGGCACACGCCTGGCCAAGGTTGCTCAGCCCGTATCGCACATCGGGATCGTTGGCGCGGGTCACCATCCCGTCGTCGATCATCACGGGGATGCCGCGCTGCTCGAAGTAGGCCCCCACCTCCGCCTCGAAGCGTCGGAGTTGCTCGGGCGTCCCGAAGAACTCTGCCCACAGAGGCAGGTCGCCGGGGCGCTCCCACGCCTGGCCGGACGCGCCCGACGCCGAGTGCGATTGGGGCCGCGCGGGCTTGCGACCGCGCCCAAAGGGGAGCTTGAATGGCATGGCGGACAGTGTACCGAATCATGCGCGCTCGTGGAGGTTCAGATCACGCCGGCGATCATGGCGACCCCGGTGAGCAGCAGCAGGGCCGCGACGATGGCGCGAACCGTCGAGAGCGTCATCTTCTTCACCAGGCGCGAGCCGATGGCCGAGCCGGCGAACGCCGCCACACAGCCCGCCCCGATGAGCCACCAGTTGCCCT
Organism: Phycisphaerales bacterium JB039; assembly: GCA_043101635.1. Lineage (GTDB taxonomy): Bacteria > Planctomycetota > Phycisphaerae > Phycisphaerales > UBA1924 > CAYMJK01. Next base: position 10,930 of record JBICIE010000302.1, on the reverse strand, counting down.
CCGCCGCGGCGCCGAAGTCCTTCGTGAACAGGGCCGCCCCCGCGAAGTAGACGCCCAGTCGCGTGACATCCACGAGGGCGGCGCAGGCGGCGCTGGTCCCGATGTAGGCGTCGCGATCCAGCCCCAGCTTCACCAGCACCACCGATCGCAGGGCCCCCTGATGCCCGCTGAGCCCGCCGAAGAAGCCGCTGATGGCGCCGCCGGCTGTCAGGCCGATCCTGCCGCCCAGGGCCTGTTCGACCCGGCGCGACCCCTCGATCAGGGCGAAGGCGACGATCAGGACGCCGACGACCAGCTTCACCACCGTCACCCGCCCGTCCACCGGGCCGACCTCGTAGCTGGCCAGGGCTCGGGCCTCCCCCAGCCAGGCCATCGCCAGAGCTCCGACAAAGGCGCCGGCGATCGCCGGGATCCCGAACCGGCCGACCACGCCCCGATCGGCGTCACGGCCCACCAGCAGGAGCCGGAAGAGGCTGTTGGCCAGGTGCACCACCGCCGTGGCGCCGATCGCCACGGCGACATCCCCCAGCACGATGGCGAACACCGGCATCAGCAGCGTCCCCAGCCCGAAGCCGGAGATCAGGGTGAGGGCCGCCGCGGCGACCGCAGCGCCGGCGACGATCAGGAAGTCGGCCAGTGCGGGCACGGCGGATCGTTGGCGGGGACCCGGGCAGCGGCGTTCGCGCGGCAGTTCATCCTTCCGATGGCCGGGGCGCTCCTGTATACTGGCGCTGGCGGGCGAGTCCGCCGGTTCGGCGCTGGAGGCGCCGGGAAGGGAGCAGATCGATGTTGAGTACACGGTTCGCGCTGGCCGCGGCAGGGCTGGCGCTGTGCGTAAGCGGGGCAAGCGCCCAGGTCTTCGTCGAGGGCGTCAACAACGAGTTGCCGGTCGACGATCGCTGGGAGGCGACCGAGGGCCACGAGCAGGCCTTCCGGTGGACGCCCAAGAACTCGTTCGACCTCGTCCAGATTCTGTGGCACAGCTCGGCGATCCGCGACGGCGTGATCCGTATCCGCGAGGACACCGGTACGACACCCGGCGAGATGCTGCGCGAGGTCGAGTTCAGCGCTGCCGGCGCCGGTTGGAACGGCGCCGCGTTCAGCGAGCCTTATCCCGTGGTTGCCGGCGAGACCTACTTCGTGACGTTCCAGAGCCGCGTGGACAAGTACCGTCAGTTCATCTGCGAGGATCTTCCGTCAGCGATCGTGCTGACGTACTACTGGACGCCCGACGGAGTGCTGTGGAACGGGCCATTCACCTTCGCCGGTCGTCGCATGATCGAGTTCTACGCTCCAGGCGACAGTTGCTACGCCGACTGCGACGCCAGCGGGTCTCTCGACTTCTTCGACTTCCTGTGCTACCAGAACCTGTTCGGCGCCGGCGATCCGGCGGCCGACTGCGACGGGTCGGGCGTACTGGACTTCTTTGACTTCCTGTGCTTCCAGAATGAGTTCGCGGCCGGGTGCCCGTAGAAGTTCGTTGGTCCGATTCAGATCGCCCACGTCCGGCCGGCGCCCTCGCGCCGGCCGGCTTTAAAAGGCGCCGTGACCGGCCCCCACAGTCGGTCGGAGGGCGCTCATTCGGGCCCGGTTCGGGGAACCAACCGCCCCTCAGACCCGGATACAATGATCCGGTTTCGGGTTTCCTGGCGCGCGGGGACCTGCGGGGGGTTGATCCCGGGCCCGTCTCGCTTTACGCTCTCGGCCCGTCGATCGCCCGTTGGCAGGTCGCCGGCTCGCCCCTTACGGAGGTCAGGCCCCATGGCCAAGCTCTTCTACAGCCTCGAGGAAGCGGCCGATCGCCTCGGCAAGTCCGAGCAAGAGGTCAAGCAGATGGCCGAGAGCGGCCAGCTCCAGGAGTTCCGCGACCGCGACCGCCTCATGTTCAAGGTCGAGCAGGTCAACCTGCTCGCCGGCGACCACGCCAACGAGGACACCGGCACCATCCCCCTGGCCGACAGCGGGGGCCTGGAGGGCATCAGCCTCGCCGAGAGCGGCTCCGGCATCCACATGGACAGCCCCAAGGAGCAGACGGGCATCAGCATCTTCGACACCGAGGAGACTGAGGAGGCCGACCCTGCCGCGGCCACCATGGTCACCAGCGAGACGCCCCAGTTCACCGGCGACCCCACCGCCAGCGGCTCCGGCCTGCTGGACATGACCCGCGAGGCCGATGACACCTCCCTCGGCGCCGACCTGCTGGAGGACATCTACAGCGGCGACACCGGCGGCGAGACCGTCGGGGAGTCGGCCGTAGGCGCCGGCGACGCCGGCGGGGCCCTGTTCGAGGAGACGGGCGAGGCGGCCGACGCCGCCGGCCCGGTCACGATCATCACCGCCGAGACCATCGACTCGGGCTGGAGCGGGATTGCCGCAGGCGCCTCCGTCGGCGTGCTGCTGATCGTCGCCCTGGCCCTGGGCACGCTGATCACCAGCATGATCGGGACCTACGAGGGCTCGATCTTCTCCCAGGCCGTTGACCAGATCGCCGGGCTGCCCGGCGGGCCGGCGTTCGCGACCATGTACGTCGGCGCCGGCGTGGTGGCGATCTTCGCGGTGATCTTCGGCTTCATCATGAAGGGCATGAAGTAGCCCCGGCCGCATCCGGACGCACGGACCGAGCCCCGCCGCAGGCGGGGCTTTCTGCTGGCGCCCCGGCCCCGCACTCGGGGCACAGGCCGCCTGCCAGGGGATAGCCGCAGCGCGGGCAGCGGCCGCGGCCGCGGCGCCAGAGGCCGACGGCGAGGCGCCGGCCGGGAAACGCGAGCCAGAGCAGGGCGGCATAGAAAGCGATGTTGATGATCCAGCCGGCGATGATCGGGCGGATGGGGAGAATGTTGTAGTATCGCGGCGATTTGCGGGCCCACGGCCGAAGGGCGCCGGATGTCACGATTCCGGCTCGCCATGCGGACTGCTGGATCGTGCCGCGGCTTGAGTCCCACAGCGGAGTGGCCTCGAGACATCGCGCCGGCCAGCCGAAGCGGATGATGTGGCCGAGGTACTCGCCGCTCGCTTCGCCACGAAGTGGCCCGAAGACGAGCCACTGTGTCGCGCCAAAGCCGTGTGCGAAGCCGACGCTCGAGGGCGGTCCCCAGTTGTCTGGTGTGGCGCCCAGTTGACGGACGATGCTCTGGGCAGCGCGATGGCTCGGCTCGAGACGACGCTGCAGCGGCGTTGCAGGCGCCCACAATCCGGCGAGCACGCCAACGGCGCCCGTCGCGATCGCGCCGATGACAAGATAGAGCGGTATGTTGCGCAGGCGGCGCACAGCGCAGTCTATTGCGCCTCAGCGAACACCGGCCAGCTTGCGCACCGTCATGTCGAAGGTCCGCACCATGTTGGCGTGTACGCCGTAGACCACGGCCACGTACACGCCCGCGGCCACGGCGCTGCCGGCCACCAGCGCCAGCCGGGCGCTGATGAGCCCCGCCGCGGGCGTGGCGGACGATTCGAACACCGTCGCCTCCATGGCTTCGCCGGGATGCACCGAGGCCCAGGTCGCGGTGATCGGGCTCAGGGCGCCGAGGATCGGCCCCAGGATCTGCAGATCCTGCACCGCCTGATAGGCGCACAGGCCGACGATGCCGGCGACCACGCCGACCACGCCCACCGTCGAGATGACCGAACTGATCGTGCCCTTGCTCTTGAGCGACCACTGCAGCCCGATGATCACGCAGAAGGCGATGAACGGCGCCAGCGACAGGGCGAGGATCAGGGCCGACTCGGGCAGCACCACCGGCGCTGTCACGACGTTCGGCGGGATGCCCGCGGTCACCGTGACGCCGTCAGCGCGACCGAAGCCGCCAGCCAGCGTGTACAGCCCCGCGATCAGCAGCGTGCCCACCGGCACCGCCATCATGGGCAGCAGGTAGGCGATCAGGCCGCGCAGCTTGCCCTGGAGGTACTGGCCCGGCGTGATCGGTGTGGTCAGCAGCAGGTCGAGCGTGCCATCCTCGCGCTCGCGGCTGACCGCCGTCGCCGCCATGTTGATCGCCACCAGCGCCGTCACCGCGACCTCGCCGAAGACTGTTGTGACCAGCGCAAGCTGAAAGCTCGGCGCTGTGAGCGTGCCGTTGTGGAACAGCAGCACGATCAGGAGCCCCCACAGGCCGCCCAGCGCAATGAACGACCAGCGGGCCATCATGCGCGACAGCGTGTTGTTGCGGGCCGCGGCCTCGCGCCACGCGATCGGGTTGGTCCAGACGCTCCGCGGCGGGCGATGCTCGGCCCCGCGCGCCCCAAGCCCGAACATGCGCCGGTACCACGGCACGCCGGCCGCCTCGCCGGCAATAGTGGCCAGCCCGCCGCTGCGCACCGTCAGCGTCGAGGCCAGCGCCAGCAGCACGCTCACGCTGGCGCACAGCCAGACCCACGCGGCCACCGGGCGCTCCAGCGCCAGCGCCTTGAGCCCGCCGAATGTCCCTTCCGGCGCGGCGGGATAGGTCGACGGCTGCAGCAGCGCCTTGAGCGCCAGGAACGGGTTGATCGCGGTCATCCACGTCACGCCGCGACCGCCCGGCCCGGCGCCGAGCAGGGCCCGGTTCATCCACAGGTCGATCGCCCACGTCACCGCGATGTAGCTGACCACCGAGATGTAGAAGGCAAACACCGCCCGCCGGCCCACCAGCCGGCTGACGCTCAGCGCGATGGCAATGGTTCCCACCAGCGTCGCCGCGGCGCCGGCGATGAGATAGCTCAGCAGGATCGATCGCCCCGGCACGCCGCCGAAGTATTGCGTAATAGCAAACAGCGGCAGGCTCGCAATGAGCAGCGCAAGGATGAAGAAGAGCCGCCCGAAGAGATTGCCCAGCACGATCTCGCTGCGCGTCAGCGGCGTGCTGAGCATGATGTCCCAGGTCTTGGGGTTGGCCTCCTGGGCGATGGCGCCGGCCATGAACACCGGCGCCAGCACGCAGATGAGCCCGATCTGCAGGTAGGCGATCCACTGGAAGCTGCGGGCCCCCGCCTCGGCCAGTTCGCGGTAGGACAGGGCCCCGCCCCCGGTCGAGAGCAGCAGGGTCCACAGCAGCGCCAGGATCAGCACGGCGAGGTACGCCGCGCGGATGTACATGTGCTTGGTCCTGCGGCTGGCGTTCTGGACCAGGCGCACCGCGATGGGGTTCATCGGGCCGAGGCGCAGGAGCCAGCGAAGGGCAACGGGCATAACGGCAATGGTACCGGTGGGCTTGCCGGGGAGTTCAGGGCGCGCCGCGGTTGGCGGCGTCACGCCGACCCGGCGGCGCACGATCCTGTTCGTCGCCCGCTGGATTCTGGACGGATCTGTCCTATAATCAAGTTGGCGCCGTCCCGGCGCCGTGTGTCTCGGCCCGCCGGGCGAAAGAGGCGCTGGAGTTCCACAATGCAGCAGCCGGTCCCATGTCCCGGCGGTATATGTGTGTAGAACGCCTGGCGGCCGGCGGGAGGCAGGCCATGAAGAGCAATGGTCATTGCGAATTGGAGTCATTCCAAGCTCAGCGTGTTCGGACCGGCGGCAGGCTGGCGGCGGCATTGGCACTGGCGCTCTGGGGTACGTCCGCGGTGGCCCAGATCGGGCCGATGGGCGCTGGCCCGCCCATCCCCGACCACCCGCCCGGCATGGTGGACGGCTGGCTGAAGACCTTCGGCTCGTCGCAGGGGCTGGCCGACTTCTCGGCCGAGGCGGTGGCCACCGGCTACGGCCTTGTGGCCATGGGCGGGGAGTACCGCGGCACGCTGCTGGACCAGAGCGGCGCCACCGTGGCGCCGACCTCCGCGAGCCAGGGGCAGACGTTCTACCCGGCCGCGTTCGTCGCAGCCGCCGCTGCCGACGGAACGAACTTCTGGTCCCGCGGCATGGTGGGCGTGCCGCAGAACGGCAAGTATGGCAGCGCTCGCACCAACGCGGTCGCCTTCGGCGATCCGGATGTGCTAGTTTCCTCGACGGTGTTCGCAGCGGGCTCGTACCAGAACAAGGTCCAGTTCGACACCGTCGGCGCCGGGCTGCAGAAGACGGCGGTGGGCACGGACACCAAGGACTGCTACATCGCTTCGTTCGGCGTCGCGACGAACTACCTGCACTGGGTCAAGACGTTCCCGAGCGTGACGGCGACGGCGAACGACGAGATCTTTGGTGTGGCCGCGTCGGGCGAGTTCAGTTTCACTGGCGGCGAGTTGTTCGAAAGCGAAGACTGGGACCCGACGGTCGATCCCGCGACCGGGACGCCACCCGAGGGCAAGATCGGGACCGAACCTGACCCGTTCTCGGTCACGGTCGTGTGCGGCGGTTTCAACGGCACCATCGACTTCGACGGGGCCAACCCCGGCGCGGCGCGGGCTACGTCACAGGGATCGGAGGATGGCTTCGTCGTCGTCCTCGACCAGACGAGCGGCAATTACCTGGCGCATGCGACGTTTGGGGGCGTCGGCGTCGATCGAGCGTTCGCCGTGGCCCTCGGTCCGGACCCGCACTTCTCGCCAAGTCTCGGTGGCGATCTAATGCCGCCGAAGATCTACGTGTGTGGCTTCTTCACTGGTTCGGTTTCGTTCGGCACTCTGGCAGCGCAATCGACCGGCGGGCGCGACGGCTTCATCGCTCGCCTCAGCATGAGCAAGCCAAGCGACCAGATTGTCTTGCGCTGGGACCGGTTGTATACGTTTGGTGGCCCAGATCAGGACGTTGCCCGAAGTCTCTCGGCGGAAGGCGTGATCCGCCAGACCACGCCCCAAATGGAGCCTTTCATTCCCACTACATTCGGGCGGATTGCCTTCACCGGCTGGACCGGCGGCGGTTCGGCCGAAGGGCGTGAGTTGATCAGTGGCGCCCTGAGCGACTTCGACGATCCGGACTTCGTTGGGCTTGGGGACAATGACTTCGGCGTCGACTGGGAACACGAGCTTGTTGCCAACGACAACACCGACGACGCCGGACTTGGCGTGGCATGGGATCGCTTGGGCCGAGTTGTGGTCGCGGGTCAGTTCGGCGTCGAGCGGGTCCCCGCCGGGGCGCCAACAACTGCGTCGGCTTCCTTCGACCCCGCCGGTGGCGACTCCAAAACGACGGCGGGGGGCTGGGACGCGTTCATTGCGCGCTACACGTCAGAGGGCGCCTATCTGGACGCGGCGATCTACGGCGGCAACTACAACGACTGGGCGACGGCGCTCGCGGTTGACCGCAGCAGCGAACAGATGTGGGTCCCCGGGGTCTTCGGGCACGCCGACGCTTCCACCAGCTACAACGTGGGGTTCGGCCAGTCCCTGCTTGCCAGTTGCCGAGGCGGCGCCGACATGTACTGGCTCTCGCTTGAGCGCGCAGCGCTGCCCGTGACGATCGATACGATGGTGTCCATTGTCCTCGACACCTCAAGCAGCATGCTCCCGGGTGAGCCCCCGGCACGTTACCACGACTACTTCGACGCTGTGAAGGCGAGCCTCGTCCGCTACTTCGAGGAGGAGGAGTTCACGGTGCGCCGGACCGGCGGGCTCGCATTCAACGTCGTCGTTTTCGGGACCGACCAGACCCAAGAAGTTGTCCCCTGGACGGTCATTGACCAGACGACGGCGGCCGCGTTCGCATCGGCCGTGCGCACTATCGCGCCGATCGGTGGCGGAACGAACCTCTGGGCAGGCGTCAACTTCGCGCTCGACCGCTTCGAGGCGAGTCCCCTCCTGAGTCTGACCGATGCCGGGGATCGCATGATGCTGGTGATCGGAGACGGGTGTGAGAATTCCAGCCCTGCCGGGATCGATCGCGCCGCGGTTCTCGCGCGCATGGTGTCATTGGGGTGGCCCGCGGAAGTGGGCGGGGTTCCGATCGGCACTGATACGGATAGCTGCCCCGGCGGCATCGGTGTGGCTCAGTACTACGCCCAGGAGGTTGTGACGCTCTCCCAGGCCGTGGGGGCTTCCCAGTTCCTGTATCCGGCAGCGGGCACGGACATGCCCGAGGATCCGACGCACTTCGACTACCAGGGGCGCAAGATCATCAAGGCGCTGACTTGCTGCCGGGCCGATTTCAATGGCAATGGGATCCACGATATGCTCGGTGACCAATGGGCCTTCGGCTTCCTGCATGGTGAAAGTCACCCCGCTGCTGACCTGAACTGTGACGGCGCGTGGACGGCGCTGGATCAGATCGAGTTCGACGCGTTCATTCTGGAGTCCTGCCCATGTGGATTCTGACACGTTCTGGTCGCGCGCTTCACCGCGCGTGCGCAGTCGCGGCGGCGCTGGCGCTGTGCGCGCCAGCTGTTGCGCAGTGGGAGCCCTTCTTCGACTCGGGCGGCTTCGAGTCCCTGCCGCTGGGGCCGACCCCTGCCTGGCCGGACACGTATATCGAGTACCTTCCGCACCGGGTCTACGGCGACGGTTCGGATCGCGTGAAGGTCATCCTACCGGAGGTCACATCGCAGCCTGAGCCGACCATCGGGCGCCAGTCCATACGGTTCGATCCCGTTTCCCTCGGCGGCGCTCTGACGGCGACTATGAAGCTGTGGTATTCGCATCAAACGGAGGACTTCGGGCCCGACGGGTATCGAGGACTGCGGATCAGCTTTGACGTGTATCACGCCTTCGATCCGCGACCTGGTACGGTATTGTGGTTCTTCGGTGGCATCAGCGCCAGCGGGAGCGAACCATATGTGCAGGTCATCTGGGGATTGTCGCCCAGCATCGAGCCTCGCTTCGACGAGTGGGTGCATGTCTCGATCACGATCGACTTCGAGCACAAACTCATCTGGGGCGCCTACGACGGGGAAGCGAGCGACCCGGCGCCGCTGCCGGCCAAGTGGCACGATGTCGGCTCGTGGGCCTTCAGTGTCGTCACCGACGGTGGCGGCGACCCGCCGCCGCCGGAGCCCGACATCGAGACCGCATGGATCGACAACCTCGTCATCGACGTCATCCCGCCGTGTCCGGCGGACTGCGACATCGACTACCGCCACACGCTGTTCGACTTCCTGTGCTTCCAGAACTACTTCGCCGCGGGCTCGGTCTTCGCCGACTGCGACGGCGACGGATCGCTCACACTCTTCGACTTCCTCTGCTTCCAGAACGCCTTCGCCGCGGGATGCCCGTAGGGAAAATGGCCAAAGGGCAAATGGGCAAATGGGCAAATGGGCAAATGGCAAATGAGGGCGGGGTAGGATCGCGACGAAGCGACGAAGCGACGAAGCGACGAGGTAAGGAAAGGGGCCCGGGCGAGTCGCCCGAGCCCCTTGGAGCATTGTCAGCTTCTGGTCAGGCGCTCTCGGCGCCGGCCTGGACGGGCTTGTCCTTCTCCGGCTCGGGCTTCCTGGGGCCCTTGGTGGCGGTGAAGGTCAGGTGCTCGGCCTCATCCTTGCGGGTCACCTTGATCACGCAGCCGTGCTCGCACTCGCCGCTGAGCAGCATCTCGCTGAGCGGGTCCTCGACGTACTGGCCGATGGCCCGGCGCAGCGGGCGGGCGCCGAAGTCGGGGTTGTACCCCTTGTCGATCAGGAAGTCCTTGGCCGCCTTGTCCAGTTCCATCGTCATCTGCTGGCTGTGCAGCCGCTCGGTCACCTTGCGCAGCTCGTAGTCCACGATCTGCACCAGGTCGTCCTTGGTCAGCGGGTGGAAGACGATGGTGTCATCCAGACGGTTGATGAACTCGGGGCGGAAGAACCGCTCGATCTCCTTCATGAGAATCGACTTGATGTTCTCGAAGTCCGCCTCGCCGCTGCGCCGGCCGAAGCCGAAGCCGCCGCCGCCCTTGATCAGGTCGGCCCCGATGTTGCTGGTCATGATCAGGATGGTGTTGCGGAAGTCGACGTTGCGCCCGAACGAGTCGGTCAACCGCCCCTCCTCCATGATCTGGAGGAGCATGTTGAACACATCCGGGTGCGCCTTCTCGACCTCGTCGAGCAGGATCACGCTGTACGGACGCCGGCGGACGCGCTCGGTGAGCTGGCCGCCCTCCTCGTAGCCGACGTAGCCCGGAGGGGCGCCGACCAGCCGGCTGACGTTGTGCTTCTCCATGTACTCGCTCATGTCCAGCGTGACGAGGGCGTCCTCGTCACGCTGGACATGAGCTCGGCCAGGGCCTTGCTCAGCAGCGTCTTGCCGACGCCCGAGGGGCCGATGAAGATGAACGAGCCCATCGGCCGGCGCGGATCCTTGAGCCCGGCCCGGGCCCGGCGGATGGCGCGGGCGACGGCCTTGATGGCCTCCTCCTGGCTGATGACCTTCTTGTGCAGCTCCTTCTCGAGGTCGAGCAGGCGGTCGGCCTCCTCCTTCTCGAGCCGCTGCAGCGGGACGCCGGTCATCTTGCTGACGACCTCGGCGATGACCTCGTCATCGACGACACCGTCAATCTCCTTGGACTTCTCGCGCCACTCGCGCTGCTTCTCTTCCTTCTTCTTCTTGAGCTGCTCGGCCTGGTCGCGCAGCTCCGCCGCCCGCTCGTAGTCGGCGTTCTTGACGGCGTCGTCCTTCTCGACGGTGAGGCGCTCGATCTCGGCCTCGATGTCGGCCAGATCCGGCGGCTTGCTCATGCTCTTGATGCGCACGCGGGCGCCGGCCTCGTCGATCACGTCGATGGACTTGTCCGGCTGGACGCGCCCGGAGATGTACCGGCCCGAGAGATCCACCGCCGCGACGACCGCCTCGTCGGTGATGCGGACGCGGTGGTGCTCCTCGTAGCGCGGGCGCAGGCCCTTGAGGATCTCGATGGTCTGGTCGTTGGTCGGCGGATCGACCGGGATGCTCTGGAAGCGCCGGGCCAGCGCCGCATCCTTCTCGATGTACTTGCGGTACTCGTCGAAGGTGGTGGCGCCGATGCACTGGATCTCGCCGCGGGCCAAGGCCGGCTTGAGCACGTTGGATGCGTCGATGGCGCCCTCGGCCCCGCCGGCGAGATCCAGTGCATCGGCGCCACCACCTTCGACGAGTACCGCAAGTACATCGAGAAGGATGCGGCGCTAGATCGGAAGAGCAC
>JBICIE010000301.1:0-15739 GCA_043101635.1 Phycisphaerales bacterium JB039 | reverse complement strand
CGTCTCCGTACGGCCTTAAGCAGCCTGCGTTCCATGCAGTTCCTCCTGTTTGCTAGACAGTGGAAGTATGGGCGCAGGCTGCCCTTGGCGCAAGTTGGTGGGCGCTAATCGCGCAATTACCCCTTGCGCTCGGGGCTCTTTGCGCGGCATCCAGGGCCTGGGACAGGTCGGCGATGATGTCGGCCGGATCCTCCAGGCCGACGGAGATGCGGATGAGGGCGTCGGTGACGCCGACGGCGCTGCGCGTCGCGGGCGGCACGGAGGTGTGCGTCATGGAGGCCGGATGCGTGACGAGCGTTTCGGTCGCGCCCAGGCTCTCGGCGAGGTAGCAGAGTTTGAGCGCCGACACCAGCGCCTTTGCGCCTTCGAGTCCGCCGGGGGCCTCGAACGCCAGCACGCCGCCACCGGCGCGCTGCTGGCGCCGGGCGAGATCGCGCTGGGGGAAGCTGGCAAGATCCGGGTGACGGACGTTCAGGGCCCGCCCGTCGGCTTCGAGCCATTCGGCGATGCGCAGGGCGTGCTCGGTGTGCTGGCGAATGCGCAGCGGCAGGGTCTTGAGGCCGCGGAGCGTGAGGGCGGCCTCCTGCGGGGACTGAATGCTGCCGAGCGTCTTGCGGACGAGGCGGATCTCGTCCAGCAGCGCCTGGTCGCGGGAAAGGACCGCCCCTCCGACAGTGGCGTTGTGGCCCTCGATGAACTTGGTCGTCGAGTACAGGATGATGTCGGCGCCGAGCGCGAAGCAGTCCTGGAGGGCCGCGGTCAGAAACGTGTTGTCCACGGCCAGCGGCACGCCCGCGTGGCGACAGATCGCGCTGACGGAGGCGATGTCGGTGAGCTTCAGCGTGGGGTTTGCCGGCGTCTCGATGAGGACGAGCCTCGTGCGCGGGGTCAGGGCGCGGCGCACGTTCTCGGCTTCCGCCGTGTCCACGAACGTCGCCTCCACGCCGTAGCGGCTGAGGATGTCCGTCAGAAGGCGCGTCGTGCCGCCATAGACGACGTCGCCGCAGACGACGTGGTCGCCGCTACGCGTGAGCGTGATCAGCAGGCCGGCGACGGCGGCAAGGCCGGTTGCAAACGCGACGGCCGGCGGAGCGTCATCCAGTTCCCCGAGCGCACGCTCCAGGGCGGCGACGGTGGGGTTGGCGCAGCGCGAGTAGGTGAAGCCCTTGTCAGTGCCCACGCCCGCCTGGGCGTAGGTGGTGTTCTGATACACCGGGACCTCGATGGCGCCGGTGACGGGATCGGGGGCGAGGCCCCCTCGGACAGCGCGCGTCCATAGCGCGGGCCGCGGTGATGCGGTCATGTCGTGCTCCGTGTCGGTGGTTGCTGAACTGCTACTGAGCGCATCGGCTGGGAGGCCGACGCCACAAACGCAAATCGCCGCCCCGAGCGGCGGCGATCAGTCGTTCATCTTCGGCTTCGGTCGGCTTAGCGGCCGACAGCCAGAGCGAACGAGAACCACCGCCCGGGGCCGGGCATGGTCATTCGCATTCGCATCATGGCGCGCTGGGCGTGCATTGGCAGAAAGCGTAACGGGTTCGGCGGCGGTGTCAACCGCCCGGCGCGAACTTCGCCCCGTTCAGGCCGCGGCGGCGGAAGCGGGGGCCAGACAGGCGACGGCGCCGACGACGACGGGATCGAACTGCCCGCCGCTGCAGGCCCGCAGTTCGATGATGGCCTCCGCCATGGGGCGCGGGGGCGCGTAGGCGCGTGCCGATGTCATCGCGACGAGGGCGTCGGCGACGGCGATGATGCGGCCGAGCGTTCCCGGCCGGGCCCAGGTGAGGCCGCCGTCGGCGAAGGTCGTGTGGTGATCGCGGACGGCCTCCTGCACGGGGGCCGGGGCCCCCAGGCGGGCCGCGACGGCGGCGCCGATGGCGGCGTGCGTGTCCATGATCTCCCGCTCCTCGGCGGCGAGGGGTCGGGCCGCCGCGAGCATCTGCTCGGGCATGGCGCACTTGCCGATGTCGTGCAGCAGCCCCGCAATGCGAAGCTGGCTGATGCGCTGCGGGCCCAGCCCGAGGCTGCGCCCGATGCGCTCGGCGCAGGCGGCGACGAGGCGGCCATGGGCGATGACGTGCTCGCGCTGAACCGGGCCGAGACGCCCGCTGATGCGCATCAGCAGGCTCTCGACGGCGCTCTCGGTGGCGCTGCCGGCGCACCGCTCGGCATCCTCGAGCAGGCGCCGGGTCTGGCCCCGGACCTGCTCCCAGAGCGACTCTGTGGCGATATCTCTCATGCTCTGCCTCCCTCCAATGGGTCTGGCAATCGGCCGCGGCCGGGCGGCCGCCAAGGAAAACGCGGGCCGGGGGCGCGCCGAGTCCCGGCACAGCCGGCGCGACTCGCTCAGCAGGGCGCCGCGGCGCGTCCGCTAGCTGTGGGGCCGGGATCTGGCGCGGGTTATCGCGGCCGGCGGCGGATACAGTCGGCTCCCGCGGAGGTTCCGATCATGGATGCGCCCTCCGCCGAGCCAGGGCGGCTCGGCGGCGTCATCACTGCACTGCTGACGCTGGCCGGCTGGTCCAGCGTGCCGCTGTTTATCGAGCACTTCACGAGCTCGATCGACGCGTGGACCAGCAACGGCTGGCGGTACGGCTTCAGCGCGCTGCTGTGGGCGCCGCTGCTGCTGGTGGGGCTGGTGCGCCGGCGGCTGCCGCGGGGGCTGTTCGTCGCCGCCGTGATCCCCAGCGTGATCAACAGCGCCGGGCAGGTGTGCTTCACCTGGGCACACTACAAGATCGATCCCGGGCTGCTGACGTTCGGGCTGCGGACGCACATCGTGTTCGTCACCATCGGGGCCGCGATCATGTTCCCGGCCGAGCGGGCCCTGATCGGCTCGCCGCGGTTTCTGATCGGACTGGTGATGGTGGTGGGGGGCACCTTCGGGACGGTGGCGCTGGGCGACGGGCTCCCGGCCGGCGCCTCGCTGCTCGGGGTGCTGCTGGCGCTGGCGTCCGGGGCGCTGTTTGCGGCGTATGCGCTGTCGGTGCGCCGGTGCATGAGGGGGATCCACCCGATGGTCGCGTTCGCGGCGATCAGCCAGTACACGGCGGGGGCGATGCTGGCGCTGATGTTCGTGTTCGGCGCCGACGCGGGCGCCGGCGCGCTGGCGCTCTCGAGCGGACAGTTCGGGCTGCTGCTGCTGTCGGCGGTGATCGGGATTGCGCTGGGGCATGTGCTGTATTACATCGCCATCGAGAAGCTGGGTGTGGCCGTCTCGGCCGGGATCGTGCAACTGCAGCCGATCTGCGTCGGGATCGCCAGCTACTTCCTGTTCCAGGAGGCGCTGTCGGCGCCGCAGTGGGCCAGCGGGCTGATTGCGGTCAGCGGGGCGGCGCTGATGCTCTGGGCCCAGCACGTGCTGCAGCGCCGCCGGCGCATCGCGCCGGATGCCGAACTGCGGGATCTGCCCGCGGACCACGTCGCCGCGGCGGCGGGCTCGCAGCGCGAGGCGGCGACGTGCGAGGCTGCGCCGTGAAACGAACAGGGCGCCGCCGGCGCGGCGCCCTGAGGGCGATGGCGCGATGCGAACCTACCGGCGACGGCGCACGGCCGCCAAGGGACCGATGGCCAGCACGACCGCAGCGCCCGGCGACGGGATGGCCGTCAGGGTGAAGCTGTCGAACCAGATGTCGTCATTGCCGCCGGCCGAGGCGTCGCCGAGGCGCACCCACACGGGGCGGCCGATCTCAGCGCCGCCGGATGCGGCGGTGTATGACACGCCCGGAAGCTCCTGCCACATGCCGGCGCCGGAGATGTCGTAGGCCATGGTGGCGAGCTCCACGAACGCGCCAAGGTCATCCTCATAGCCGATCTGATAGGGGATCGTGCCGACGTCGCTGCCGCCCGGATAGGCGAAGCTGGCGAAGGTGTACTCAAAGCCCTCCTGGAACGTGAGGCTCGACACCTGGCCGACGGTCTCGGTGGCGCCGGCGCTGTAGAAGCCGAAGTTGTTCCCGAGACCGGCCGCGCCGGGCCGCGCAAAGCCGGCGTGGTCGGCCCAGCCTCCGTTGGGTCCCCAGCCGTCAATCGCGCCGAACAAGGGACTGGTGACATCTTCGATGCCGGGATTGACAAGCTGGGCCGAGGCGGTCACACCGAGGCCCGCAACAACAGCGGTGCAGATCGTGGTTTGCATGGCTCTCTTCTCCTTCATGCAATTCTTGTCGAAGTCGCGATGGTCCGCAACCCGAACAGCATGCAAAAGTTGCCATGCGCAGCGCCCGGCGGCGCCAGCCCGGCCTCAGCGCGACTTGAACCCGAGGGCCAGACCACCCAGAGCGCCGGCGGCGGAGGGCAGTTCGCCGGTGACGAACGCCTGGAAGCTGTCGAATTGGCCGCCGAGCCAGGCCCCGGCGGACTCGTACTGCTGGCCGATCAGGGTCCAGTTGATCTCGACGAAGCCGGCGTACTGCATGCCGAGCAGCGCCATGGCGAAGAAGCCGGCCGAGATCAGCGACAGCTTCACGAAGCTGCGCACGGCGTACGCCACGGCGAAGCCGATGAAGAAGCTGAAACCGAGGCGGAACAGCGCCGGTGACCAGACCTCCGCGGCGGCGCTGGGCTCCTCCGCCGCGCCCATTTGCGGCTGCGGCTCGCCGCCGCCGGCGGGCGGCTCGACGGGCATGAAGCCGGCGGGGGCTCCCGCCGGGTCGCCGGAGGGGCTGCTGGCGCCAGCGGAGAGCGTCGGCTGCGGCTCTGGAGCGGAGGCTTGGAACATCAGGCCGAGGCCGACGCCGGCGACCATCATGACGACCGCCAGCGCAACGAGCAGCCTCGTGAGCCGGCCGGCGGGACGGACCTGCTGATCATCATCGCTGCGCTGGGCTGCGCTGGGCTGGGGTTCGGCCATGCCGGAGGGTATCGTCGCGCCGCGTGGACGGGGGAGGGCCCTACAGTGACGGCTGCACACGCCACTGACTGGCATGATCGCGAAAGAGGAGTTCATCTGATGAGCGCCGAGTCCCCCGTCGCCAAGGGCCTGGAAGGTGTTATTGCCGGCGAGACGCAGATCTGTGCGGTGGACCAGACCAGCCTGATCTACCGCGGCTACGAGATCGCCGATCTGGCCGCGCACGCCACGTTCGAGGAAGTGGCGTACCTGCTGCTGGAAGGGGCCAAGCCGACGGGCGAGCAGCTTCGCTTCTTCAAGGATGAACTGGTCGCCAACCGGGCGGTAGCGCCGGCGGTGGTCAGCTACCTGCGGGCCGCGGCGCCGATGCTCAAGGAGGGCACGGCGGTTCCGATGGATGTGCTGCGCACCGCCGTCAGCATCCTCGGCAATCTCGACAAGGACAGCCAGGACAATTCGCCGGAGGCGAACCTGCGCAAGAGCAAGCGGATCCTCGCCAAGGTACCGACGATCATCGGGCACATGCAGCGCATCATCGATGGCAAGGAACTGGTGGCGCCCGACACCGGCGGCGACGCCAAGCTCAGTCACGCGGCGAACCTGCTGTACCTGATGAGTGGCGAGAAGCCGTCGGCGGAGTTCGCCCACGTGGTGGACGTGTCGCTGATCCTGTACGCCGAGCACGATTACAACGCCAGCACCTTCGCCAGCCGCGTGATCGCCGGCACGCTCAGCGACATGCACGGCGCCATGACGGGCGCGATCGCGGCCCTCAAAGGTCCGCTGCACGGCGGCGCCAATGAGGCCGCGATGGAGATGCTGCGCGAGATCATGGCCGACGTGGGCGAAGCCGGCGTCGATACCGACGAGGTGGACGCGTGGATGGAGCGGGCCTTCCAGGAGAAGCGCAAGCTCATGGGCTTCGGTCACCGCGTGTACAAGCAGGGCGACCACCGGGCGCCGATCCTGCACGGGCTCGGACGCAGGATCGCCGAGATCCAGCGGCCGGACTTCATCAAGTGGTTCACGCTCGGCGAGCGGGTCCAGCGGATCATGCTGGAGAAGAAGAACATCCACCCGAACGTGGATTTCCCCTGCGGGCTGACGTACTTCACGATGGGCATCCCCGTGCCGCAGTACACGCCGATCTTCGTGGCCAGCCGCGTGACGGGGTGGGCGGCTCACATCATGGAGCAGCACGCGAACAACCGGCTGATCCGGCCGCGGGCGGCGTACACCGGCCCATCGCTGCGCACGTGGTAGCGGCCTGATCGCGCCCGGGTCCGGGCCAGCCGATAAACGCATCTTCTTCTCGCATGTGCGGCGGCGATAACCGCGCCGGGCGCCGGCTGCGCGCGCTGGACGCGGGAATATCCGGCGCAAGTCCGCCATTGCGCTTGCGGCATGGCCCTGGAGAAGGTACTGGTGTAGACGTGCAGGCGGTGACGGAACAGATTCCGGAGGATGTGCGGCTCTCGACTCTCGAGGAGGTCGTCGGCCCGCAGCGCTGGGGCGATTTCCGGCGCGGCGTCGAGCAGGTGCGACAGCGGCTCGATGGCGTCACCGTCTGGAACATCAACTCCACGGCCCGCGGCGGCGGCGTCGCCGAGATGCTGCGCCCGGCCCTCGGCTACTGCCACGCGCTGGATCTGTCGGTCCGCTGGCTGGTGCTCGGCGGCGACAGCGCCTTCTTCGAGGTGACCAAGCGGCTGCACTACCAGTTGCACGGCAGCCCGGGCGACGGGGGCGCCCTCGGCGACGAGGAGCGGCGCATCTACGAGGCCACGCTGGGGCGCAGCCTGCCGGATCTGCTGGAACTGATCCGGCCGGGCGATGTCGTCATCTGCCATGATCCGCAGTCGGCGGGGCTGATCCCGGCGCTGCGGGCCGGCGGCGCGCATGTCATCTGGCGCTGCCACATCGGCCACGACGAGGCCAACGAGATCACGCACAGCGCCTGGGCTTTTCTGGAGCCGTACATCTCGCAGGCTGAGGCGCTGGTGTTCACGCGGCGCGAGTTTGTGCCGGACTGGATCGACATCGACCGCACGGCGATCATCCATCCGGCGATCGATCCGCTGTCGCTGAAGAACTGTCCGCTCGATGCGCAGCAGACGCGGGCGGCCCTGGAGCGCAGCGGCATGCTGGCGGCGGGTTCGGCCAACGGTGTGGCGCTGCCGCACCCGGTGCAGCGGGACGTGACGCTGATTTCGGAGAACGGCCCGCCGGCCGCGGACGAGCCGCTGATCGTCCAGGTGTCGCGCTGGGACGATCTGAAGGATCCGCTGGGCGTGATGCGGGCGTTCGTGGACCATCTCGGCGATGTCGAGGCTTCGCTGGCGCTGGCCGGTCCGGATGTCGCGTCCGTCTCGGACGATCCGACCGCAACCGATGTCTGGCAGCAGGTTCGCGCGGTCTGGCAGGGGCTGACCCCGCAGCAGCGCAGCCGGGTCTACCTTGTCTGCGTGCCGATGGACGATCTCGATGAGAACGCCCTGATCGTCAACGCCCTGCAGCGGCACGCGACCGTGATTGTGCAGAAGAGCCTGCATGAGGGCTTCGGGCTGACCGTGACCGAGGCGATGTGGAAGCGGCGTCCGGTCGTGGCCAGCGCCGTCGGCGGCATTCAGGACCAGATCGAAGATGGCGTCAGCGGGCTGCTGCTGCAGGATCCGCGCAGCGACAGGGAGTTCGCGGGGCTGCTGCGCCGCCTGCTGGCCGACGAGGGCCTGATCGAGCGGCTGGGGGCCGCCGCCCATGACCGGGCAGCCGAGCACTTTCTGGTGATCAACACCATCCGGCGCTACGCCGCGCTGATCGACACGCTCGTGCGCGAGTCCGGCTGAGCGGCTAGCGCGGGGCCGGTGCGATCGTTGCGCCGCCGCGGAGGCGCGGATGAGTCCGCCCCGGCGACTCGTCATAGGCCCATGGCCCGATCGCGCCATCCATGTTCAGCAGCAGGAGCGTCCGGTCGTCGGCGCCGGGGCGGCGCGCCGGCGTGAAGCGGTCGCCGGCGTAGCGGGCCACATTCGACAGGCGGACGCCATCGATCCAGCCGTCGAAGAAGCTCATCGGCTGACCGGAGCCGTTGACATCTGCGCCGATCATCAGCGGCAGGGTGTTGGTCCGCCGCGGGGCGGCGCGCTGCGCCCGGTCGATCAGGGCGCCATCGAGATAGATTCTGACCTCCTTGCCGTCGTAGACCCCGGCGAGGTGATGCCAGGCGCCGGTCTTGAGCAGGGGCTCGTCGGCGCCGACTTCGGTGTAGGTCTCGCCGAGCAGAATGGAGAAGGTCGGCCGCCCGCCGTTGACGAAGAAGCCGTAGTCGCTGTTCTCCGTCTTGGCGACGAGGCCGGTGCGGTCGCCGAAGCTGTTGGCGTAGAGCCAGCACTCCAGCGTCAGCGGGCTGGCCGCATCGATTTCGATGTCGGCCGACTCGACCTGGAGCCAGCCGCTCGGGCCGGAAAGGTCCAGCGCCACCTCGACCTCCGGCGCCGGCGGCGACAGCAGGTTGACATCCATCGGGGCCTCGATGACGAGTTCCGGGATCGGGTAGCGGGCGCTGTCGGCCAGCAGGTCCATGCTCAGGGCGAGTTCGGCTGGCCGGAAGGTTCCGTCGACGGGCGACTCGATACGCGCAGCGTGCACGAAGAACTCCACCGTCTCCATGGGCTCGATGCGGGAGTGGTTGTGATCTGGGGTGAAGCGCCAGCGGCTGTCGGCGCTGGAGGCGGCGATCATGATGTCGATCGGGCGCTCGATCGGGTTGGTCAGGCGCACCGCGAGCTCACCGGAGACCGAGCCGTCGCGCTGCAGCGTCAGCGGACCGGAGACCTCCGGGCGCAGCCGGGCAAGCCGGGCCGCCTGCTCGGTGAGTTCGCCGGTGATCTCGCGGACATCCATCACCTTGCCGACGGGGATGGCCGAGAGAGCGACCTGCTCCGGGCGCACCGTCACGATGTTGTAGTGATGCAGCCAGCCGGCGCTGGGAACGGTGCCGCTCTGGCCCCCGCCGGTGGTCGCCAGCGTGATGTACTCGATGCCGTCGCGCGGATCGGAGCGCATGCGGTGGATGTGCCCGCCGAAGACGGCGGTGACGTTGCCGGCCTCGACCAGAACCTTGTGCACCTTCTCCCAGTCGTCGCCGTAGTTGCCGCCGGTCCAGCGCGGGTGGTGCAGGAACAGGAAGATGTGGTCGGCGTCGGCCGCCTTGCCGAGCGTCTCGGTGAGCCAGGCAAGCTGCTCGGGGCTCATGGTCTGGCTGGCGGCCCGGTTGATCGACTTCTCGCCGGTGACGGGATCGCCCTCATCGCTGTACAGGGCGATGAACCAGCAGTTCTTGTGCTCGAAGGCGTACCACAGCGGGCCGAAGTGCATCTCGTAGTCGGCCTCGTGCTCGCCCTCC
The DNA here is from genome assembly GCA_043101635.1 of Phycisphaerales bacterium JB039. Lineage (GTDB taxonomy): Bacteria > Planctomycetota > Phycisphaerae > Phycisphaerales > UBA1924 > CAYMJK01. Next base: position 6,482 of record JBICIE010000301.1, on the reverse strand, counting down.
GGTCGCTCGCCGCTCCCGCGCCAGTAGATGTCGTGGTTGCCGGCGACGGGGAACCACGGGCAGAGCAGGTTGTCCATGATGGCCTTGAACTCGCGCATCTGCGCCATCCACTGCGGCCGCTCGTTGTACCCCTCGACCAGGTCGCCGACGGTGATGACGAAGTCCGGCTCCAGCAGGTTGACATCGCGCACGGCATCCGCGAGGACGCTGACCCCCTCGACCGGCCCGCCGGTGCGGTCGCCGAAGACCACGAAGCTGAAGGCGTCCTCCTCCACGGGCAGCGCCAGCGGGGCGCCATCGCGGCTGGTCACGAACCGCTGCGGCGTTGCGGCCTGCGTGTCGTGTTTTGGGTTTCGCGGGTGATGATGGCGCTCGTGGCCGACATTGGCCGACTCGGGCTGCGCCAGGGCGATCGGGGCGGCAGCAAGGATGGCGGCGAGGGCGCGGATCATCACGGCGGTCTCCGGCAAATGGCGTTGGGGGCCATGGTACCGGATCCGGGGCCGGACTGAGCCGAACGGAATGGTCAAGACCCCGCGAAGAATCGCGGGCGGCGGCGCCGGCGCATGAGAACCCGCCGCGGAGCGGCGGGCCACACAAAGCGGGTGAACGGATTCGAACCGTCGACATTCACGTTGGCAACGTGACGCTCTACCACTGAGCTACACCCGCGATGTCGCCCTTGCGGGCAGGGACAAAGCTATCCGCGGCTGCGCCGGGAGTCAACGTTGGGGGGTCCGCAAGGGCCCTCTGCGGGCGGTCTGGTGGACCTGGCGGGGTTATGCAGCGTCCGGGGCGCCTCAAGGCCCGCCGGCGACCTGCCGGGCGCCGGCCGGTCCGGCGTCTGCGGTACCGACCTCGGCGCCGGCCCGCTGGAGGGCCTCGACCACCTGCTGGCGGGTGTAGTTATTGGCGATCCAGGGAGTGTCCTGGCCGGGGGTGTAGATGGCCAGCGTGGGGATGCCGGTCTGGCCCAGGGCCTGCAGGGTCTTCCAGCCGGGGGCTGAGCGGCTGGTCAGGTCGACGGTCATGGAGACCACGCGGTCGGAGGCGAGAGCGGCCTTGACGGGCTCGCGGCTGAGGACGGCGGCCTTGAGGCTCTTGCAGATGATGCACCACTCGGCGGTGAAGTCGAGTACGACGATGTAGCCCTCCTGCCGGGCCCGGTCGAAGAGGGCGGGGTCGTAGGGGATCCAGGTGCTGGTGACCAGTGCCCCTTGGCCCGCCGGCGCGTCGAGGGCGAGCTGCCGCTTCTCGTAGATGTCGCGGGCGCTGCTCGTCGAACTGACGGCGTACAGCGTCGCAATGCCGCCGGTAAGCACCGCGAGGATCGCAAAGCTGACCCGGGGAATCGGCTTGGAAGTGATCTGGAACGTCCGCAGCAGGAGCCAGAGCCCCGCCAGGATGCTGAAGATGGCAACCGCCCACCAGTGCAGCATCTTGCCCATCCACGGCTGCTCGGCGACCAGGCCGATCAGGCCCGAGCCGATGAAGTACGCCGCGGCGGCGAACAGCAGCAGGCCCATGACCTGCTTGACCAGTTCGCTGGCCGGGCCGGTGCGCGGGATCTTCTCGATCAGGGCCGGCTTCATCGCGAGCACGAAGTAGGGGAGGGCCATGCCGGCGCCGATGGCGCCGAAGATTGCGATCACCAGCAGCGGCGGCAGCAGCGCGGCGCCGCTGAGCAGCGCCCCGGCGACGAATCCGAAGCACGGCAGGCCGAGCACGCCCGTCATCACGCCGTACACGAACGAGCCGGAGGGCGTGTCGGCCTTCGGGTTGACCGCGTAGACGGCCTTGGGCAGGTTGAGTGAGAACGCGCCAAAGAGGCCCAGGGCCATCAGCGCGATGAGCACGCCGATGCCGAAGGTCAGCCACCAGATGCCGAAGATCTGCGAGGGATCGGTGAAGCCGGCCACCAGCGCCGCCGGTATGCCGATGCCAACCCAGAAGGCCACGACGCCCGCGGCCATCCAGGCCCCGAGAATGAGCGTGTGGCGCCGGTCGCCGCCGTGCTGGCTGAGGGTCATCACCTTGATCGGAATAACGGGCAGCACGCAGGGCGTGAGGTTGAGCACGAAACCGCCCGCGACGCTTGCGAGCAGGACGACCGCCATGCCCAGCGGCGTCTCCGGCGATGGCAGACGCAGGCCGAAGAAGGCGGGCGCAACGCGCGCCGGCCCCTCCGGTTCGGCTGCCGATTCCGGATCACTGGCGGCACGGTCTCCCGGGCCCTGGTCGACACCCGCGCCGGTGAAGCCCTCCCAGGCTCCGAAGATCGGGTCGGGCTCGATGGCCGGGACGGCGCCCGGTGTGATCGACACCGGGACCGCGACAGTCTTCTGCTCCGGCGCAAAGCACATGGCGTCGTCGCAGGCCTGATACGAGACGGTCAGGCGCAGTTCGGCCGCTCCTGCCGGGGCGTCCGGCGCGATCGTCAGCGCCACGAACGCCACCGCGCGGCCCTGGAAGACCGGAGCGTCAACAGCGCCATCCCCGGTCGGGCTCGGGACCGGCGCCTTGCTCGGCTCCGGCCACTGGATTGGCTGGGCCAGCGCCAGCCACGCCGGCGGGTCCGCCAGCGCGATGTCGGTGTTGATCGCAAAGCTCGCCAGGTCTGGCGGGAGTGCGTTCTGTGCCGCGGCGGGCCAGGTGTGCATGTGCTCGGCGTGGTCGAGAATGACGGCAACCACAGTCTGCGAGCCGGGGGCGACTTCGTCCGACCACGCGATGGCGGAGACGTTCACCGGATCATCGGGATCGAACGCCGGCGCGGGGGGCTGGGCGGGGGCGAGCGGCGCACCCGGCTGCGACATCTCCGCGAACACAGCGCTGTCGAAGCCCTCGAAGATCCCCGTGAGGTCGGCAGCGGCAGCGCCCGGCGCTACCGCCGTCCGCACGACGACGGTCTTCTCCTCGGGCATGTAGCACATCGCGTCATCACACGCCTGGTAGCCGACCTTCACATTCAGCGACACATCGCCCGCGGGGGCGCTGTCGGCGATGAGGATCGGAAGGTACGCGACCGCCCGTCCCTGGTAGGTGGGAACCTCCATCGTGCCTTCGCCCGTGACGAGATTGGGCACGGGCGCCGGGCTGGGCGTCGGCCACTGGACCGGCCCGACGGCGTCGATCCACCCCGGAGTCTCGGCGAGGCCGATCTCGGTACGGATGGCAAACTCGGCGATCTCGGCCGGCAGCACATCCTGGGCGGCCGAGGGCCATGTGTGGTAGTGGGGCTCGTGATCGAGGATGACCGCAATGACCAGCCGCCCGCCCGGGGCGACCTGCCCGGCCGACGCCTGCGCGCTGACGGCGACAGGGTCCGGCTGTGCCGCGGCAGGCCGCACAAGGGCGAAGAGCGTCAGAACCAGTGCGGCAAGGCCGAAGCGGCCCGCCGGAGCGGCAGGGGTGAATCCACGCATAGCGGAAGGATAACGCCGGTCCGGGGCCCGCTGTTCCTGACCCCGCCGGGCGATCTTGCGACCACGGGCGCCGCTACGGTTGCCGGTCGTGGGACCGCCGCAACGAGCACTGTGTGTTTCGCTGGCCATCGTTGCGGTCGTTTGGGCGGGCGTCTTCGCCATCCGGCTTGCCGCGCCGAGCGACCTGGCTGACAACGACCAGCCGCGGCCGGTGGCCTATGCCCTCGACATCATCGCCAACGGATCGTGGGTCCTGCAGCGGGACGCCGGCGGCACGGTCACGACCAAGCCGCCGCTGCACGCGTGGCTGATCGCGCTGGCGAGCCTGCCGACGGGAGAGGTCAGTCGCCTGACGGTGGCGCTGCCGAGCGCACTGTCGATGCTGGGGGTGGCCTGCGGCGTGACGCTGCTGACCCTGCGGATTGCCTCGCCGACGACCGCGACGCTGGCCGGGCTGGCCGCATTGCTCAGCCCGATGGGCGTGAAGATGACGCTGCTGGCGCGGACCGATCCACTGCTGACGTTCACGGTGTTTCTCGCGTTCGCGATCGGCGTGCTCGGTGGGCAGCAGCGAAGCGTGCGGGCACGCGTCCGCTGGCGCATCGCGTTCTGGATTGCGGCGAGCGTGGCGGTCTTCACCAAGGGCCCGGTGGCGCTGCTGTTTGTCATCCCGGCCCTGCTCTTCCGGGCGCCCCTGGAAGATCGGGCGCCAGGGGCCCGCCGCACGCTGCTGTGGACGCATGCGCTGGCGGCGCTGGCGGTCCCGCTGCTGATCGGCGGGTGGCTGGCGGCTGCGGTCGCCACCGGCGGGCGCGAGGTCTGGGATGTCATGATCGGCTACGAGGTCGTCGCCCAGACGCTTCACTCCAACGAGATCGCCGGGCGCACGCTGGTTGAGTCACTGCGCGTGCGCTTCGCGCCGATCGCCGACGCGATCACGTGGTTCCTGCCGTGGAGCGTGCTGGCGGCGGTGCGCATCGGGCGCGTGCTGGCGCGGCGGACGCCACCCTCGCCCATGGCCGCGCTGGAGAAGGCGCTGGCGTGGCAGGTGGTCTTCATGCTGGCCATCTTCGTGCTGGCGTCGCACAAGCGGTCGGATCACCTGGCGCCGCTGATCCCGGCGATGGCGATCCTCGCGGCGATGGAAGTCGCGCCGCTGCTGGATCGACTCGGCGCCTGGTCGCGGATCGCGTTGGCGGCGCTGGTACCCCTGGCCCTCGCGGGCGTCTGGGTCGAGCACTTCGGCCGGCGCGACGATCACATGGTCCGGCTCACCGGCGCCCTGCTGGAGATGGGCTCGGCCCTGCGCCATCGCGGCATCGAGGGGCGCGAGATCGCCTTCGTGCACATCGACATTGTCGCCCAGATGCCCATCGGCGCCAAGGAGCCGATCGTGGCGCCCGAGGAACTACCCGAGGCGCTCGCATCAGGGCGGCGTTACATCGTCACCCACGACCCTGCGGGTGCGGCCGCCGCCGTCCCAGGCGCTGCCGAACTGGAAGCCGCCGGGGACGAGGATGTGCGCATCTACCTCTTCGACGCCGCGCCGGGCTCGTAGACCACTCGCCGCAGGCTACTTGTCCTCCTCGGTCACGCCCATGCCGCTGCGATCCGGATCGGCCGGGCGCTGCGGTGGCGTATAGCCGCTGGTCTCGATCTCGCTGAGCATGAGTTCGATGGCGGTATCAAGCTGCGGGTCGGTTCCCTGGGCCAGCTTGGTCGGGTCATCGATCACCTTGATGTCCGGATCGACGCCGTGGCCCTCGATGCCCCAGGTGCCATCGGTCTCGTAGAAGCCGAAGGTCGGCACGGCGGTGTAGCCGCCATCGATCAGCCCCGGCACCCCGGAGATGCCGACCAGCCCGCCCCACGTGCGCGTGCCGATCAGCTTGCCCAGTTCGTTGTGCTTGAACAGCCATGGGAACATGTCGCCGCCCGAGCCCGCCAGCCCGTTGATGAGCATGCACTTGGGTCCCTGGTGGCTGTCCGGCGGCCACGGCCAGTCCTTGCCATCGCGCCGGGCCCAGTAGTTGGTCCGCGGCCGATTTAGCAGTTCGATGAACCGTGTCGGGATCTGCCCGCCGCCGTTCCATCGCTCGTCGATGATCAGGGCCTTCTTGCCGGTCTGCCCGTAGAACTGGCGGAACAGTTCGTTCTGCCCGTTGACGCCGGTGTCGGGCACGTAGATGTACCCGACAGCGCCATCGGAGGCCTCGGCCACGTACTGGCGGTTGGCTTCGATCCAGGCCCGGAAGCGCAGGTTCTGCTCGGAACCGAGCGGCTTGAGCGTGATGTCGCGCTCGTTGCGCATCTCATCATCGCCGACCAGGGCGTCGGCCACCGTCAGCGTCGTCTCGTCGCCCGCCGTGCCGACAAAGGCCGCCCACGGGTCCTTCGACGTGTCGATGGCGCGCCCGTTGACCGCGAGGATGTAGTCGCCCTCGGCGATCTTCACGCCCGGCTGACTCAGCGGGCCGCGGGCGTCCGAATCCCACGGCGCCCCGTGGTAGATCTTCGCAATCTTGTACGCCGTGTGCTCGACGCCCTCATCATCCGTTTCGCTGGCGAGCTCGAAGTCCACCCCCAGCATGCCGACGCTGGTGATCTGTTCATCCTCGCCGTCGCCGCCCCAGTAGTAGGCGTGGCCGACGTTGAGTTCGGAGATCATCTCCCCGATGATGAAGCTGACATCCTCGCGGCTGGCGGCGTCCGCCAGCATCGCGTGGTACTGCTCGTACACCGCGTCCCAGTCCACGCCGTGCATGTTCTCGACGTAGAAGAAGTCGCGGTGCCGCCGCCAGGCGTCGGTGAAGATCTGCTCCCACTCGGCCCGCGGGTCCACGCGCTTGGTCAGCCCCTCGGTGGACATCGGCTTGGAGAGCGACTGGCCCGCGGCCGCGCTGACGATGCCGCGCTTGTCCTGCTGGGCCACCAGCAGCTTCTTGCCATCGGCCGAGATGCCCAGCAGGCCGGCGCCGGCCAGCACCGTCTTCTCCTCCGGCTCATCGTCGCTCACAGCAATCAGCTTGATCGCCGGCATCGGGCTGCCCATGCTCA
>JBICIE010000300.1:0-13993 GCA_043101635.1 Phycisphaerales bacterium JB039 | reverse complement strand
ATGGCGACGGCGACACCGACCAGTCCGACCTGGGACTGCTCCTCGCCGACTACGGCTGCGAATAAAGGGCCCCCGACTGCTCAGTCTTCGTCGAAGCCTCGGTCGACGAGGTCCTTGAGGGCGCTGACGGCCTGTTCCGCGTCGGGCCCCTCCGCCTTGATCTCGAGTTGGGTGCCCTTGGTGGCGGCGAGCATCATCATCTGCATGATGCTCTTGCCGTCGACGCACTGGCTGCCGCGGTGCACCGTCACCTTGCTGGAAAAGGCGCTGGCGGTGTCCACGAACGCCATCGCCGGCCGGGCGTGCAGCCCGAGTCGGTTGACAATCGTGACGGTGACCTCCGGCATCGCCTGCGCCTCGGGGCAACTGGCCGTTCAGGCGAGCTGCTGGTTGTCCGCCTCATCAAGGAGGGTCAGCACATCCTCAACGGTCTCGGCCTGGCGCAGGAATCGGCGGAAGGTGTCCTTGGAGAGGTTCTTGAAGATCACTTCCATGGCCTGGAGGTGCTCCTCCGGGCGATCCAGCGGGCTGACGAGCAGGACCACGCTGTAGACCGGCTGCTTGTCAAGACTGTTGAAGTCGATGCCCTTGCGACTGACGCCGATGGCGGCGGCCATCTGGGTGGCGTCGGCGTGCTTGACGTGCGGGACGGCGACGCCGCGCCCGAAGCCGGTGGAGCCGGCGGCCTCGCGCTGGAGCACCTTGGCGATCAGTTCGTCGCGTATGGCGGCGTCTGCGGCGCCGGCGTCGACGAGGGCGCCGATCAGCTCGGTGATCACCTCGTCGCGTTCGGTGGCTTGCAGGTCGGGGAGTATCGCCTTCTCGGCGACGATCTCCTTGAGTTTCATGCGGCGTTCTCCGGCGTCATCGCTTGCCCAGCTTCAGCTTGTCCTTGTAGTCGGCCAACTGGCGGGAGCCCTTCTGGACCACCTGGTCGATCACGGCGTACAGGTCTTCCCCGGTGGCCCGGGCGACGAAGTCCTCGTGATTGCGTACGTCAATGATCAGCTCCGCCTCGAAGACGGGGTGGGTCGCGGAATGATCCAGCCGGGTCGCGGTGACCGTGATGAGCTGGACCCCGTCGAAGAAGCGATGGAGCTTCTCGACCTTCTCTTCGGCGTGGGCTCGGATGGCGTCGGTGATATCGAGGTTCCGTCCGACGACTTCGACGCGCATCGTGTCCTCCCTGAGAGCCCCGGGCGCAAGCAGTCGCCCCGGCGGGCGCCCGTCCCCGCCGCGGCGATCGGTGGGGCAAGTCTACACAGGGGGAACCGCAAAAGGCAGCCGCGAAGCCCCGGCCGGGCCCGGGGCGGCCTCAGGCGCCCAGCTTCCGCTGCTTGTCGGGCTTGTCCGCATCGGTCTCGACGCTCTGCAGGGCCTGACGGACCCGCTCGGCGGTGACGCCGGCGGGGGCGGTGTCCTTGCCCGGGACCAGGGCGCCGCCGGTGATGATGAAGCGGATGGCCTCGTCGATGGAGAGCGGCAGGTCGATGGCGTCGCGGGCGCGGACGGTGATGGTGAAGCCGGTGAAGGGCGCCGGGGTGGAGGGGATGAAGACGCTGAGGACCTCGCCCCCGGCCGCCTTGCGGGCCTGGCTGAGCGAGGAGCCGGTGACGAAGCCGACGGTCCAGAGCCCCTCGCGCGGGTACTCGACGAGGACAACGCGGTTGAAGGCGATGGGGCGTTCGCCCATGACGAGGTCGACGAGCTGTTTGACGTGGGGGTAGACCTGCTTGAATCCGGGGATGCGCGCGATGAGCTTCTCGACGCGGGCGTAGACCCGCCGGCCGATGAGGCCGCCGAGCAGGACGCCGGCGAGGTAGATCAGGATGATGGCGACGACGAGGCCGGTGCCGGCGAGGTACCAGTGGGAACTCCAGAACTCACTGAACTGGAGGCGGCGGAGGTAGGTGCGGGCCCGGTCGGTATCGAACTCGCCGCCCGGGCTTCGGAAGCGGCGCGACTCCTGCGACTGGGTAGCGCGGAACTGCTCCAGTTCGGCGTCGGTCACCTCGAGGGCGCCGGCGACGGCGGTGCCATCGGGGATGAGCCACGGGGCGACATCTGCGGCCTGGATGACGGCCAGGCGGATGCCGGTGTTGATGGGCTCGGCGATGGTGTTGAAGACGAAGATGAAGGCCTGGACCAGGATCCAGATGGTCAGGATCGAGGGGAGGAGCACCGCCAGGCCGCGCCCGAAGAAGCGCTTGAAGTCGCCGGTGAACGTGGTGTGGTGGTGCTTGTGCGACACTGCAGGCTCGCCCTCGGTTGGCCGTTGAGGACTCTATTTCGGCGAGGGCGCCGGCGGCTTTCCCCCCGCCGCGCGAACCCGGAGCGGCCCTTCCAGCGAAGCCCGGATCGGGCTGGCGTGTGCGGCCGCGGGCGAAATGGGCCTGACAGGATTCGAACCTGTGACCTCACCGTTATCAGCGGTGCGCTCTGACCAACTGAGCTACAGGCCCTGCGAGGGGTGAGTGTACCGCCGCGAGCGGGCGATTCAACGGTAGGGCGGCGGCGGATGGTTGAACCGGCTCTCGCCTTGACGGACGTACGATTGCTGCCCGGCCCGGCCGGACTCGGAAGGAACGCGGAATGGCTGTAAATCGCGGGGCCCGGCTCCGCTGGGCTTCCATCGGGGTCCGGACGGTGGTTGGGCTCGGTCTGCTTGCGGGCTCGACGGGGCTGCTGATCGCGCTGGCCAGGACGCGGCCGGTGGCCGAGCGGGCGGCGGGCGTCGATGAGGCGCTGGTGGCCCGGACCATGGCGCTTCGGCCGGTGGAGGCGCCGCTGGTCTATACCGGCTACGGCGTGGCCCGGGCGATGGCGCAGGCGGAGGTCGCAGCACAGGCGCAGGCGCGGGTGGTCGAGCGGCCGGCGGCGGTTGAGGCGGGCCTGGCGGTCTCCGCCGGCGACCTGCTGGTGCGTCTGGATGACACCGAGTTCGCCCAGCGGGTCCGGGGGGCGGCGAAGCTGGTGGAGGCGACGGAGGCGGAGCTGGATGGGCTTTTGGTGGAGGAGGCGGCGATTGCGCGGCAGATCGACCTGGCCGAGCAGGAGGTGGCGATCCAGGAGCGGGACCTGCAGCGGGCTCGGGACATCCGGGAGCGCGGCGGGGGCTCCGCGGCGGAGATCGACGCCCGGCTGACGCTGCTGCGCCGGGCCGAGCGGGAGCTGGCCCAGATGCGGGAGCGGCAGGCGCTGATTCCAAGCCGGCGGGCGGCGCTGCAGAGCAGGCTGGAGAACCAGCGGGCGGCGCTGGCGGTGGCGGAGGAGGAACTGTCGCGGACGCGGATCACCAGCCCGATCGACGGCGTGCTGCAGGAGGTCATGGTCGAGGAGGGGGAGCTGTTGGCGCCGGGCCAGCCGGTGGCGCGGGTGGTGGACCTGCGGGCGCTGGAGGTTCCGCTGCGCCTTGCGGCGTCCAGCGCGGGGCACGTGGCGCCGGGGGATGAGGCGCCGCTGTGGGTCGATGGTCCCGGGCAGCGGCAGTGGCCGGGGACGGTGGCGCGGGTGTCGCCGGATGTGGATGCGGCGGCGCGGTCGATCATCGTGTATGTCGAGCTGCGCCAGGATGCCGGGTCGGATCCGCGGACGCTGCTGCGCCCCGGGCAGTTCATGGTGGGGCGCGTGCGGACAAGCGAGTCGCGCCGGGAGCTGATCGTGCCGCGGCGGGCGGTGCAGGATGACACGGTGTGGGTGGCCGAGCCGCTGGGCGATGACCTGGCGCGGCTGGTGCGCCGGCCGGTGACGATTGCGCGGTATCTCGAAGGAGACTTCGAGGAACTGGCGGCGGGCGAGCGGCAGTGGGCGGTGCTGGAGTCGGGGCCGGCGGCGGGGGAGCTGGTGGTGCTGACGGCGCTGTCTGACCTGGTGGAGGGGGCGACGGTGCGGCTGGCGCCGGGGGCGGCCGGTGGGGGCGGGCCCGGCGGGCCGGCGCGAGCGGCGAGCGAGACCGGGGGCGCGCGATGAGCCTGGCGGCGTTCGGGGTGCGCAAGCCGGTGGTGGCGAACCTCGTCATGTTCGCGATCATCGCGGGGGGGCTGATCTTCGGGACGACACTGCGGCGCGAGTTCTTTCCCGAGGTTCGTCCGAACCAGGTGGTGATCGCGGCGCCGTATCCGGGGGCGAGCCCTGAGGAGATCGAGAAGAGCCTGGCGAACAAGATCGAGGATCGCATCGTCGATCTCGACGATATCGAGGAGATCAACACGACGATCTCGGAAGGGCTGGCGGTGATCCGCATCGAGTTTGCGCGGGGGCGCGACATCGATGCGCTGGTGGCCGAGACGCAGCGGGAGATCGACGCGCTGCAGGATCTGCCGGAGGAGGCGGATCGGATCATCGTCAGCAAGCTGGAGCCGAACCTTCCGGTGATCAGCGTGTCGCTGTTCGGCGGGGCCGACGAGCGGGCGATGAAGCGGGCGATCCGGCAGATGCGCGACGACCTGCGCGAGCTGAGGGGGATGGGGGATGTGACGGTCGGGGGGGTGCGGACCGATGAGATCACGGTGGAGGTTCGTCCGGAGGCGATGCTGGAGCATCAGTTGAGCCTGCCGGCGGTGTCGGCGCGCATCAGCGAGGCGATGATCGATCTGCCCGCGGGCGCGGTCAAGAGCGACACGGCGAACGTGACGATCCGGACGATCGGGGCGGAGGACCGGGCGGAGGAGGTCCGGCAGATCGTGCTGCGGGCGGGGGCGGGCGGGCAATCGCTGCGGGTGGGGGATGTGGCGCAGGTGCGTGCGGGCTTCGTCGACAGCGACACCATGGCGCGCCTGAACGGGCGGCCGGCGGTGTCGCTGACGGCGTTCAAGACGGGAGAACAGGACGCGATCGTGATTGCGCGGCTGGTGAAGGCGTACGTCGCCGGGCGCAACGGCGAGCCGCTCGAGTTGAACCTGGGCGAGCGGCTGCGTTCGGTGATGCAGAAGGGCCGGCCGGACGCGGGGCCGGTGTCGGAGCGGGTGCGGGCGTGGCAACTGGGGGCGAGCCGGCCGCCGCCGCCGGGGGAGCTGACGACGACGACGGACCTGGCGCGGTTCATCGAGGGCCGGCTGGAGTTGCTGACGCGCAACGCGCTGTACGGCGGCATCCTCGTGTTCCTGACGCTGATGGTGCTGCTGAACTGGCGGATCAGCTTCTGGGTGGCGATCGGGCTGATCGTGTCGCTCATGGGCACGCTCATGGTGATGAGCTTCGTGGGGGTGACGCTGAACCTGCTGACGATGTTCGGGCTGATCGTGGTGATCGGCCTGCTGGTGGATGACGCGATCGTGGTGGCGGAGAACATCGTCTCGGAGCACGAGGGCGGGCTTGGGGCGCGGGACGCGGCGATCCAGGGGACGGGCACGGTGGCGTGGCCGGTGGTGGCGACGGTGCTGACGACGATCTGCGCGTTCCTGCCGTTGGCGCTGATCGAGGGCCAGATCGGCGACTTCCTCAAGGCGCTGCCGGTGGTGGTGGCGGTGGCGCTGGGGGTGTCGCTGGTCGAGTGTCTGTTCATCCTGCCGGCGCACATGGCCCACAGCCTGCGCGGGTCGGACCGGCGGCACGAACTGGGCCGGGAGAGCCGGTTCGAGCGCATCGAGCGGGCCTTCGACGAACGCCGTGAGGCGTTCTTCCAGAAGCTGCTGATTCCGGGGTACATGCGCCTGGTGCGTCTGAGCCTGCGCTACCGGTATCTGTCGCTGGCGGTGGCGCTGAGCATCCTGATCTCATGCTTCGGGATCGTCATCGGCGGGCGGCTGGGGTTCACGTTCTTCGAGGCCAACGACGCCGAGACGGTCAACGGCGACCTGCGGATGCCGATCGGGACGCCGGTGGGACGGACGCTGGAGATGCTGGAGCGCATCGAGCAGGCGGCGCTGGCGCAGACCGACGCGGTCGACACGGTGCTGAGTTTCGCGGGTCAGTCGACAGCGCTGGACGGGGCGGAGCGGTCGCAGGCGAGCCACATCGGGCAGGTGATCCTCGAGCTCAAGCCGGTGGAGGACCGGGAGCGCACCAGCGAGGAGGTGATGGTTGCCATCCGCCAGGCGCTCGGCCCGCTGCCGGGCGTGGAGAGCTTCCGGCTGGAGGCGGTCGGCGGCGGACCCGGCGGGCCCCCGATCACGCTGACGGTGACGGGCCCCGGGGGCGATCAGATCATGCCGGTGCTGCGCCAGATCAGGGAAGAGCTGGCGAGCTTTGCGGGCGTGTACGGCATTGCCGACGACGCCGAGAGCGGGCAGCGCGAGCTGCGCATCGAACTGCGTCCGGGGGCGCGCGAGCTGGGCTTTACGCCGGAGAGCCTGGCGCGGCAGGTGCGCGGGGCCGTCTTCGGGCTGGAGGCGCACACGTTCGCCGGCGAGCGGGAGGATGTCGATGTGCGGGTGGTCGCGCCGGAGCGCATCCGGCGCAGCCTGGCGCAGGTGGAGCAGATGCGCGTGTTCACGCCGGAGGGCACGCCGGTGGCGCTGCAGGAAGTGGCGCACGTGACCGAGGGGACCGGGTACGCCACGGTGCGCCGGCTGGACCGCAAGCGGGCCGTCACGGTCACCGCGGACATGAATACGGCGGTCACCAACCCCGAGGAGGTGATGCGCGAGTTGCGTCCGCGCCTGGTTGCGATGGAGCAGGCCAATCCCGGGGTGCGCATCCTCGAGCGCGGACGGCAGCAGGATGTCGCGGAGAGTTTCGCGACGCTGCCCATCGGCATGGCGGTGGCGGCGGGGCTGATCTACGTGGTGCTGACGTGGCTGTTCTCCAGCTACACGCAGCCGCTGATCGTGATGATGGCGATTCCGTTCGCGACGATCGGGATGATCCTCGGGCACCTGCTGCTGGGGTTCAGCCTGACGTTCCTGTCGCTGATCGGGTTCATCGCGCTGGCCGGCGTCGTGGTCAACGACTCGCTGATCCTGATGCAGTTCTACAACCTGCGCCGGGCGGACGGGCTCAACGCCTTCGATGCGGCGGTGGACGCGGGCAGGGCCCGCATCCGGGCGATCATCCTGACGACGGTGACGACGGTGCTGGGGCTGCTGCCGCTGATGCTGGAGCAGAGCTTCCAGGCCCGTTTCCTGATCCCCATGGCGATCACGATCAGCTTCGGGCTGATGTCGGCGACGCTGGTCACGCTGGTGTGCCTGCCGTCGCTGCTGCTGGTGCTGGAGGATGTCAAGCGCGTGGTGCGGATCGTGTGGCGCGGCAAGGCCGAGCCGCCGCTGCCATGGGCCGAACGGGCGCTGGCGGACGGGGCAGGGACGGCGCCTGTCGAGGGCTGAAGCAAGGTCGTGGGCTTCAGACCCCCCACGGAGTGGGGGGGTACCCGGCGCTACTGCGCCAGGCGCAGGGTGAGGCGGCCGGTGCGGGCGCCGCGCTGGACGGTGAGGTCGACCGCCGGTCCGGCCCGCTCGATGGCGCCGATGAGGTCGGGGGGGGAGTCGGTCTCGACGCGACCAGCGGCGAAGATGATGTCGCCTCGGACCAGGCCGGACTGTCGGGCCGGGGCGCCCTCGACGACCTCGTAGACCAGCAGGCCGCGGGCATCGGAATCGAGGCCGATCTCACGGGCAAGGGCTGGATCAAGCGGGATCAGGCTGAGGCCGAGGTCGCGCAGGTAGGTGGCGCCGACGGAGACGGCGCGGCCCTCGACCGAGTCGACGATCTCGGTCTGCAGGCGGCGGGTCTCGCCGTCGCGCAGCAGCGTGATCTCGACGTCGGCGCCGGGCGCGGTGAAGGCGATGGCGTTGCGCAGGCGATTGGCGTTTTCGGTCCGGGCGCCGTCGAAGGCGGTGATGATGTCGCCGGTGCGCAGGCCGGCGCGGTCGGCGGGGCTGCCGGGGACGACCTCGGTGACGAGTACGCCAGCGCCGTTCGGCGCGCCGGCGGCGGGGCCGCCGACGTCCTCCATCATGATGCCGAGCCAGCCGCGCTCGACGCGTCCGGTGCGCACGATCGTGCGGTAGACCGCCTCGGCCATGCGGCTGGGGATGGCGAAGCCGATGCCGATGGAGCCGCCGACGCGGGAGGAGAGGATGGCGGTGTTGATGCCGACGACCTCGCCTTCGAGGTTGACCAGCGGCCCGCCGCTGTTTCCGGGGTTGATGGAGGCGTCGGTCTGGATGAATTCCTCGTAGCGGTTGGTCTCGCTGCCGCTGAGTCCGCTGCGTCCCTTGGCGCTGACGATGCCGGTGGTGACGCTCTTGGAGAATCCGAATGGGCTGCCGACGGCGATGACCCACTCGCCGACCTCGAGCGTCTCGGAGTCGCCGAAGCGGGCGGGTGTGAGGCCGGAAGCGTCGATCTTGAGGACGGCGACGTCGGTGGCGGGGTCGGCGCCGACGATGCGGGCCTCGACTTCGCGTCCGTCGGAGAGGCCGACGGTGAGCGCGTCGGCGGCCTCGACGACGTGATTGTTGGTGATGATGTACCCGTCTTCGGAGACGATGACGCCGGAGCCCAGGCCGGAGGGGGCCAGCGGTCCTTCGCGGACGCCGAGGCGGCGGCCGAAGACGTCGCGCTCGATGATGCGCTGGCGTGCGGCGGTGCGGATGTGCACGACCGAGGGCTCGATCTGGTTGGAGACGTGCTGGAAGACGTGGGAGAGCCGGCGGGCGAAAGCGATGTCGGCGTCGAGGTCGTCGTTCTGGGCGGCGGCGGGGCCGGCGAGGATGAGGCAGGCGAGCGTGGTGGCGAGCAATCCGCGTGTGATCAGCGTGGGCATGGGGCCCTCCGTAGGCTGAGGTTGTGCGCTGCAGATGCGCCGGGGCGGCGTCTCCGTCATGGGTGATTGTACGGAATGGGCGCGGCCGGCTTCAGGTTCCACGGGTGTTGCCGAACAGTTCGATGTGCAGGCGCCGGCCGTATTGCCAGCGGCGCGCTTCGGCCGCGGCGGTGACCCATCGGATGGTCTCGGGATCCGGCGGGGTGACGCCTTCGGGCATGAGGAAGATGTCAGATGGCGCCCAGCCGGTGAGGCGGTCGAGGAGGGACTCGATCTCGGGGAGGTCGTCGGGGCGGGTGATGACGAACTTGATCTGGCGGTCCGGGGCGCTGTCGATGAGGCGCTGGAGAGCGTCGAAGTCGAGGCGACGGGCCTCGTGGCGGGCCCGCCATGCGCCGGTGGGATCGCGCGGGTCGCCGGGCTGCGGCGTGGAGTTGGCGAGCTTGGGGCTGAGGCTGAGCAGGTCGCAGGGGGCGTCGAGGAAGACCGTTCCGGCGGTCTCGATGGTGATGTGCAGGTCGGCGCTTTGCAGGCGCCGGGCGAGGTCGGCGAGGGGCGGGAAGATCAGCGGCTCGCCGCCGGTGAGGACGATGTGCGATGCGCCCGATGCGCGCGCGCCGGCGACGAGGTCGTCGATGGACTGCCTGGCGCCTTCCGGGTTCCAGCTCGCGTAGGGCGTATCACACCAGGCGCAGCGGAGGTTGCAGCCGCTGACGCGGATGAAGTGGGAGCGCGTGCCGCAGAGCTTGCCTTCACCCTGGACGCTGGTGAAGGTCTCGGCGATGGGGAGCAGCGGGTTTGATGCAGAAGAAGGCATGGGGCACGTGGCATCAAGGCATCGAGTGGGGCTGATAACGGGTGACATCTTCAACGCCGGCCTGCTCGAAGCCGCGCCGGCGGAGGATGCAGGCGTCGCAGCGGGCGCAGGCGCGGCCGTCGTCATCGGGGTCGTAGCAGGAGACGGTCCGGACGAGATCGACGCCGAGTTCGGCTGCGCGCCGGATGATCTGGGCTTTGGTCAGGTCGATCAGGGGTGTGTGGATGCGGATGGGGGCGCCTTCGACGCCGAGCTTGGTGGCGAGGCGGGCGGTGGCCTCGAAGGCGCGGATGAACTCGGGGCGGCAGTCGGGGTAGCCGGAGTAGTCGATGGCGTTGACGCCGATGAAGATGTCGGCAGCGCCGAGGGACTCGGCCCGGGCGAGGGCGAGGGCGAGGAAGATGAGGTTGCGGGCGGGGACGTAGGTGATCGGGATGCCCTCGGCGATGTCGCTTTCCGGGCGGTCCTTGGGGACGGGCGTGTCGCTGGTGAGGGCGCTGGCGCCGAAGCGGCGCAGGTCGAGGGGGAGGACGGTGTGGGTCTCGGCGCCGAGCGTGGCGGCGAGGTCTGCCGCGGCGGCGAGTTCAGCGCGGTGGCGCTGGTTGTAGTCGATGGTGAGGGCGTGGAGGCGGAAGCCGGCTGCGCGCGCGCAGGCGAGGGCGGTGGCGCTGTCGAGGCCGCCGGAGAGGAGGACGATGGCGGGCGCAGCGGGTTGAGCGCGCGAGTCGGTCACGTACAAGTGTACAGGCGCCATGGTCTCAGCCGACTGTTCAGGTCTTACGCAGCACGCAGGCGTGGAAGGGGCGGCCTTCGCGCCGGTACTTGCGTTCGAAGTTGGTGCCGACGAGTTCGCCGGCTTCGGCGCTGGCGGGGCGGTCGAAGGGCAGGCGCTCGTACGGGCCGGCTTCGCCGGCCGGATCCAGGTTCAGCAGGCGCCAGGCTTCGGGGCTGGTCCAGCGGGCGAAGTGGTCTTCCATCCAGGCCCAGTAGTCATCGTGGTCGGTGACGATGCGGATCTCGGCGCCGGGGGTGAGGGCCCGCCAGGCGTCGGCGAGGACGCTGTCGCGCACGACGCGCTTCTTGTGGTGACGCGCCTTGGGCCAGGGGTCGGAGAAGTAGAGGTGCAGCACGCTGATGACGCCGGGGGGGACGCGCCAGGCGAGCCATTCGGTGGCATCCGCCCGGAGCATGCGGACGTTGTCGAGCATGCCGCGGCTGCGCCAACGGCGGATGCGGTCGGCGGCGTACAGGTAGAACTCGCCGGCCCATTCGACGCCGAGGAAGTTGGTCTCGGGCTGCAAACGGGCCTGCTGGATCAGGAAGGCGCCCTTGCCTGTCCCGATCTCGACTTCGAGGGGGCTGGCGGGATCGGAGAACCAGGCGCGGGGATCGATGTGGGCGAGGGCGCGGTCGGCGATGGCCTCGTCCGGGATGGGCCCGAGTTCCGATGGCGCCACCCCGACGGCCCCGGGGGCGTCGTCCAGGGCTCTTCCTCGGCCGAGTCCGAAGGACATGAAGGCGACTTTAGGATTTGGTGGCGGGATTGATCCGGGGCGGCGGAATGTTCGTATAACAGAGTACGACCGGGACCCCGGGGCGGGAAGGCGTCGCTCGGGCTGGTGCGGCGGCGTGGATGGGCCGATACCCTCCATGCGCATCGAGCCGTCGGCGGCCACTGCACAGGGGGGCCCCGCGACGTGCATTTCGCGCGGCCCGGCGAGGGCCAGACGCCCTCGCCCGGGGATTCACGGATGACCGCCGCCGCTCTGCCGGAGGATGCGCGATGACGCCAGAACCCACCGGCGCCCATGGCGCCGACCTGACCGCTCTGATCGAGTCCCGCCTTGACCGGGCCCGCTTCCAGGACCAGCACTGGGAGGGGACGTTCTGGGACTACCTGTCGCTGTGCGGGCGGGAGCCGGGGGTGCTGCGCAACGCGTACCAGCGGCTGTACGACGCGATCATGTCGTTCGGCAGCGAGCACTACAAGCTGTTCAAGAAGGATGTGGTGCGGTACCACTTCTTCAGCGACCCGTTCGACAGCGGGGCGGACGGCATCTACGGGCTGGACTTCGCGCTGATGCAACTCGTGGACTTCCTGCGCTCGGCGGCGGAGGGCTACGGCACGGACAAGCGCATCCTGCTGCTGCACGGGCCGGTGGGCTCGAGTAAGAGCACGATTGCGCGGCTGCTGAAGAAGGGGCTGGAGCACTACTCGCGCACGCCGGAGGGCGCGGTGTACTCGTTCAGTTGGCTGCTGGATGAGCGCTGCGAGGTCTCGGGTCAGGATGGCAACCCGCACGAGGCTCGGCGCACGCACGCATTCCCGTCGCCGATGCACGAGGAGCCGCTGCTGCTGGTGCCGCGGGACGCCCGCGAGGGGCTGCTGGAGGAACTCAACAAGCGCTACAAGCCGCAGCGGCACGGGGGCAAGCTGCGGGTCTACGGCGAGCCGGACCCGTTCAGCCGCAAGATCTACGACGATCTGATGCGGTTCTACGACGGCGACTGGAAGAAGGTGATGGAGCACGTGCGGGTGCGGCGGATCGTGCTCAGCGAGAAGGACCGCGTGGGCATCGGCACCTTCCAGCCCAAGGACGAGAAGAACCAGGACTCGACCGAGCTGACCGGCGACATCAACTACCGCAAGATCGCGCAGTACGGCTCGGATTCGGACCCGCGGGCGTTCAACTTCGACGGGGAGCTGAACATCGCCAACCGGGGGCTGTGCGAGTTCATCGAGGTGCTGAAGCTGGATGTGGCGTTCCTGTACGATCTGCTGGGCGCCAGCCAGGAGCACACGATCAAGCCGAAGAAGTTCGCCCAGACCTACATCGACGAGGTGATCATCGGGCACACCAACGAGCCGGAGTACAAGCGGCTGCAGTCCAACGAGATGATGGAGGCGTTCCGCGACCGGACCATCAAGATCGACATCCCGTACAACATCCGGCTGGATGACGAGATCAAGATCTACCAGAAGGACTTCGGGCCCGAGCGCATCCGCAACATGCACATCGCGCCGCACACGCTGGAGGTGGCGGCGATGTGGGCGGTGCTGAGCCGGCTGGAGGAGCCGAAGAAGGCCGGGCTGACGGTGCTGCAGAAGCTGAAGCTGTACAACGGCAAGAGCATCCCGGGCTTCACCGAGGACTCGGTGCGGGAATTGAAGGAGGAGGCGCCGCGCGAGGGCATGGGCGGCATCAGCCCGCGCTACGTGCAGGACAAGGTCTCCAACGCCTTGGTCAGCCGGCAAGCGATCGAGGAGCGGACGATCAACCCGTTCATGGTGCTCAACGAACTCGAGAACGGGCTGGCGCATCACTCACTGATCAGCGACGAGGAGACGCGCAAGCGGTACCGCGAGATGCTGGCGGTGGTGAAGCAGGAGTACGAGGACATCATCAAGGGCGAGGTGCAGCGGGCCATCAGCGCCGACGAGGAGGCGATCAAGCGGCTGTGCTCGAACTACATCGAGAATGTGCGGGCGTACACGCAGAAGGAGCGCGTGCTCAACAAATACACCGGCAAGGAGGAGCCGCCGGATGAGCGGCTGATGCGGGCGATCGAGGAGAAGATCGACATCCCGGACAGCCGCAAGGACGACTTCCGCCAGGAGATCATGAACTATATCGGCGCCCTGGCGCTGGACGGGCGGAAGTTCGAGTACAACACCAACGCCCGGCTGTACAAGGCGCTGGAGCTGAAGCTGTTCGAGGACCAGCGGGACACGATCAAGCTGAAGAACCTGGTCAGCAGCGTCGTGGATGACGAGACGCAGCAGAAGATCGATGTGGTGAAGCAGCGGCTGATAAAGAACTTCGGGTACAACGAGGTGTCGGCGACGGATGTGCTGAATTACGTGGCGAGCATCTTCGCGCGAGGGGACAGCAAGAGCGAATAGGGAGCCCCCGAGCGCAAGCTCGGGTGGTCTGCACGCTATCCGCTGGTCCGATGGGGCAACCGCGCGAGCTTGCGCTTGCGGGCTTTCTCGGTGGCGATGGGGCGGGGGCGGACTGATGCCCTTGGCGCATGAGCGTGGGCAAGGGCGCCAGGGGCGGGGGCGAGTGGGTCCGAGCAGAGGACGGGGCGCGAGGCCTGCGATTCGGCTTGCGTGGGAACGCCATTCTGGTATGATGGCGCTTCGCGGCATGAGGCCCCATGAGCGGAGCTTCGCCGCGGGAGGCGGCCCGTGGATCGCATTGTCCCCGTCTGCGTGGGCATTCTCGCCTCGGCGGCGAACACGATGGCCCAGTGTCCACCCCAGGCAACGCTCATGTCGTCGGCGCCCATGGAGGGCGAGCGCTTCGGCGAGGTGGTGGCCATTCGTGGAGACCGTGCCGCGGCCGGCACGCGCCTTGGTGGAAAGCTCTATGCTTTCCATGACGCCGGCGCCGGGTGGGCGCCGGACGAGCCGATCGCACTGCCATTCTCGCGGACCGAGGCGCTGGCCTTCGGAGACGATCGCC
>JBICIE010000299.1:0-10953 GCA_043101635.1 Phycisphaerales bacterium JB039 | reverse complement strand
CAAGGATTGGACCGCGCCGACCCACGACCGCACAACAGCGAAAGAGCCCTGAGCGCGAGTTCAGGGGCCCTCCTCAAGGATTGGACCGCGCCGACCCACGACCGCACAACAGCGAAAGAGCCCTGAGCGCGAGCTCAGGGGCCCTCCGCCTTGGTCCACCCCGGTCGCCCCCGTGCGCAACGCCGGCCACCCGAGCTCGCGCTCGGGGCTCTTTCAGCACCCCGCCCCAAACTCATCCTGAAACGCCAGGAAGTCGAACACCGTCAGTTCCCCATCGCCATCGAAATCCGCGGCGAGGTCGCCGGCGGCGAAGAGGTTGAAGAACGTGAGGAAGTCGAAGAGGGTCAGCGCGCCATCGCCATCGAGATCGACGCGGCAACGGTTGGCGATCCACTTGGCGATGCGGCTGGACGGCGTCATGCCCGCTTGACGGAAGTAGCCACCGACATACAGCGCGGGCCCAAGCGGCGGCGTCTCGATCACCTGCAGCGCAACAGCGCGGCTGTCGAGCCCGCCGCCGACCGCATCCCACCGGCCGCCATCCCAGCGAGCGATGTTGTGTGCCGGCTCGCTTCCGCTTGCGCCGAACGAGCCCGCCGCAAAGAGTCCCGGCCCGCGCCCATCGTCGAACGACGCCAACGCCTGGACCGGCCCATCCAGCCCGTCGCCGACAGGCCACCATCGAGCCCCGTCCCAGCGCGCCACGTTGATCGCCAAGCCGCCCGCCGCGATGAACTCGCCCGCCGCAAACAGTGAGGGGCCGGTCCCATCGTCATGCACGGCCAGAGTGCTGACCACGCCCTGCACACCCTCGGCAAGAGCACTCCACCGGGCGCCGTCCCATCGCGCGACGCCGGTCGCCTCGACCTCGCCGGCAAACGCAAAGTCGCCGCCCACATACAGCGCCTCGCCTGCGCCATCGTCGAACGTGGCCAGAGCCCGGCCCTCGCCATGACTGCCGTCCATCCGGCGCAGACCGAGGCCGAGGGTGGACCACACCTCCCCATCCCAGCGGGCAATGCCCTTCGCTGTCGGCGCGCCACCGGCTCGCTCGATCGACGCGGTGACGAACAGGGCCTCGCCGCGCCCATCGTCGTGCACGAGCATGTCGCCGCCTCCCCCCGGCCCGCAGCGGGTAGTCGTGGCGCACGCCTCCAGCCGCCATGGCAGCGGGCTCCAGCCTGCGCCGGTCGTGCGCAGCAGGAAGTTCATCTCCGGGTACGGGCCGTACCAGCCAAGCAGGTACAAGGCGCCCTCGAAGGGCGCCAGCGCGTGCGCGACGGGCACGCTGTCGACCCACGGCGCCGACGGAACCGGGCCGCCGAAGTAGTCCCAGCGCTGCCCATCCCAGGCGACGGCGTCGTTCGGATGTCCCGCCGCGCCGAGTCGATCTCCGCCGTCAAGTGCAGCGAGGGCGGAAATGCGCGATGTGCCGTGGCTGGTGTAGTTCCGGAAGCCGACGCCGAGCGACGCCCAGCGGTCCTGCTCGAGCCGCGCCGGACGGGGGTTGATGCCGTCGCCTCCACCGATGTGCAATGCCGCGCCCTTGCCGGAATCGAACATGGCGAGGCACCGTGGGAACTGGGGCGACCAGTCCGGAGGAACGACCGGCGCCTCGCCGTCCCAGAGAAGCAGCCCGCGCGTGAACGTGGTGACGCCCTGGAACCTGCCAGTGACACCGAGCAGGTCGCGGCCCTGCGCCGTCACGCGGGCCATGGCGTAGACCTCCCCGGAGAGCGGATACAGCGCCTTCCACTGGACGCCGTTCCAGGACGCCAGCCGGTCGCCCGGGCTCCTGAACGCGCCCCCGGCGAACATCTCGGGCTTGCCGGGGCCGTCGTACCACGCGAGTGCGTTGACGGCGCCGTCGAGTCCGGCGCCCAGCGCGGCGAATGCGGCGCCGTCCCACGCCGCGACATTCAAAGCGCCGGCGCTGCCCGCAGTTGTGAAGGCGCCGCCGATGTACAGCCGGCCATCGCCCGGGTCGAAACCCGCCAGAGCGTTGACGGGACCGTCGGTTCCTGCGCCGACCGCTTCCCAGGATGCCCCGTCCCAGCGCGCCAGGTTGGATGCCGGATCGCCGCCGGCGCTGGTGAACGCGCCGCCGGCGTAGAGCGCTGCGCCGCGCCCATCGTTCCACACGGCGAGCGCGTGCACGGCGCCGGTCACGTCGAGATCCTCCCATCCTCCGCCTGTCCAGCGGTGCAGACCCGCCGCGCTGCCGGCGTACAACTCGGGGCCGGCGCCGTGATTGAAGAGGGCCAGCGCCCGTACCGAAGGCGGCGCGCCCGGCATGTTGCGCCAGGTCAGGCCGTTCCACTCGACCACGCTCGTACACGTCAGGCCGGCGCACCCGGTGAACGCGCCGCCGAGCCACAGGCGCTCGCCCTCTCCGAGATCGCCCGCGACCATCGCGTAGAGGTCGTCACTGGACGGACCGAAGAACTCGACCAGGCAGAACTCCTCCGACCACCGGGGCTGACCGGCGGCCGATGCAATGAGCATGTGGACACACAGGATCGCCGGGAGAGACCATCGCATGACAGGCGTCCTCCTGAAGGCCGCTAAGGCGTGTCAGTACACGTCGCCTTCCAACGTAACCGGCCGCGGATCTTTGTGCAAGCACTATAACACGGCCGCGTAGCGAACGGGCGCCCAATCGCCGCCCTACATCATCCCCAGCGCCCGGCGCAGCTCCCCCAGGTGGGCGCTGTAATTCCGCCAGCGCCCCACGCTGCTGGAGTAGATCGGCTGGCGGACCTGCTCGTTGCTGGCGGTCATGGTCACGCGGTCGGCCTCGTGGAACCGCAGGCAGGCTTCATGGAACGGCACGCCGGCGAACTCCAGCAGCCGCAGGGTCTGTCCCTCCAGGTCATCCACAAGCTGCTCGTAGGGCATGTGCAGCACCGGCAGGTCGATCACCCCCGGCCAGTGGCCCATCAGCGCGTGGTACTGCCGGTAGATGGCGCCGATCCACCCCAGCTTCGTCCAGCAGGCGCTGCGCCCCTCGAACCGCTGGAAGTAGATCGACAGGCACGTGTCCAAGGGGTCGCGCACGCAGTGGATGATGCGCGCCTGCGGGAACATCGCCGCGATCAGGCCGAGGTGCTCGTAGTTCGTCGGCGTCTTGTCGGTGATGCGCACCGCGCCGGGTTTGCCCTGCTCGGCCGCCGCGGCTTCCATCGCATCAAGCTGCTCGGAAGCCGCCCGGCGCAGCCGCTCGCCATCGAGCGCGCCCGGGTTGGCCACCAGTGCTGCGCCGCCGCTCAACTCGCGCGCCAGCGGCTGCATCAGGTTCAATTCGCCGGCGCCGGCGATCAGCGGGTGGCTCGCCAGGATCTGCTCTACCAGCGAAGTGCCGCTGCGGAACATGCCCACGATGAAGATCGGCTTGGCCGAGCGCAGCCCCCGCGGGATGTTGTCCAGCACCCCCCGTCCCCAGCCCAGGATCACCTGCTCGACCCCGCGCCGGTACCCCTCGGCGTCGAACCGTCCGCTCATCATCTCGTTGCCATGCGCATAGGCCCGGAAGGCGTCGTCGTAGCGCCCCAGCTTGTCGCAGATCTCGCCCAGGGCAAAGGCCGCCTCGCTGCGCAGGTTCCGGTCGCTAAGCTGGTTGATGATCTGCGCCAGGATCGCCCCGCCCTGGTTCGCCTCGCCCTTGCGCGCGCAGAGACGCGCATAAGTGATCACCACGCGCGCGTCGCGCACGCCCCGCTGGTACGCCCCGGAGGCCAGTTCCCATGCGCCGTCGAGATCGCCCGTCATCCGCTTCAGCTCGGCCATCGCCGCCAGCGCCTGCGCGCCCACGCCGTCGCCGGTCCCATCCAGTTCCATCGCCCGCCGGTACTGCGCCTCCGCCTCGTCGAACCGGCCAAGACGCTGCAGCACGAAGCCCAGGTCGTGCGCCAGCTCCGCCGAGCCCGGCTGGCGCCCGGACGCCTCCCGCAGGATCGCCGCGGCGCCCGCGTGATCCCCCAGCATGAACCGCGCCCGCCCCAGCAGGTGGGCCGCATCCACACTCTCGGGATCGGCGCGCAGCGCCGCCTCCAGCAGCGAGGCGCCCTGTTCGACATCTCCGGCGCCCAGCGCAGCGCGGGCCTCGTGCAGCAGATCGTCCATGGCCGCAGTCTACCCCGCCGCGGCACGCGCCATCAGCGTCCGGAACACGCCCGCGGCCTCCGGGCTGTCCGGCGCAGCGCCGGGCGGCGGCTCCCGCCGGGCGTACGACCCGTCCGGCATCAAATCCCAGGCGTTGCGATGGTCGCGCAGCATCACATCCAGGATCTCGTGCAGGCGCGACCGCGCCTCGGCGTCGTACACCGGACAGGTCGCCTCCACCCGGTTGTTCAGGTTCCGGTACATCCAGTCCGCCGAACCGATGAACCAGTCCCCATCCAGCGGATCCTCCCGGCCCGCCCCGAAGTAGAAGATCCGCGAATGCTCCAGGAAGCGCCCGATCACGCTCATCACCCGGATGTTCTCGCTCATCCCCGGCACGCCCGGGCGCAGGCAGCAGAAGCCGCGCACGATCAGGTCGATCTGCACCCCCGCGCCCGACGCCTCATACAGCCGGTCGGTGATGCGCCGGTCCTCCAGCGTGTTGAACTTCGCGATGATCCGCCCCGGCCTGCCCTGCCGCGCCAGCTCGATCTCCCGGTCGATCAGTTCGTAGAAGCGCCGGCGCATGGTGTACGGCGCCACCAGCAGCCGCTCGTAGTTGTCCTTCAGCGATCGCCCCGTCAGGGCGTTGAACAGGTCCACCACCTCGCTGGTGATGCGCCCGTCGCAGGTCAGCAGGCTCAGATCCGTGTAGAGTTGCGCCGTCGCCGGGTGATAGTTGCCCGTGCCGACGTGGGCGTAGGTGCGAAGCTGCCTGCCCTCCCGCCGCACCACGATCGAAGTCTTGCTGTGCGTCTTGAGCCCGACCACGCCGTAGGCCACGTGCACCCCGGCCTTCTCCAGCACGCGGGCAAACCGCACGTTCTTGTGCTCGTCGAACCGGGCCCGAAGCTCCACCAGGCACGCTACCTGCTTGCCCTGCTCCGCCGCGCGCACCAGCGACGCCACGAACGGAGAGTCCCGGCTGGTGCGATAGATCGTCTGCTTGATCGCCAGCACATCCGGATCCCGCGCCGCCGCCGCGATGAACGCCTCGACCGAGGCGTTGAACGACTCGTACGGATGGTGCAGCAGCACGTCCCGCTCGCGGATCACGCTGAAGATGTCCTGCTCGGTCGCCAGCCGGGCCGGCTTGGCCGGCGTCCACGGCGCGATCTTCAGGTCCGGCCGCTCCAGTTCCACGATCTGCAGCAGATCGCCGTACTCCAGCGGCCCGGAGCGCACGTACACTGCCGAAGGCGACAGCTTCAGCCCCGCCGTCACGAACTTCAGCAGCGCCGGGTCCGCGTCCCCGGTCACCTCCAGGCGCAGGGCCCGGGCAAACCGCTTCCGCCGCAGTTCGCTCTCGACCGACTCCAGCACGTTGATCACGTCGTCATCGGTTTCGATCACCGCGTGCCGCGTCACCCGGAACGCCAGCGTCGACAGAATGGTCAGCCCGGGAAACAGGTCATCCAGGTTGTTGCGGATGATCTGCTCCAGCGACACGAACCGCGCCGCCTGCGCCCCCGGCGCCGGCGCCTCCCCCGGGGCGTCCACCAGCACGAAGCGCGGCAGCGTGTCCGGGATCTTCACCCGCGCAAACAGCCGCTCGCCGGTCTGCGGCGACGCCAGCATCACACCCAGATTCTCCGACAGGTTGCTGATGAACGGGAACCGGTGCCCCGGATCCACCGCCAGCGGCGTCAGGATCGGAAACGCGTTCTGCGCAAACCACGCGTCGATGCGCTGCCGATCCTCCAGCGCCAGATCGCCGTATGTCAGGATCTCGATCCCCGCGGCCCGCAGCGCCGGGTGAATCTCCTCCTGGTACAGCCGCGCCTGCTCGCGCTGCAGCTCACTGACGAACTGCCCGGCCGCCTCCAGTTGCTGGCGCGGCGTCATCCCGTCCGGCGCGGGCTGCTCGATCCCCGCCTCGATCTGCCGGCGCAGCAGCCCCACACGCTTCATGAAGAACTCGTCGAGGTTGCTCGTGAAGATCGCCAGGAACTTCACCCGCTCCAGCAGCGGCAGCCGATCATCCCGCGCCTGCGCCAGCACCCGCGCGTTGAACTCCAGCCACGACAGATCGCGGTTGAGGAAGCGCGACTGCCCCGTGGCCCCGTCGGCTGGCCCGGCAGGTTCGGTCTCGGCGTCAGGGTGGATCATGGCTCGGCCTGATACTCCGCCCGGCAGCCCGGCGCCTCCGTCACGCTCACCTGCGCCACCCGGGCCCCCGAGGCCAGAACCCCCTGCAGCGCCCCCGCCAGCCGCTGACAGATGAACCGGGCGACCACCTCCGCCGACGGGTTCAGCCCCTCCAGCGCCGCGGCAGCATTCAGATCGGCGTTGCGCAGCGGGTCGATCACCTCCCGCAGCGCCGCCTGAACCGCGTGGAAGTCGCATAGCAGCCCGTCGCCGTCGAGCTGCGGCCCCTCGATGATGGCCTCGACGCGCCAGTTATGCCCGTGGACCGGCTCGCGCGTGCCCGCCAGAAGCAGCGCGTGAGCCGCACAGAACTCGTCTTCGACCTTGATGCGAAACACGGCTGGATGGTAGTGCCTTGGGCCCGATAGCCTGTAAAGTTCGTGTAAAGAGGAACTAACGTTCACCGGCCCGCGCGATTCCCACCGGCGCGAATCCACCTGTGGGCAGTGTGTGGATAACTCCCGCTCCAGATTCTTGTCAGTTCCCTAAGCCGCTTGCGGGCAGCAGGTTGCGTGGATTCTCGCGCCGAGTCTCGCCCACTGGCCATCTGTGGATGGTTGACTCGGCCCGCCCGGGGGCGCACAACCTGCCGGCGCCGGCGCCTCCGCCGAACTGCGGATGTTCTCGGCATTCTGCGACCCTTCTGCCAGCACCGCCAAACTCCCTATCCTCGCCGATGAGCGACGCTCCCCTGATGCTCGGTGTCAGCGGCCTCCGCGGCGTGACGGGGCAGAGCCTGACGACTGACATTGCCTGTCGATATGCCGCGGCGTTCGGCGCCTGGCTTGCAGATCGCGTCCGCGCCGGCGTCGCCCCGCCCGGGCCGCTGCGCTGGGATCCCGAGGCCGGCGTCGAGCCGGAGCCCATGGTCGTGCTCGCCCGCGATGGCCGGGCCGGCGGCGCCGAGATCCTGGAGGCCGCGGCCCGAGGCCTCGGCGCGGCCGGCTGCCACGTGCTGGATGCCGGCGTCGCCATGACGCCCACCGCCGGCGTGCTGGTGGACGACCTGCGGGCCGATGGCGCCCTCATCGTCACCGCCAGCCACAACCCGCAGGAGTGGAATGGGCTCAAGTGCCTGATCTGGAACCCGCCGGAGCTTGATGGCGCCGCCGCCTGCGCCCCGCCGGCGGCGCTGGCCGCCCAGATCATCGAGCGGTTCGGCGCCACCGGCGATGTCGAGCCCGCCGAGCCCGACCTGCGCCGCGAGGTCTCGGGCGAGGCCCATCTCAACAACCTGCTGATCGCGATTGATCCGTTTGCCGGCGCCGGGGCCATCGGCGCCGGCGTGCGCATCGTGCTCGACTCCGTCAACGCGTCCGGGCGCGAACTTGGCGCAGCGCTGCTGGAGTCGCTCGGCGCCACGCTCTTTCACACCGGCGCCGACCCAACCGGCGTCTTCCCCCATCCGCCCGAGCCGACGCGAGAGAATCTGGGCGACCTCGCCGCGCTCGTGCGCGCTCGCGGAGCCGAGATTGGCTTTGCGCAGGATCCCGATGGCGATCGGCTTGCCATCATCGACGAGCGCGGCGAGTACATCGGCGAGGAGTACACGCTGGCGCTGTCCGCCATGGCGGTGCTGGAGCAGGCCGGCGCCGGCGCGCACGCCGCGGCGCTGGTGACCAACCTCTCGACCAGCCGCATGCTCGATGACATCGCGGCCCGCTTCGGCGCCGAGGTCGTGCGCACGCCGGTGGGGGAGGCCAACGTCGTCGAGGCGATGAAGCGGCTCTCGTCCGAGGGCCGGCGCGTGCTGCTCGGCGGCGAGGGCAATGGCGGCGTCATCTGGCCGAAGGTCACGCTGGTGCGCGACTCGCTCAGCGCCATGGCGCTGGTGCTCGCCCTGCGGGCCCGCCGTCGCGCCCGTCTGAGCGATCTGGTGCGCGACATTCCCGCCTACGCCATCGAGAAGCGCAAGGCGCCGCTGCGCCATCGCGATGACGCGGCGCCCGCACTGGAGCGCCTCGCGGCGCACTTTGCTGGCGCCCGCATCGACCGGCAGGATGGCGTGCGCATCGACCTCGATGACAGGCGGGCCTGGGTCCACATCCGCCCCAGCAACACCGAGCCGATCCTGCGTCTCATCGCCGAGGCCCCGGACCCCGCAAGCGCCGCGGCGCTGTTGGAAGAGGCCGGGCGCGCCATGGCCTGAGAAACGGCTACCGGTCCGGCTTCTCGGGCACGATGTCGGTCTGCAGCATCGGATCGGCCGCGGGCGCCCCGCGCGGCTCGAATCCCAGTTCCTTCAGCAGAATGTCGCGCCCCTGGGCGATCGCGGTGGTCTTGAAGAAGGCGATGTCGCGGTTGCAGCCCTGGCGGCCGAAGCCGCAGTCGGTAGACAAGATGAGCTGCTCCGGGTCGATGTGCTCCAGCGCCTTGCGCCCGCGCTCGGCCACTTCCTCCGGCCGATCCGCCTGCAGCGTGCGATGGCTGACGACACCCACGGCGATCTTCTTGGGCAGGCGGCCCTTCATCGAGCCGAACAGCTCGATTTCGCGGAAGTTGCGATCGGTCATCTCTACCGTCCACACATCGCCCTTCAGCGCGTGCAGGTACAGCTCGAACGACTCGCGGTAGCTGTCGTTCTCGATCACGCGCTGCATGTTGGGGTTGCCCCAGCAGGTGTGAATCCAGATCTCGACATCATCCAGCCCCTGCACCTCGCGGTTGAAGGCGTCGACCATGAACTTCACCTCGTCGCTGCCTGCGCCGTAGGTGTTGGCCCAGAAGTGCAGTGTGGGCTCCTCGATCTGGATGCACCGGCAGCCGGCGTCGCGCAGGGCGAGCAGTTCTTTGTTCATCGCCTCCGCCATGTCCCAGATCACCTGCCGGTGATCGGTGTACTGGTCGGTGTACAGGTCGAGGAAGAGCCCCATCACCTGCGAGCAGCACGTGCCGAAGCGCACCGGGCGCGCCGCTCGGCCCTGGGCGATGCGCCAGATCTTGGCGTAGTCGAGCGGGCGATGCTCGATCTTCCCGGTGACGCGCGGCCAGCGCCAGCCGGTGTAGATCTCGTTGAGCAGCGTGCCGGGCGGATAGCGCAGCCACGGCGAGCGCGTTTCATCTGATTGCAGGTAATCGCCATCGAGCCCGGCCCAGCGCTGCAGCGGGTAGTGATGCCACGACCGGCCGGCCATGTCCTCATCGCAGTGCAGGTCGCCGTGCGTGACGATGTCCAGCCCGGCCCGCTGCTCGTCGGCGACGATCACCGACATGGCATCCGTGAACTTCTCGCGGTAGCGCGGGTCCATCATGCAGGTGTCGATGGGGCGGCCCCACATGCTCATGTCAAACCAGCGCGGGCGCGGCCAAGAGCCGGTGACGGTGGCGGGGAGGATGGTGTCTTTGGTGACGGTGAGCATGGGCGATGGTACCGCTCGGGGGACAGGGGGCGTCCGGCGCCGGGGCGCAGCGAAAGCGCCCGCGTCGGGAGCGCGGTTGGGTGGTGTGCGCGTTTGAGGCGGGAGGAGGCCCGGTAGGAGGGGAAGCCCCCCACGGAGTGGGGGGGTACCCGGATCAGGGGGCGCGGGGGAGGGCGCCGGACTGGTCGAGGAGGCTGGTGGCGCTGGGCTTGCGCGGAGCGCTGATGCGCAGTTGCGCGGGGATGGACGGTGAGGCGCGGGTGGTGGGCGCTTCAAGTTGGGGTTGCATTGGCGCCTTGTTGGGGGTGGCGCAGGGTGGTTGGTTCGGCGCTTTGCGCCGACGCGGGCTGGAAGCCCGCGCCCCTGGGGGTGAAGTTGGGGGCGCTGTGCGGGTTGAGGCCGTGGCTGTGCGCGGGGGTTTGGCGTCGCACAGGCCGGACGCCAGTGCCACCAGGGGGGGTCGCGCTTTCGGAGAGATGCTCGCGGCGGGATGCGGTTCTTGCGCGAACGGGGTGGGGCTGCGGGGAGCACTGACGGCGGCCGTCAGTGGCACGTTGCGGCGGGGGTTGAGGGCGGCGAGGGCGCGGCGGAGGTTGAGCTTGTGTTTGAAGGTCCTGGCGCGCTCGATGGGGTTGAGTATGGCGAGGGCAGCTTTGAGGGTGATCTCCTGGCTGCGGAGTTCGGCGGGGATGGAGATGTGCTGGACCATGTACATGGGCCGGTGCACGAGGCGGTAGAGGGAGAGGACGGCAGCGCAGGCGCTGTAGGCGCGGATGTCATCGGCTCGCTTTTCGCTGAAGGCGCGCAGGCGCGCGAGCATGCGGCGTGTGTGAGGATGCTCGGCCCAGGCGAAGAGGGTTTCGGCGCCGAGGCCGTGGCGGGCGGCGAGTTCGCGGTCGTCGGCGGAGTCGTAGTAGTCGAAGAGGAGTTCGTCGGGGTCGATGTGGTCGGGGAGGGTGGGGCGGTCAGTAGTGGGCTCGGCGGTGGGTGGGTTTGCGCGGCGGGAGGAGAGGGGGTGGGGGAAGGGTGGGACGGGAGCGGGAGCGTCGTCGGTGTCGCGAGAAGTTTGTGCGCCCCGGGCGGATCTCTCGTGGTTGGGGTCGGGATCGTGGGTGTTGTGCGCGCGCAGGGGTGGAGTTGTGGGGTCGGTCGGGGGTATGGCCCGCGCGGGCGCGGGGTGGGGGATGTGGCCGTTTGTGGCGTGGGGCGTGGTGTTTTGAGGGTGTGCTGCGGGCATGGGTCGGCCTTGGGATAGAGGGGGTTCTCTACCTATGGGCGGCGGGAC
>JBICIE010000298.1:0-8372 GCA_043101635.1 Phycisphaerales bacterium JB039 | reverse complement strand
CTCGGCTCCTGGGGCGCCCACCGGTTGCGGTATGTGGTGCCCGAGCGGTAGCTGGCGATCCGTCTCACCGCGAACGCCCAGCGCCGGTTCGCGTACGATGAACGCGATGCAGCCCCGCCGCCCAACCCGCCCCATCTTCATCGGCGATCAGCGCGTCGGCGTCGTGCAGGTCGGCGGCGGCCTGCCCGGCCCGGACGGCGCCCCGACCACGCCGGCCCGCGTGAGCGTCCAGAGCATGAACGCCGGCTACACCCACGATGTCGCCGGCTGCCTCGCCGAGATCCAGAAGCTCGCCGCGGCCGGCGCCGACATCGTGCGGGTCGCGGTGCCGGAGCGCAAGGACACCACCGCGCTCAAGGAAGTCATGGCCGAGGCGCCGGTTCCGATCGTCGCCGACGTGCACTTCCACTTCCAGCGGGCCCTGGAGGCGATCGAGGCCGGCGTGCACAAGATCCGCCTGAACCCCGGCAACATCAGCGACCGGGCCCAGGTGATCGAGGTGATCGACGCCTGCAGGCAGGCGCGCATCCCCATCCGCGTCGGCGTCAACGAGGGCTCCATCGTCGAACGCAAGGACAAGCAGAAGCGGGCGAAGGAGCTCGGGGCCGTCTTCAGCAACCACAAGCACGGCTATCTGCTGGCCATCATGATCGCCAAGCTCGAGGAATACCTCGACATCTTCTACGAGCGCGACTTTCACGACATCTGCATCAGCGCCAAGAGCATGGATGCGCTGCTGACGATCGACGCCTACACGGAGATCGCCAGGCGGTTTGACCATCCGCTGCACCTCGGCGTCACCCACGCCGGACCGAAAGAGACCGGCTGCATCCGATCGGTCGTCGCCCTCGGTACGCTGCTGGCTGGCGGCATCGGCGACACCATCCGCATCAGCTACGCCTCAGATCCGGTCTACGAGGTCGAAGACGGGCTGGAACTGCTGTACACCCTCGGCCTGCGCGAGCGCAAGGGCGCCGAACTGATCGCCTGCCCCACCTGCGGGCGGATCCAGGTCGACCTGTTCACGCTGACCCAGCAGGTGCGGGCCAAGCTGGCCGACGAGATCCGCGTGCCGATGAAGGTCGCCGTCATGGGCTGCGTCGTTAACGGCCCGGGCGAGGCGGAGGGCGCCGACGTGGCGGTCTTTGCCGGCGACAAGCGCGGCATCATCTACGTCCAGGGCCAGCGCGTCGCCAACGTGCCCGAGGCCGAGATCCTCGACCGCCTGCTGGCGGAGTGCAAGACGTTCCAGGGGCGCATCGAGTCCGGCGCAGCGCAGCTCGGGCAGAAGCTCGTCGAGATCGTCCCGCCGGATCCGCAGGGCGCACTCGGTTCGGGCTGGGAGAAGATGGCGGCCCAGCGCCTGCGCTCCAGCCCGGCGAGCCTGACCATCGGCGAGTCGTAACTGGGTCAGCAGTGGCAGAGTGGCATAGTGGCAAGGTGGCAAAACGCCAGAGGAACCGCGGCGGCCTGCGCCAGCGACGCTCGTCACTGGCGATTTCGCCATCTTGCCACTGTGTCATTGTGCCACTGCCTGCTGCTGCTCATGGCCTGCGCCCCTGACAACCCGGCGTTCACGATCACGCCCGAGGTCTATCAGCGCGAGCTGGCCCGCGTGCAGGCCGAGCCGTGCCGCCTCGAGCGCCCGCTGGTCGTGCTGGACGCCTGGCATCATCCGCCGCTGTCCGGCGCCGGCGTGCGCGATCGTCTGGTCGATCTGACCGGCGCCGACCCGCAGCAGGCCATCGCCGTCAGCTACCCGTTCCTGTGGAGCGTCGAGGCCGCCGGGCGGCGGGTCGTCGAGCGCATCGAGCAGGCGTGGCCCTCCGATGATCCGGAGCGGACCATCGAAGTGGATGTCGTCGGCTATTCGATGGGCGGGATCGTCGCGCGATACGCCGCCGACCTGTGGGCCGATCTGCCGGCGGACTCGCGCCCGGCCAAACGGCTGAACGTGCGCCGGCTCTACACGATCGCCTCGCCCCACTGCGGGGCCCGGATGGCGCGCTGGCTGCCGCTGGACAGCGCAGCGCGGTCGATGCGCCCCGGCTCGGACATGATCGAGCGCCTCAACGCGGCGCTGCCCGAGGCCGGCTACCAACTGGTCTGCTACACGCAGACCAACGATGTCACGGTCGGGGCTCGCAACACGGCGCCGCCGGGCATGGAGCCCATCTGGCAGCCCGGCACGCTGCTGCTCAGCCACCAGACCGTGCGCATCAACCCGCACATTCTGCTCGACATCGCGCTGCGCCTCCGCGGCGAGGCGCCGCTCGCCGGCCCCGGCTCACGCCCCCCGCGGAACTGACCCCGGCAGCCGGCGCTGCAGGGCCGCCAGATCCTCCGGCGCGATTCCCGCCCCGGGCCCAAGGCGCCCCAGGGCGCCCGGCGACAGCGCGACGGCGATCGGGCTGGTCTTGCCGTGGGCGGCGATTCGTTCGATCTGCCTGCGCCACCTGCGCCCCAGGCCGAGCCGCAGGGCCAGCAGGCAGAAGGCGCGCTCCTCGACAGGCAACCGGGCCCAGATCCGCCAGGTCCATGCGCTGGCGCCGGCGGCGCCGAGCAGCGCGGTGGCGCTGGCCAGAATCCACAGCAGCGGCATCCCGGTATCCGTCGTCGCCGGCGGCTGCGGCCGGTCGATGGCGATGGCCGGGCGCCCGTCCGGGCCGATGATCTCGACCGGCGCCTGCTGGGCGGCGGCGCAGCAGGCGAAGCTCACGAGCAGCGCGATCGCCAGCCTCATGCCGCGACCTCCTCGGCTTCCAGGCTCGGGGCCCGGCCCCGCCATCCGCTGCGCACCTCGACCTGCAGCATGCGCACGCACGCCGCGGCCCGGCTCCGGGCGCCTGGATGGTCGTCGCTCTGGGCGATGCCGGCAAGCCGGGCCGCCAGCGGGGTCCAGTGTCGTCCGAGCCCCGCGCCGGCGCCGCGCGTCAGCAGACGCTGGGCGGCCCACAACCCGGCGACGCGGTGCATGGGCCGATCGTCAATGAGCATGGCGCCGAGTTGCTCCGCCGCGGCAGGTTCGTACGCCCGGCGCGTCTGGAGCGATCCGCCCTCCCCGCGCAGCAGCGCGAGAATGGCGCTGGCACGCACGCGATGGGCCGGGTCGGTCTTGAGTTCCAGCAGTGTGCGGCGCAGCTCCGCGG
This sequence comes from Phycisphaerales bacterium JB039, assembly GCA_043101635.1. Taxonomy (GTDB): domain Bacteria; phylum Planctomycetota; class Phycisphaerae; order Phycisphaerales; family UBA1924; genus CAYMJK01. The sequence goes on along the minus strand of JBICIE010000298.1, from coordinate 5,223 downwards.
CGGGTGCTCGCTGCCGCCGGGCCCGGCGGGCCATCGCCTCGATGGCGTTGGCGCGCACGCGGGCCGAGGTGTGACGCAGGGCGCCGTCCAGCGCTTCGCCGGAAACATCGCTGGACAACTCCCCGAGCGCCATCACCGCCGTGGCGCCGGCCCGGTCGATCGCGGCGCGCCCGGCCTCGTCGCACGACGCCAGCGCCGCCGGCCCGCTGCGGCGCACGACCTCGAGCAGTTGCGGCTCCACCTGCGCGCACAGGCCCAGCCGCCGGGCCAGCGCGATGGCGTGGACCTGCGACGTTCCCGCGCCGATGCGCTGCCGCAGCTCCTCGAGGAAACCCTCGGGCTCGGCGCGCAGCAGCGTCCGGGCGCACAGGGCGCCGCGTGGCCCCGGGGCCCATGGATCGAGGCGGGCGCTCTCGGTGGCCGCGAGGGCCCGCACCGGCCCGGCCGGGTGGCGCAGCAGTCGCGTCGCCCTGCGCAGCGCCGCCTCCCGCGCCGCCGCCCGCTCGCGCTGCGCCGCCCCGGCGCCGGAGAGGCGCAGCAGGGCCGAGGCGCTGATGCGCTCGTCACGATCGAACGCGAAGTCCTCCAGATCCCGCTCCGGCGCCAGGCGCATGGCCGTCCAGCGCACCGCTTCGCTGGGATCGGCCAGGGCCCGTTCGGCCAGCGGACGGCGTTGCTCTTCGCTCAGCCGCGCCAGCGCCACCCAGTGGCACAGCCCGATCCGGGCCTGCTCGCTGAGCCCGCTGGCGGCGCCGGCCGGCGGGATCGGTCCATCGGCGGCGTTGCGCTTCGGACGCAGCAGCGCCAGGCGCTCCCGGCGCGCCGGACGCAGCGTCAGGTGCCACGGCGCCAGGGCCGCCTCGTGCTCCTCGGCGTCGGCGGCGCGATTCAGGCGGTCCAGCGCGGCGGTCGCCATCGTCTCGAGCGCCAGCCACTCCAGGGCCCGCCGGCGCGCGATGGGATGGTTCGTCTTGCGCAGGGCCGATCGCATCGCGCTGTGACCATCGTCGGGCTCGCCAGCGGCCCAGCGCCCCAGCGGGCCGCCGGCGCCCCGGCGCGCTGCGCTCAGGGACGCCATGTCGAGCAGGAAGATCGCCGCGAGCAGGGCGCCGTGGCGCCGGTGCTCGCCGAACGTCCCGGCCGCCCGCGCCAGAATCGGCTCGATTGCGTCGCGCCGGGTCGGATCCTCGGCCGCGGCGGTGGCGGCGCGCACCAGGGCCCGCTCGGCTTCCCGCACGACCATCGGGTCGGCGTCGCCCAGCAGCCCGAGGCAGGCCTCCAGCCCCTCGATGGGCTGCAACACGCCGGCGGCAAGGGCGGCCGAGGCGCGCACCACCGGGTCCGGCGACCCGCCCGCCCGCCGGAAGGCGCCATCCCACGACCCCCGCAGCGCCGCGGCCTGCTCGCGCTGCGCGGCGGGCAGATAGGCCCACCGCTGGATCAGGGCGGCTCGCGCCTCGGAGCGGGGGTCGGCCGTCGATCCCGCCCAGAGCTGGTCCAGCAGCCGGCGCCACCCGCGCAGCGCCGGCGCATCGGCGTGCTCGATGAGCAGGCGCGCCAGCGCGCTCCGCTCCTCGTGCGGGCACGCCCCGAGGGCTTCGGCGGCGCCGACGACCTGCAACAGTGCCGGCAGTCGGCAAATGGGGTGGTCTGGGAAGGTCCGGGAACTCATGATGATCGCGCAGGATCCGCCACCGACCGACAAACGCGGCCGCGATTTTCCTTGAATCGGCTACGTAGCGCTGGATCCGGTAACTCCGCTCCTGTATCTTGGCATCGTGGCCATGACCAGGATGCACGGCCTTGGTGTGATACGCAGCCAGAGTCTCGTCGACGGAATCGGCGTCTCGGCCCGATAACCAGGCTTGCCCTGGCAAAGAGCGTGGGGGACACGCATGAATCAACTGAGCCCGCTGAAGCCCGCGTGCCTGATTGCACATCAGGCCATCCTCTATAACTGCGCCATCGACCGGAATCTGTTTGATCCGGTGCTGCGACGGCGCCTGCGCCTGGGCGGCTACGGCTGCGAACTGTGGCTGATGCCCGGGGCCCACGCCGTGCGGTTCGAGTTCGGGCGGCTCTGCGCCACCGAACTGGTGACTGATCAGGAGGCCGGCCTGCCCAGCGCCGGGGTACTCAGCGCCTTCTCGTGCGCTGGCGAGCGGGACTACGAGCACAGCTTCGGGACCTCAGGGGCCAGCTATCTGACCACGGTCCAGAGCGAGCAGCTCTCGGACAACCTGTATCAGGCCACCGCGTCCGAGCTGCGCGCCTCGGCGGCCGAAACCGGGGCCCTGATCCACGAGTGGGCCGGGGCGGATGGCGAGGGCCTGTCGATGGTGGAGGTCCAGCTCCTGGCCCGGGAGGCCCATATTCAGACCTACCACCTGCTCGGCGGGGGGCTGGTGCTCCGTACCCAGTCCATATTCGAGCACGATTGACGGCGCCGCCGGGGCCCCCCGCCGGGGTGGCCCGATTGACTCAATCTCATGCGATTGCTACGGTTGGTCCCGCCGAATCGTCCGGCGACCACGCCCCTTTTGATGCCCGGACCGTGTCCGGGGCGGAGGCTCGACGCCATGCTTCCAACCCATCGACAGAGCTACGGACGGACTCGGCGCCGGCGCGCTCACGACGCCCTGCGCGGCAAGAGCGTGACCATCTGCCCCCTCAGCGGGATGCCGAAGCAGCATCACCGGGTCTGCAAGCAGTCCGGGTACGTCCGCGCCGGCCTGCAGATCAAGGTGCCCAAGCTGGGGATCGGCGTCGAGAAGGGGTGACCCATGCGCCTGGCGATCGACGTCATGGGTGGCGATCACGCCCCCGACGCCATCCTTGCCGGCTGCATCGACGCTCTGGCTCACCTCAAAGCCGATGACCGGCTGATCCTCGTCGGCGATGAGGCCGTCATCCGCGAGACGCTGTGCGAGCGGTCAGCGCCCTCCGACCGCATCGAGATCGTGCATGCCCCGCAGGTGATCGGCATGCACGAGCCCCCGGCCCGCGCTGTCCGCGCCAAGCCGGACAGCTCCATCGTCGAGCTGGCCCGTCTGGGCTCGCCCCGCGGCGGGCAGGTCGCCGACGCCGTCCTCAGCGCCGGCAACACCGGCGCCTGCGTCTCGGCGGCGATCATGCACATGAAGCGCCTGCCGCAGGTGCACCGCCCGGGCATCGCCGTGACCATCCCCGCCTTCCACGGCCCGGTGGTCCTGTGCGACGCCGGGGCCAACCCCGAGCCGCGGGCCACCCACCTGTGGCAGTACGGCGTGATGGCCGAGACCTACGCCCGGCGCGTCCTGGGCATCGAGCGGCCACGCGTCGCCCAGATGAACATCGGCTCGGAGGAAGCCAAGGGCACCGGCATCATCAAGCAGACCCGCGACCTGCTGCGGGCCACGCCGGATCTGAACTACATCGGATACATCGAGGGCCGCGACTTCTTCGATGGCGCTGCCGATGTCGTCGTCACCGACGGCTTCGTCGGCAACACCGTGCTCAAGATGGCCGAGGGCCTGGCCAAGAGCCTGTTCAACGCCATCGCCCACGAGATCTTCGCCATCGACCCCGAACTGGCCCTGAAGTTCGAGCCGGTCGTCAAGCAGATCTACGCCAAGAACGACTACCACGAGCACGGCGGCGCCCCGCTGCTGGGCGTCAACGGCGCCTTCTTCATCGCCCACGGCTCCAGCCAGTCGCGAACGATCTGCGCTGCCATCCGCAACGCGCTGGAGTACATCAGCGCCCACGTCAACGAGGCGGTCGTGGCCCGACTGGCCGAGGTTGCGCCGGTCGAGGAAGAGCTGCACGCCGCCCACGAGGGAGAGCCGGCGTGAGCATGCTCGTTCCGGGCATCGAGCTTGCCGGCGTCGGCGCTGCGCTGCCCGCCGGGCGGCTGACCAACGCCGACCTCGAGAAGCTCTTGGACACCTCGGACGCGTGGATCGTCCAGCGCACCGGCATCCGCGAGCGCCGCGTCCGCGTGCGCGAGCAGGGCGACACCACCACCAGCCTCGCCACCCGCGCCTGCGCCAGCGCGCTGCAGGATGCCGGGCTGAAGCCGACGGACCTGGACCTGATCGTCGTCGCCACCATGACGCCGGACATGCCCACGCCGGGCGTCTCCAGCGTGCTGGCCGACCGCATCGGCGCCGGCACGATCGCGGCGATGGATGTCAACGGCGCCTGCAGCGGTTTCGTCTTTGCCCTCAACACCGCCGCAGCGCTGATGAACCTCGGGACGTACAGAACCGTCGCCGTCATCGGCGCCGACTGCCTGACCAACCACGTCGATTACTCGACGTTCGGTCGCGGCACGGCCATCCTGTTCGGCGATGCCGCCGGCGCCATCATCCTGCGGGCCAGCGCTGACCGCTCCAAGGGCATGATCACGCAGGCGATGCACAGCGATGGCGAGGGCTCGCGCCATCTGTTCGTGCCCATGTGCATGCGCGACTTCCCCGAGGGCCACGAGCCCGATGAGCGCAAGCTGAACGTGGTGCAGATGAACGGCGGCGCGGTCTTCAAGTTCGCGGTCAAGACCTTCGGCGACCTGATCGATGAGACGCTGCGCAAGGCGAAGCTGGCGCCGACCGATGTCGACCACTACATCTGCCACCAGTCCAACAAGCGCATCCTGGATGCCAGCCGCGACCGCTTCGGGCTCGATGCCGATCGGCTGCTGATCAACATCGACCGCTTCGGCAACACCGTCGCGGCGAGCGTGCCGCTGGCCCTCAATGACCTGCGCCAGGCGGGGCGGGTGCGGCCGGGCCAGAAGATCATGTTCCTCGCCTTCGGCGCCGGGCTGACGTGGGGCTCGAGCCTGTGGCAGATCTGAGGCGATAGGGCAGAACGCGGAGGCCGGAAAGGCAAACGCAGAGGCCGCCGAGGGAGCAGAGCAACGCAGAGGGGCCATGTGGCATCGCCCTTCCGGGCGATGTTCCTGCATGTGCAAGGATGAAGTCAGAAGGATGAAGGATGAGTAAGCGTGGCCGGCCCGGGCGCCGGGCTCGGGTTTCGGTTCATCCCTGCCTTTGTTCATCCTTCATCCTTCATCCTTCTCTTCCAAGCGGTGGCGCGCTTTGCACGAGGCCATCTGCGCTTGGCGCGACCCGTGGCGCGCTCTGCGCGAGGACACGTGCGCTCGGCGCGACCGGTTGCGCGCTTTGCGCGAGGCCATCCGGGCTCTGCGCGACCCCATCTGCGCTCTGCGCGAGGCCGCGC
>JBICIE010000297.1:0-11984 GCA_043101635.1 Phycisphaerales bacterium JB039 | reverse complement strand
GCGGTCGACCTGATCGAGGATGTCGGGAGCTGCTTCGTGAACTGCGACCGGAGCAGGTATATCGACTTCTTCGACTTCCTGTGCTTCCAGACGCGATTCGCCGTGGGCGACCCGTACGCCGACTGCGACGCCACCGGGGTGCTCGACTGGTTCGACTTCCTGTGCTTCGTGAACGAGTTTGCGCTCGGGGAGTGCGGGCCGTAAAGAACGCGGGCCGGCCGGGTGCTGACCGGCGCCGGCTGATGCGGCCGTGTCGGCCGATCAGCCGCGGCGATGAATTCTAAGCCGCTGCGCGGCCATCTTCGGAGTGTGCACGGCGGCCGGGGACGCGCGCAGGGCGGCCGGAGGCTTGTGCGCGGTCGTTTCATGCTTGCGCACGGCTCTCGCGGCGTTGCGCACGGTCGTTTCGCGCTTGCGCACGATGGCTGTGCGCTTGCCCACGGTCGTTGTGCGCTTGCGCACGATCGTTGTGCGCTTGCGCATGATCGCTGCGCATCCGTGATACGGACCTGCCGCCGCCGGGCGCTGGCGGCTGCGCTGGCCGCGGGCGGGCCCTGCCCGGCCATCCATCGGGGGCGGCAGCGCGCTGGCGCGGGCCGTTCTCGGGCCGCGCTGCGCGCCGGCAGCGCAGCCTGCGCCGGTTGTGCAGCCGCAGCGCGGGCGTCGCGGGCCCGGACCGCTTGCCCGCAGCGCACGCGGCGCCGACATCCGCTCAACGAGACACCATCGCGCTCAGCGCACAGGAGACATGTCATGGCCATCGTGCCCCCCAGCCGCGTCGGCGCCCTCGAGTTCTACGAGACCCACCTGCCCCTGTGGACCGCCGACCCGACCATTATCGGCTTGACCCTCACCCAGGTCACCGACCTCCAGGCCGCCGTGGATACCGCCCGCACCCAGTGGAACAACGCCCAGGCGGCCCGCGACGCCTCCGTCGGCGCCACCGGTAACTTCCACGATGCCATCGACACGATGCGCACGCTCGGCTCGGCCGCCATCGCCGAGATCAAGGCCTACGCCAAGACCACGCAGAACCCCGGCGTCTACGCCACCGCCGGCATCCCGGCGCCGGCCACTCCCACACCCGCGCCCGCGCCCGCGACGCCCAGCGAGATCACGGCTGAGGTCCTCGCCAGCGGCTCCATCCGCCTGCGCTGGAAGGCGCTTCAGCCGGCGCCCGGCGCCGAGGTGTACACGCAGATCCAGCGGCGGCTGACGCCGACCGGCGCCTTCACGATCCTCGGCGACACCGGCGAAAAGGAATTCATCGATGCCACCGTGCCGGCCGGGACCGCCCAGGCGCAGTACCAGCTGATCGCCAAGCGCGGCGGCCAGATGTCCGACCCGTCGCTGCCCATCAGCGTGCTGCTGGGTGTGCCGAGCAACGAGAGCGAGGGCGGGCTGAGCCTCGCGGCGTGAGGGGCAGAAAGAAGAGAATAGAGAATAGAGAATAGAGAATGGAGATCCGGGCGCGGCGCAGCGCCCTGTTTCCTTTGGGGGGCGCAGTGCGCATGCGGCGCTGCGCCCCCGCGCGCCGCGGCCACGCTCTGTTCTCTATTCTCTATTCTCTGCTCTCTATTCTCTGTTCTCTGCTCTCTGCCACCCCCGCCCTACATCGCCCGCTCGACGATCGCCCGGGCCATGAGGTCCATGAGCTGGCGGGCGGGCGAGGGGGGCGAGGCGGCCAGCAGGGCGCGGGCCCGCTCGACCAGGTCGCTGGCGCGCTGGCGGGCCCGGTCGAGGGCGCCAGCGCGGTCGAGGGCCTCGGCCAGGGCGCTGGCGGGCCCGGCGGCCGGGTCGGTCACCTGCCGCAGCCGGCCCAGCCGCTGGCCGCGCTCGATGGGCTGCGCCTCGGCCAGCCAGAGGATCACCGGCAGGGTGCACTTGCCCTTCTGGGGGTCCTTGCCGAGGCTCTTGCCGACGACGCCCTCAGCGCCGGTGAGATCGAGCAGGTCATCCGGGATCTGGAAGGCGATGCCCAGCAGGCGGCCTCCCTCGGCCAGGCGCCCCTCGGCGCCGGCGCCGGCGCCGGCAGCCCGGGCCCCGAGCCGGCAGGCGGCGCTGATCAGCGCGGCGGTCTTGCGGTCGATGATCTCGAAGTAGGTCGGCTCATCGAGCGACCAGTCCTCGCGGTGGTGCAACTGGAGCAGTTCGCCCTCGCACAGCGTGCGGCTGGTGGCGGCCACCAGCAGGGCGACGGCCTGGTCCTGCAGCGTCGAGCACAGGTGGTAGGCCGAGGCGATGAGGTAATCGCCGAGGATGATGGCGGTCTCGTTGCCGCGGAGGCGGTTGATGGTGCGGGTGCGGCGGCGGATGTCGGCATCATCGAGGACATCGTCGTGGACCAGTGTGGCCATGTGGATCAGCTCGCAGACCGCGGCGATGCGGACCAGATCCTCGCCGCGATCGCCCTGGAGCAGCTCCGCGGCCGGCCGGCCCGCCGCGGTCATGGCGGCCAGCAGCGTCAGGGCGGGGCGGAGCATCTTGCCGCGGTAGCCGCGGAGATGATGGCACAGGTCCCGCACCGGGGGCAGCTCGCTGGCGAGGTGGTCATCGAAGCGGCCCGCGACGCGGTCGAGAAAGGCGGCGAGGTCCTCGCCGACCGGGGCCAGCTCGGCCGGGATGTCGATGACGCCGCGCACGGGCGATGGTAGGAAGCCGGCGCCGGGGCGCTGGGCTGACCGGGGGCGGGGCGGCGGCGGGGCAGCGGCGTTACACTGTCGATCATGCTGCTCCCGCTTGCCGCAACAATCGCGATCATGGCGCCACCGGATCCATCGGCATCGGACTCGCTGGCCGGGCTCTCCGGGGGGCGGGCCCGGGCCAATGTGGAGGCGCTGGTCGGGTTCGGCACGCGCCACACGCTCAGCGAGACGGAGTCCGATGAGCGTGGCATCGGGGCAGCGCGGCGGTGGATCCTGGCGGAGCTGCAGAGCTACGGCGGGCGGCTGGAGGCGAAGCTGGAGCGCTTCGAGGCGCCCCCGGGGCGGCGGCTGCCCGATGGCGCCGAGATCGTCAACATCGTGGCCGTGCTGCCGGGGACGATGCCGGAGGCGGCCCACCGGCGGTACTACGTGCTGGGCCACTACGACAGCCGCAACTCCGATGGACTCGATGGCGCCGGGGACGCCCCCGGGGCCAATGACGACGCCAGCGGCGTGGCGGTGGTGATGGAACTGGCCCGCACGCTGGCGGACACGAGGCTCGATGCGACGGTCGTCTTTCTGTGCACCGCCGGCGAGGAGCAGGGGCTGTACGGGGCCCGCTACCACGTTGAGAGCGCCCTGGCGCGGGGCGAGGACATCGGCGGGGCGCTGAGTCTGGACATGGTCGGCGATCCGTCGGTCCCGCCGGGCATCGAGGATCTGCTGGATGCCCGGCGACATGTTCGCGTGTTCAGCCAGGGCGCGCCGCGTCAGGCGGACGCCGAGACGCAGGCGCAGATCAGTTCGCTGGGCGCCGAGAGCGACTCGCCGCAGCGGCAGCTTGCCCGCTTCGTGCGCGAGAGCGGCGCGCTGGAGCAGACGCCGGTGCAGGCGATGATGGTGTTCCGCAACGACCGCTTCCTGCGTGGCGGGGATCACACGCCGTTCGTGGACGCGGGGCTGCCGGCGGTGCGGTTCACCGTGGTGTACGAGGACTACACGCGCCAGCATCAGGACCTGCGGGTCGAAGATGGCGTGCGCTATGGCGACACGCTGGAGCACGTGGACGCGACGTATCTCGACGGCGTGGCGCAGCTTGTGGGCTCGACGCTGGTGCGCCTGGCCAATGCGCCGTCGGCGCCGGGAGAGGCCCGCATCATTACGGCGGAGCTGACGAGCGACACCACGCTGCGATGGGCCCCCAGCCCGGAGCCGGATGTCGCCGGGTACGAGGTCGTCTGGCGGCTGACGACGGAACCGGACTGGACCGGCGCCCTGGATGTGGGCAGCGTGACGGAGGCGACGATCCCGCTGAGCAAGGACAACTGGCTGTTCGGCGTGCGCGCCTACGACGCGGCGGGGTGGCGCAGCGTGGTCGCGTTCCCGGTGGCAGCGCGCCGATAGTCGCGTGCGGGCGCTGTTCTGCGCCCTATCATCCCGACCTTGACTGCGCATCCGGACAAGCCGCGTGTGGCCCTGATCGTCAGCCGCTACAACGCCAGCGTCACCGACCGGCTGGAGGCGGGCGCCCGGGCGGCGTACGTGGAAACCAGTGGTCCGGACAGCGCTGTCGAGACGATCCACGCGCCCGGGGCCTTCGAGCTGCCGCAGCTCGCCTCCGTCGCGGCGCACAGCGGGCGATTCGACGCCATCGTCGCCCTCGGCTGCCTGATCCGCGGCGAGACGAGCCACGACAGGCATATCGCCCGGGCGGTGGCCCACGGGCTGACGGAGGTCTCGGTGCGGTATCGCCTGCCGGTCGCCTTCGGCGTGCTGACGGTGGACACCGCGGCGCAGGCCGAGGCCCGGGCCGGCGGGGCCAGGGGCAACAAGGGCGCCGAAGCGATGCGTGCGGCGCTGCAGGCCCTCGGCGCAGCGCGGGCGCTGGCGAGCGGGCAGCCGGCGACATCGGGACATCGGGCCCCGGACAAGTTGACCGGGGCCACCTCATGAGCCACATGCGCCGTATCCGGCGGGCCGCGTTTCAGGCGCTGTTCCAGCTCGACGCGGCGCCGCAGGCGACGGATGAGGAACTGCTGCAATCGCTGGCGGAAGTCGAGTTGTCGGCGGCGGAGCGACGGCGGAGCCTGGCCCTTGCGCGGGCCGCGTTCGCCGAGCGGCAGGCGTGCGATGCGCTCATGCAGGAACTGGCGCCGGCGTGGCCAGCCAGCCGTCAGCCGGCGGTCGATCGGGCCCTGCTGCGGCTGGCGCACTACGAGATGCGAAGCGGGCGGGCGCCGCCGGGCGTGGCGATCAGCGAGGCGGTCGCGCTGGCCCGGTCCTTCGGCGGGGAGAAGTCGCCATCGTTCGTCAACGGTCTGCTGGGCGAGGCGGCGCGCAGGATTGAGGCGACCGCGGCGGCGCCGGAGGGAGGCTGAGTGGCGCTGCTGAAGTCCATGATGTCGCGCCTTCGCGACGGGCTGTCGCGGACGCGCGAGGCGATCGGCGGGACGCTGCGCTCGCTGGTTGCGGGGCGGAAGCTCGATGAGAGCCTGATCCGGGACATCGAGCGCGCGCTGCTGCTGGCGGACGTCGGCGCCACCACGACCGGGCGGCTGGTGGAGGGCCTGCGCGCCGATGCGCGCGCGGGCCGGCTGGAGAAGGGCGAAGACGCGCTGGCCTATCTCAAGCGCGAGCTGTGCGCGATGTGGCCGCAGCGCGATCGCTCGCTGGCGCTGGCGACCGAGGGCCCGACAGTGATCCTGGTCACCGGCGTCAACGGGGCCGGCAAGACGACCAGCATCGCCAAGCTGTGCGCGATGTTCCAGCGCGACGGCAAGCGCGTGCTGGTGGGCGCCTGCGACACTTTCCGGGCCGGGGCCGTCCGGCAACTGGAGATCTGGGCCGACCGGCTCGGCGTGGAAGTGGTCAAGGGCCAGCAGGGCGGCGATCCGGCCGCGGTGGCGTACGACGCGTGCGCCGCGGGGCTGGCGCGCGAGGCGGACATCATCATTCTGGATACCGCCGGTCGTCTGCAGACCCAGGACCCGCTGATGCGCCAGCTCAGCAAGATCCGCAGCGTGGCGGCGCGGCAGATCGAGGGCGCCCCGCACGAGACGCTGCTGGTGCTGGACGCCACGGCGGGCCAAAACGCGCTGCGCCAGGCCGAGAGCTTCCTGGAGGCCGCGGGCGTCACCGGCATCTTCCTGGCGAAGCTGGATGGCACGGCCCGCGGCGGGGTCGTCGTCGCGATCCGGGAGCAGACGGACATCCCCGTGAAGTTCGTCGGGCTCGGGGAGACCCCGGCGGACATCCAGCCGTTCGATCCCGAGGCGTTCGTGGAGGCGCTGCTCGGGATTCCCGAGCAGGGCGACTGAAGTTCAGCATCCGGACGGGTGTGCGCCGGCGGGATTTCGGCTATGCTGGACGGAACGCGAGGAGAACGCTCATGAGATATCGGACCACGCTCGGCGCGGCGCTCGGCGCCGCGATGTTCGCTTCGGCCGCCTCGGCCCAGTGCTACCCGGACTGCGACGGCAGCGGGACGCTCGACTTCTTCGACTTCCTGTGCTTCCAGAACGCGTTTGCCACCGGCGATCCGTACGCCGACTGCGACGGGAGCGGGACGCTGGATTTCTTCGATTTCCTGTGCTTCCAGAACGAGTTTGCGGCCGGATGCCCGTCGGATCCGGCGGGAGCGCAACTGGCGGCCCGCCGGCTGAGCGCGTTCCCGCACGCGGACTATGTGCGGACATTCGATGCGGGGGAGACGATTCAACTGGCCCTCGACCCGGCGGACAACCCGGGGCTGGGGGGGCAGACGGCGGATGTGTACATCGTCGCGGCGAAGGATGCGGCGCAGTGGGCGGCCGATCCGACATTGATCGACGTTCGCCCCGGGCTGTCGCAGCCGGTCGCCTTCCCGGCTTCAGGCGCAGTCGAGGACAACACGTTCGATCTGCTCGCGTCCGGCGCTCTGTTTGCGGACGCCGGGGAGGACATCGGCGTGGGGTATGACCTCGTCATCGACGCCAATCGCAACGGCGTGCTCGATGGCGGGGATGTGATCGACGGGCTCGGCGACGAAACCGGCTTCTGGGTCTTCAAGGACCTGACGCTGGCGGGGCCGGCGGCGACGAGCCGGGTCGAGACGTACACCGCGGTGTTCCCGGGCATCCCATCGACGCGCAATCAGCAGCGGCTGACGTACCCGGCGGACATCGCATCGCGCACCGATGTGCCGGTGGTGATCATCAGCCACGGCAACTGGCAGGACTACCGCTGGTACGACTACATGCACGACCACTTCGCCAGCCACGGCTGGGTGGTGATGAGCCACCAGAACGACACGGTGCCGGGCATCGAGACGGCCTCGACGACAACGCTGACACACACGGATTACTTCTTCGGCAACCTCGCGACCATCGCCGGGGGCGCCCTGGACGGGCGGCTCGACAAGAGCCGCACGGTGTGGATCGGTCACAGCCGCGGCGGCGAGGGCGTAGTGCGGGCGTACGACCGCATCGTGACGGGCAGCTACAACCCGGTGAACTACAGCCTGAGCGACATCCTGGTGGTGTCGAGCATCGCGCCGACGGACTTCGGGACGCGGGCCCGGCCGAACGATGTCAACTACCACTTCATCTACGGGTCGTCGGATGGGGATGTGCGCGGGCGGCCGGGCTCGGGCTCCAAGCCGTGGGCCATCTTCGAGCGGGCGACGGGCACGCGGACGGCGACGTACATCCAGGGCGCCGATCACAACGACTTCAACTGCTGCGGGTTCAATGACTTCGAGGGCCCGGCGGGCACCGAGATCGGGCGCGAGGAAGTGCAGCGGGTCGCGAAGATCGACTGGCTGTGCACGATCCAGCACTTCGTGCGCGGCAACGAGCCGGCGCTGGACTACCTCCAGCGCCAGTGGGAGTCGCTGGCGGCGCCGGCGCTGCGGGCGTCGACCATCGTCGACAACGAGTGGAAGGACCCGCGCGATCCGGGCCGGTTCGTGATCGACGACTACCAGACGAACCCCTCGACGGCCCAGAGCAGTTCCGGCCAGGCGGTGCTGTTCAGCGTGGGCAATCTGTTCGAGGGGCTGATGCGCGATCTGGACGGGGTGCTGACCTGGGCCCCGACGGATCCGATGAACGGCATGACGCGGGTGCGCCCGGGGGCGCCGGACGATCCCATGGGCGTCGTGTTTGACTGGACGACCGGCTCGACGCGCTTCTACGAGCTGGCGGTTGCGCCGGCGGCGCGGGACTTCACGCAGTTCAAGCTGCTGTCGTTCCGCGGCTGCCAGGGCACGCGCCACCCGGAGACGGTGGCCCGGCTGGGCGACCTGAGCTTCACGGTGACCCTGCGCGACGGCTCGGGGGCGACCAGTTCGATCGACTTCGGCGCCTACGGCGGCGGGCTCGAGGAGCCGTATCAGCGGACGGGCGAAGGGACCGGGGCAGGCTGGGCCAACGAGTTCGAAGTGATCCGCATTCAGCTCGCGGACTTCCTGCGCAACCAGACGCCGCTGGACATGACCGACATCGTGGCGGTGCGCTTCGACTTCGGCGCCGGCTTCGGCGATGAGCGCGGACGGGTGGCGATCGATGATGTGGAGCTGATGACGCGCTGATCTGCGGATCCGTATGCCACCGGAGGGGGCCACGGGCCCCCTCTTTTTCTGCGCCTACAGCTCCCCCCGCAGCACGTAGCGCAGGATCCGGCCGACCTGCTCGGGCGTCTCGGCGACCGCGCAGGCCGTGGCGTCGACCTCCTTGAGGGCGTGGGTGTGCTCGGGCGGATGGAGCACGATGAGCGGCTTGCCGAGAGCCGCGGCGAAGCCGGCGTCGAAGGCGGCGTTCCACTGGCGGTACTTCTCGCCGAAGCGCACGACGACGACATCGGCCCCGCGGATCGCCGTGCGCGTGCGGATGGCGTTGAGGCCGGCGCCCTTGCGGTCCTTCCAGAAGCCCTGCTCCTCCGGCCCGAGGATGGCGACGCCGCACTCGTCGCTGGCGTCGTGATCGGTGACCGGCTCGGTGAAATCGATCGGGAGGCCTTCGGAGGCGTCCCGCACGCGCTGGCGCCAGTCGGAGTGGATCTCGCCGGCGAGGTAGACGGTCAGGCGCGGCTCGGTCATGGGGCACGGTACCGGCGATTGCCGGCGCCGGCAACTGCGCCTGCGGGGTATCGTCTGCCCCACTGCCATGGCGCCTCCCGCCCTGCTGATCTCCGGGCTCCGCTTCGCGTACCGCTCCGACGAGGGGGGCGAGCCGTTTGCGCTGCGCATCGGGAGGCTGGAACTGGAGCGGGCCGAGCAGGTCCTGCTGACCGCCGGCTCGGGCCAGGGCAAGAGCACGCTGCTGTCGATCATCGCGGGGCTGCTGGAGCCGGACGCCGGGACGGTGGCGGTCGCCGGGCAGAACATCCATGCGCTGCGGGCGGCGGGGCGCGACCGCTTCCGCGGGCGGCACATCGGGATGATCTTCCAGACGTTCAACCTGCTGCACGGGTTCAGCGCCCTGGAGAACGTGATGGCGGCGCTGAAGTTCTCCGAGACGCCGCGCCGGGAGCACCGCCAGCGTGCCGCGGCGCTGCTGGAGCACCTGGGCATCAGCCGGCCCGGGGCAACGCCGGAGCGGCTGAGCGTGGGCCAGCAGCAGCGGGTGGCGGTGGCGCGGGCGGTGGCCTGCGCGCCGGAACTGGTGCTGGCCGACGAACCGACGGCGAGCCTGGACCCCGCCAACGCGGGGGCGGCGATCGGCCTGATCCAGTCGGCGTGCGCGGAGGCTGGCTCGGCCCTTCTGTGCGTGAGCCACGATCCGCGCATGGCGGAGCGCTTTGCGCGCCGCATCACGCTGGATGAACTGGCGGAGGCGGCGCCGTGAGCCTGACGGACATGGCGATCGTGCGCCGGTCGATGGCGGGCCGGCGCTTCAGCACCATCACGACCATCGCGATGGTGGCGATCTCGGTTGCGCTGATGCTCACCCTGTTAAGTCTGCGCGAAGCTGCGCAGCGCCGCTTCCAGCGCGGCAGCGGGAACATGCACCTGCTGGTCAGCGGCGACACCAGCCGGCTGGTGGCGGTGCTCAACGCGGTGTTCCACGCCGGCGCGCCGGACCGGGCCCTGCCCTGGACGCAGATCCTGCGCATGCAGGCCGACCCTCGGCTGGAGTTCGTCATACCGATCCAGCAGGGGGACAGCTACCGCGGGCTGCCGGTGCTGGCGACGACGCGCGAGTTCTTCACCCGGTTCAGCCCCGATCCCGCGTTCGAGCCGCGCGACGAGGAGCAGGAGCCCTGGCGGCGGGCGTGGCCGTTCCGGGCCGGGCGTCCATTCTCGGCGCCGATGGAGGCGGTGCTGGGCGCCGAGGCGGCGCGGCTCAGCGGCGTCGGGCTTGGCGACCGCATCGCGCTGACGCACGGGCGGCGCGAAGAAGGCCATGTCCACGGTGAATTCCCGCTGGAAGTCGTCGGCGTGCTCGGCCCGACGGGCACAGCGCACGACCGGGCGGTGTTCGTCGATCTTCGCGCCTCATGGCTCATGCACGCGCTGGAACGACTGGAGCGGGCCGGGGCGGACATCAGCGGCCTGACGGCCGAAGACATCTCCGACGCTGACCGCCAGGTCACCGGCGCCTACCTGCGCTGTGTGACGCGGGCGGGCAGCAGCGTCTCGGCGGTGCTTCCCGAGATCGCCTACGGACTTCGACGTAACCCGAACCTGACCGTCGCCGAGCCGCGTCAGGAGATCGACAACTTGTTTCGCATTGTGGCGAACGTCGATCGCATTCTCATCGCGATGGCCGCGGTAGTCATGCTCGCCAGCGGCGCCTCGATTATGCTGGCCCTGTACAACTCGATGGAGCAGCGCCGGCGTCAGACGGCGACGCTGCGGGTGCTGGGGGCGAGCGCCGGCCGCATCCTCAGGCTGGTGCTGATCGAAGCGACCCTTCTCGGGGCCGCTGGCGCCGCGGCGGGAATCCTGCTGAGCGGGATCGGCGGCGTGCTGGTCGCGGCGGCCCTGGAGAGCCGCCTCGGGCTGGTGATCGACGCCCGGATCGACCCGATGGCGGGGATCCTGGTGGGCCTTGGGGCGATCCTGGTCGCCTCGCTGGGGGGCCTGGCGCCGGCGGTATTGGCCTATCGCACCGGTGTCGCGAACAATCTCAGGCCGCTGGGCTGAATTCTGCGGCGGAGGAAACATGGCTGGAAGACCACATGCGATTGCCTGCAGCGCTGCCACTGCGGTGGCGTGGATCTCGCCTGCGGCGCTGGCGCAGGCGGATGAGCCGACGGTCTTTGCCGGGATCATCGACCTGTATGCGCCGGCGGTGGCGCAGGTGTCGGCGCAGCGTCAGCACGATGATGCGCCCGGGGCGGCGGGCTTCTTCATCGGCCCGGGACGGCTGGTGACGTCGCGGGCGGCGCTGCTGGGAGCCCCGGCGGCGACGATCACGCTGGACACGGGCGACGCGTTTGCGGTGGAGCGCATCGTCGGCGAGGACCGCAAGCAGGACCTGGTGATCGTGGAGGCCGAGATTCCCGCGGCGCTGCAGCGCGGCTTCAAGCTGGACGCGGTGCGGGCGATCCCCGGGGAGGACGCCCTGGTGCTGGGCCCGCCGCGGGCGCCGGGCGAGAAGCTTGCCCGCCACGCCTTCCTGGAGACGACCGTCAAGGCGGCCGACAGCGTGATCGCGCTGACAGGATGGTTTACCATGTGCGGCGCCTGTCATCACGCCATTCACCCGGCATGACCGGCGTCGCCAACGCCAGGGAGCACCGCCATGACACCCTTTACCTTCAGCACCACGCAAAGCCTGATCTGTGAACCCGGCGCCAGCGACCGGCTGGCGGAGATCGCCGCCTCGCTGGGCATGCAGCGCCCGTGCGTGGTCACCGACGGCGGCATCCTCGGCAGCGGCCTGCTGACCCCGGTGCTTGAGCACCTGCGCTCGGCCGGCCTGTCCGTCACCCTGTTCAGCGATGTGGTCGCTGACCCGCCGGAAGCCGTAGTGCTGGACGCGCTCGCGCAGGCCCGTGACGGCCAGTGCGACGGCGTGATCGGCTTCGGCGGCGGCAGCGCCATGGACACCGCCAAGCTGGTCGCCCTGCTGCTCAATAATGGCCAGCGGCTGCAGGACGTATATGGGGTCGGCAACGCCCAGGGCAAGCGCCTGCCGCTGATCCAGGTACCGACCACCGCCGGCACCGGCTCCGAGGTGACGCCGATCGCCATCGTCACCACCGGCGAAACCACCAAGCAGGGTGTCGTGGCACCACAAGTGCTGCCGGATATCGCCGTGCTGGATGCCCGCCTGACCCTGGGCCTGCCGCCGGCGGTCACCGCCGCCACCGGCATCGATGCGATGGTGCATGCTATCGAGAGATCGGAAGAGC
>JBICIE010000296.1:0-13565 GCA_043101635.1 Phycisphaerales bacterium JB039 | reverse complement strand
GCTCCGCCAATTGGCGGAGCGGCCGTACTACCCCTTTAGGCCAGGGCTGCGGGTTCATCCATTGAAGGGAGTTAAGGGATTCTCGGCTCGAGACATGACAAAGTCGCGACCGATCTGGGAAATGCATGCCTCGATGGGGTTACTTGTGACCTTTCAGTACGAGGAAGATGAGATCATCTTCCGAAACTGTGGTCAGCATGATCAAGTTTTGCATTCCCCTTAGACTGCGCGATTCATGGCCTGTCGATGGCCTCTCGAATGACGTGAGCGGCCTCCGTGCACTGCTCAGCCGTCACATCCAGATGCGTCACCGCACGCACCAGGCGCGGTCCGAAGGCGAAGATGAGGACGCCGCGGGCGCGGGCTTCGTTGACCACGGTGGGGGCGTCGGGGGCGTCGGGGGCGTCGTTCGTCAACTCGAAGACGAGGATGTTGGTCTGGACGCTCTGCGGGTCGAGGATCACGCGGTTGCTTTCGGCGAGGATCTCGGCCATGGCGCGGCAGTTGGCGTGGTCTTCGGCGAGGCGGGCAAGGTTGTGGTCGAGGGCGTAGAGGCCGGCCGCGGCGAGGATGCCGATCTGGCGCATGGCGCCGCCGGACATGCGACGGTACCGGTGTGCGCGCGCGATGATGTCCTTCGAACCGGCGAGCACCGAGCCGCCGGGGGCGCCGAGGCCCTTGGAGAGCGCGACAGTCACGAGATCGAACGGCGCGGCGAGGTCGGCAGGCGGGCGCCCGCTGGCGACGGCGGCGTTCCAGAGGCGGGCGCCATCGAGGTAGGCGCCGACGTTGCGGGCGCGGGCGGCAGCGCAGATGCGCTCGATCTCCTCCTGCGGGAAGATCACGCCGCCAGCGCGGTTGTGCGTGTTCTCGATCTGCACGAGCGTCGTCGGCGGGTAGATGATGTGGCCGTGCGGCTTGCAGGCGGCTTCGAAGTCGGCGCAGGTGAACACGCCGCGGGCGCCGATCTCGGTGAACTGCACGCCGGCGTTGGCGCCGCCGGCGCCGGTCTCATGCCAGACGGCGTGGCTCTCGCGGCTGACGATGACATCGTCGCCGGGTCGCGTGAGGGTGCGCAGGGCGACCTGGTTGGTCATGGTGCCGGTGGGGCAGAAGAGCGCGGCATCTTTGCCGAGGATGTCGGCGATGCGCTGCTGGAGGGCGTTGACGGTGGGATCTTCGCCGAACTGGTCGTCGCCGACGGGAGCTTCGGCCATGGCGCGGCGCATCGCGTCGGAGGGCTTGGTGACGGTGTCGGAGCGGAGGTCGATGGGCATGGCGGGAGGATATCGGGAATCGGGGGTGGGGCGTTCAAGGCAGGAGCAGCATCGCCCGGAAGGGCGATGCCACGATCAGATGAAGTCGGCGGCGCCGGGGATGTCGTCGCGGAAGCGGGCTGCGAGCGCGGGATCGTCGCGCAGCATGGCGAAGTCGGCGAAGTCGAAGCCGGGGGCGACGGTGCAGCCGCAGAGGGTGAAGGCGCCGGTGGAACGAGCGGCCTGCCAGTGGCCGGCGGGGACGGTCCAGGAGGGGCGCTGGCCGCCGGTGACCGTCCCGAGCATGCGCTGCTGGAGCGCGAAGCCGGCCGGATCGACGGTCAGCAGTTGCAGCGGCGCGCCCTCGTAGAAGTGCCAGATCTCATCGGACTGGACGACATGCCACCGGCTGCGATCGGTTGCCGTCAGCAGGAAGTAGATCGTGGTGCAGGCGCTGCGCTGGCGGCCATCAGCAGCGCGCACGCCGGCGGCGGAGCGGAAGATCTCGCGGTACCAGCCGCCCTCGGGGTGCTCGCTGAGGGCGAGCGTCTTGATGAGGTCGGCTGCGCGTGGGTCCATTGCGCTGCGGCTTTCGATGCGTCGGAATGAACACCGACCACGCAGGGCCGTGGTCGGTGGCAGGCTCGGTTGAACCGGCGGCTCAGTCCTCGGGAACGTTGTCGCTGGTGACGATCTGGCGGAAGCGCTGGCGCAGCTTCGCGGTGATCGGGCCCTCGCCATCGGAGATCTCGGTGAAGTCGTAGCCGCCGGCGGCGTTGCGCTGCCCGACAGCGCTGACGCCGATCATCTCCGCGGCGGAGCCGGTCAGGAAGACCTCGTCGGCGCTGAGCAGTTCGTCGAGCGTGAAGTTGCGCTCCTGGCACTTGACGCCAAGGGCCGGCGCCAGTTCGTCCATGACGAAGCGGCGGGTGATTCCCGCGAGGATGCCGGCGTCGGTCGGCGGGGTCCACAGGGCGCCATCCCTGACGATGAAGATGTTGTCGCCGGAGCCCTCGGTGATGTTGCCATCGAGGTTGAGCATGATGACCTCGAGCAGGCCCATGTCGATGGCCTCGACCTTGGCGAGGATGTTGTTGAGGTAGTTGAGGCTCTTGATGCGCGGGTCGAGGCAGGCCAGGGGGGTCTTGGGGCGCTGGGCCACGATCACCTTCATGCCCTGCTCGTACATCTCCGGCGGGAAGAGCGTGATCTGGTCGGCGATGCAGATGATGCCGGCCCTCGGGCAGAGCCTGGGGTTGAGCCCGAGCGTGCCGACGCCGCGGGTGATGACCAGCCGGATGTAGCCGTCGACCAGTTCGTTGGCCTCGATGCAGCGGCGCTGGATCTCGATCATCTCCTTGCGGGAGATCGGAATCTGAAGGCCGATCTGGCGAGCGCTCTCCCACAGGCGGTCCATGTGCTGCTGGAGCTTGAAGATGCGCCCTCGGTAGACGCGAATGCCCTCGAAGACGCCGTCGCCGTAGAGCAGGCCGTGGTCGAAGACGTTCACGGCGGCCTGGCTCTTGGGCAGCATCCTGCCGTTGACGTAGACGATCGGCCGGTCGGCCGGGGCCTCCTGCGCGGAACGCTGCGGGTTGGTCGCGGTCTGGGTCACCGGTCTTCTCCTTCCTTGAGTCGAGTTGCGTTCCGCGTTGCTGCGGACGGCGAGCGGCCAAGGCGCTGCATGGTATGCCCGGAGGCTCGCCAGCGACGGCGCCGCGCGTCGCTGCGCAAGTGTCTGCAAACAATGTGGTTCAGGCCCGCAGCGTCGCTCCCAGCCGCTCCCCGAGTCGGGTGACCAGGGCCTCGATCTGCGGGTCGACTTCTTCGTGGCGGAGCGTGCGCGCAGGATCCCGGAAGCGCAGGCGGAGCGTGACCGACTTGCGCCGGGCGCCGACCTGGGCGCCGCGGTAGGTCCCGACGAACTCGAAGTCCTCGAGCTGCTCCAGCGGCGTATCGCGGACAGCGCTGGCGACATCGGCCCAGGCCATCTGCTCGTCGACAATGAGCGACAGGTCGCGCTCGATGCCGGGAAAGGCCGGCAGCGCGTGCGCCAGCGCCTTGGGCGGGAAGGCGGCGCAGAGGGCCTCCACGCTGAGATCGGCGCATACCACCGGGATGTCGAGGTCGAACAGGCGCAGGGCCTGGGGGCCGATCACGCCGAGCACGCCGATGTGCCGACCATCGAGGGTCACCTGCCCGTGGGCGCCGTCGGCCCAGGCCGGGCTGGAGGGGGCGCAGGGCGTCACCTCGACGGCGGCCGCCGGGCCGGCCAGCGCCGTGGCCAGGGCTTCGATGCTGCCGCGCAGCAGCCGGACGGCCTGCTGGAGCTGCTCCTGCTTGGCCTGCTTGCCGGGGGCGACGCCCGGCACATCCATCAGCAGGGAGAGGTTGCGGTGCTCGACCGTCTCTTCGCGGCCGGCGACCTGGGCGTAGGCCGCGGCGATCTCATAGAGGCGCAGTCCGCCGGGCTGCTCGCTCTGGGCGTCCAGGTTGGCCTTGCGGCAGCGCAGCAGGCTGGCGATGGCGCTGGGGCGCAGCGTCGGCTCCCCGCCGCGGCGCTCATCGTCGACGCCGACGGCCTCCAGCCCCGGGGGCATGAACATCTGGGCCTGCTCGGGCGTGACGAAGCTGAAGGTGACCGTCTCGTGGAAGCCCAGGCCGGTCAGCACGCGGGCCATCTCGCGGGCAGCGCGCTCGGACTCCTGCGGGTGGCCGATGCGCACCAGCATGCGGTCGTGGACCGGGATGGCGTCGAAGCCCTTGGTGCGGGCGACCTCTTCGATCAGGTCGATCTCGCGCACCAGGTCCGGCCGGTGGGCCGGGGGTGTGCACAGCAGGTCTTCGCCCTCGGCGCGCACGGCGATCTCGTGCGACTCCAGCAGTTCGTTCATCTCGGTCGCGGGGATGTCCACGCCGATCATCGCGCGGGCGCGGGCGGGGCGGAGGCGGATGGGCGCGGGCTCGGGGATCGGGGCGCCCGCCACGATCTCGCCTTCCAGCAGCGTCCCGCCGGTCAGTTCGCACAGCATGGCCGCGGCGAGCCTCGCCGCGGGCAGGCAGGTCGCCGGATGCACGATCCGCTCGAAGCGGTGGGAGGCGTCGGTGCGGATGTTCAGGCGGCGGGCGGCGCTGCGAACCATGGCCGGGTTCCAGGTCGCCACCTCCAGCACGATGTCGGTGGTGGACTCGTCGACCTCGGAGTCGGCGCCGCCGATGACGCCCGCCAGCGACTGGGGCCGCTGGCCGTCGTAGATGACCATCTCGCCGGCCGCCAGTGTGCGCTGCTTGTCATCGAGCGTGTTGAGCTTCTCGCCGCCATCGGCGTGGCGCACGATCAGTTTCGAGCCGGCCAACTTCTTCAGGTCGAAGACGTGGGCGGGGTTGCCGATTTCGAGCGTCAGCCAGTTGGTGACATCGACGGCGTTGGAAATCGGCCGCTGGTCCACCGCCTCCAGCAGTTCGCACAGCCACGCGGGGCTCTGGCCGACCCTGGCGCCGCGGATGATGTGCACCGTGAAGGTCGGGCAGTCCTGCGGGATGCGGTTCTCCAGCGTGAAGATGCCGCTGGCCCGCTCCTTGGAACGCGGCGGCTCGGGGAGGTCGCGCACTTTCAGGCGCCGGCCGGTGACCGCCGCGACCTCGCGGGCGCAGCCGAGATGGCTCAGGCAGTCGCCGCGGTTGCTGGTGACTTCCACATCCAGCATGATGTCGCCGCCGGGGCGCTCCGTGCGCGACTCGATGGGGAAGCCCGCGGCAGTCAGCGCGGCGTCCGCCTCATCGGCGGTGACGGGGCGGTCCAGAAGCTGGTTGAGCCATTTGAGGCTGATGTCCATGGGGCACAGGGTATGGACCCGCTGGGGGCCGTTCCGCCCGGCGGGAGCGATACACTGGGCTCATGCGGGCGCCGGCGGCGATTCTGGCAGGCTTGATGTTGCTCGGCGCCTGCGGCGGCAACGGCGAGTTGGATATCGAGCCGCCCCCGCCGCGCCAGCGGGCCCCGGGCGATTTCGCCGTCGGCGTGACGATCTACTCGCCGGTGACCGACCCGCGCGGCCTGGGCGATCTGCCGCCCCACCTGCGCCCCTCCCGCTACGTGCTGGAGCCCGATGGCGCCCTGCGGGCCCAGGTGCGCCCGGGCCTGCGCGAGCAGGATTACCCGCCGCGGATCCGCCAGCTCTCCGGCGAGCAGGTGGACCGCATCTGGCGGCTGGTCGCCGACAGTCCGTTCGCCAACCGGGCCGAGCCGACGCGCATCGGCGGCCCATTCGAGGTCGAGCCGTCGCCGGACCGGACCGATGCGCTGATTTATGTTGCCGATGGCGAGTCGCGCCGGTTCTACCGGGTGAACCTGCTCGGCGCCAGCGAGCCGTCGCAGGCCGCGGCGGAGTTGATCGACCGGCTGGCGCGATTGGCGTGGGTGGAGTAGCTCAGCGCCTGCGGCGGGTTGCGGTCAGGGCGCCGAGCATGCCAAGGGCGATCGCACCGGGCGCGGGGACGACGCGGATGGCGCCTGCGCCTTCGGCCCAGGGGCGCTGTTCGGCGACCGTTGACTCCCGCTCGGGGTAGATCGCCCCCATGTGCGTCTCAGTGTGAAACGTCAATTCGCGCGCCGTGAAATCGGTCACTTCGAACATCTGGCGCCACACCGCGATGGGGTTGGCTGGATCGGCGTAGATGCCTCCGGGAGGGAAGTTCAACTGCGCAGCGACGATACCGCGCACCGTCTTTCCGGAGACGATCGGTGGTGGGTCAATGAGGCCGGCCAGCAGGAACTCGCCGTAGCCCCAGCCCTCTTCGCTGGCGTGCAGGTTGTACCGGGCGCCGGCGAAGGCGTAGTCGTCCTTGGGGAAGTAGGCCCAGCACTCGACCCAGAAGACGGGATCGGCGGGCGTCACCTCCGCCTGATCGAAGCGGATGATCCAGCCCTGGTCCTGTGCGGCGGCGGGCAAAGCGGCGGCGAGAGCGAGGATCGCGCAGGCGCGTTTCACGGCGACCCTCCTTGTCTGCGGCGGCGCGGCGATGCGAGCAGGGCCCAGGTCAGGCCGAGCGTCACAGCGCCCGGCGCCGGGACGACGCGGATGACGGCAGAGGCGTCCGCCCACGGGCGCTCCTCGTAGGCTCTCGATTCACGCTCCGGGAAGATGGCGCCGACCCGAGTTTCGGTGTGGAATGACAGATCCCGCGGCGTGAAGTCCGTCACTTCGAACTTCTGGCGCCAGGCTTTGATGGGATTGGAAGGATCGGCGTAGAGGCCGGCCGGGGGGAAGTTCAATTGACCGGTGACGATGTCGAGCACTGACGGGCCGGCGATTGTCGGTGGCGGATCCACGATGCCCATCAGCGGCGAGGAACCCTCCCCCCAGCCTTCCTCGCTGGCGTGCAGGTCGAGGCGGGCGCCGGCGAAGGCGTAGTCGGTCGCCGGGAAGAAGGCCCAGAGTTCGACCCACACGATCGGATCGGCCGGTGTTATCTCAGCCTGGTCGAAGCGGAAGATCCAGCCCTGGTCCTGCGCGGCGGCGGGGGTTGCCGCGGTGAGGATGATGATCGCGAGGACGCGTTTCATTGCCGTCTCCTGCGCCGTGCCGCGGTCACTCCCGCGACAACGAGCGGCGCTGCGCTGCCCGGCGCGGGCACGACGCGGATGGCGCCGACGCCCTCGGTCCAGGGGCGCTCCTCCGACTGGCTCGATTCACGCTCGGGGAAGACCTCGGCGAGCGTCGTCTCCGTGCGGATCGTGATCTCGCGCGGCGTGAAGTCCGTGACCTCGAAGCTCGCGTGCCAGACCGCGATGGGGTTCGCAGGATCGGCATAGATGCTGCCGGGCGGGAAGTTCAACTGCCCGTCGAGGATGTCGAGATAGTCCGGCCCGGAGATGTACCACGGCGGCGTGACGCAGATGCTGTGGGCCAGCATGGTCCAGCCATCATCGTTCCAGCCCTCCTCGCTGGCGTGCAGGCTCCACCGGGCGCCGGCGAAGGCGAAGTCTTCGGCCGGGAAGTACGCCCAGCACTCGACCCAGAAGATGGGGTCGGCCGGGGTCACCTCCGACTGGTCGAAGCGGATGATCCAGCCCTGCTCCTGCGCCGCGCCGGGCGGCGCCAGGACGAGGCAGACGAGCGCACACAGGCGTCGCATGGCGAACACTCCTTTCGCCGTGGCCCTCAACTGCCAGTGTACCGCAGGATGGCCGGTAAACAAGGGTCTTCGGGCCGGGCCCGGGCCCTTAGCGCAGGATCAGGATCACTTCCTCTATCTCCTCGCCCCGGGCGCTAGCGAAGCCGCGGTCGCGGGCGAACGGCTGAAAGCCGCAGCGCTCCAGCACCCGTAGCGAGGCGGCGTTGTCGGCCGCGGCACGGGCGTGGATCGGGCGGGTCGTGACGATGTCGAGGAAGGCTCTGAGGGCCGCTGTCGCAATTCCCCGGCCCCACATGGCCCGGTCGATCCAGTAGGCGCCTTCGAGGTCGCCCTCGCGGAGGAAGCTGGCGATGTGCCCGGCGACAGCGCCATCGGCGAGGATGGTCCGCACGGTGACCGTGTCGTCGGCAAGGATGCGCTGCCAGTGGGCGTCGAAGGCGTCGCGGTCGTCGGGATCCCTCGCCGTGAAGGCCGCCATGCGGCAGGCGACCGGATCGCGCTGGTGCTCGAAGAAGACAGGCAGGTCGGCAGGCGCGACCGGGCGGAGTTCGACGCCGGGCATGGACAAGGGTAGTGCTAAGGCGAGCGCGATTGGCCGCGCCCGCGTTCGCGCGCGGACGCACTGAGTTCGCAGCTTCGCGATCGCGACATCAGGCCCGAGAGCCGTCGTCGATGGCGCTTCGGGCCCGAAGGGCCCACCGTCCATAGCCGGGGGCGCAGCCCCCGGAACCGGGGCCATCCAACGCGAGGAACCCCGACGGGGTTCCCGTACCATGCGCGCATGGCTTCAACCCTCACCTCGATCCTGCTCCACATCGTGTTCTCAACCAAGAACCGCGAAGCGTGCATCGCCGAGGCGATCGAGCCCGACCTGCACGCCTACATCGGCGGGATCTGCCGCAACAACGGCTCGGCGCTGCGCGCTGCCGGCGGGACATCCGATCACATTCATCTGCTCGTGAGCCAGGCGAAGACGATCTCGACATCGGACCTGCTCCAGCAGATCAAGGGCGATTCGTCGGAGTGGATCAAGACAAGGGGCGGCGAGTTCGCCGGGTTTCGTTGGCAGGAGGGGTATGGGGCGTTTTCGATTGGCCAGTCGCAGGTGGGGGCGCTTCGGCGTTATCTCGCAGGGCAGAAGGAGCATCATCGCACGAGGTCGTTTCAGGAGGAGTTCCTGGAACTGCTGCGCAAGTACAAGGTCGAGTACGACGAGCGGTACATCTGGGGGTGACGGCGACGCCTTCGGCGTCGGTGTGTGTGGGGGCGCCGGTTACCGGGGGCTTCGCCCCCGGCTATGGACGGTGGGCCCTTCGGGCCCGGGGAGGCGGCAACGCCAACGCCAGCCAAGCGCCGTCACCAAGATGGTGATCGCACGCCGCCGTCCCGCATCCGATCGAGACGGCCCGTATCGTCCCCTGTGAGCGAGATCATCGTTGGCATCGATCTGGGGACCACCAACAGCCTCGTGGCCATCTGCGACGAGCGGGGGGGCCGTGTGCTGGCGCCGCCGGGCCAGAGCCCGCTGGTCCCGAGTGCGGTGCGGTATGAGGAAACAGAGGGAGCACTGACGGCAGGGCCCGTCAGTGGCACGTTGAGCCCGGTCGTCGGCGCGGATGCCCGGGAGCGGGCTGTGGAGTTTCCGCAGGCGACGATCACCAGCGTCAAGCGGCTGATGGGGCGGGCCCTGGCGGACGCGGCGGCCGACCTGCCGTACCTGCCGTACCAGGTCGTGGAGGGGCCGCGGCAGACGATGCGCGTGCTCATCCCACGCGCCGGCGCCGAGCCGGTGGCCCTGAGCCCCGAGCAGGTGTCGGCGGACATCCTGCGCGCCCTGAAGCAGCGGGCGGAGGATGTGCTGGGCCGGCCGATCAGCAAGGCCGTCGTGACCGTGCCGGCGTACTTTGACGACGCGCAGCGCCACGCGACGCGCGACGCCGGGCGGCTGGCGGGGCTGGAAGTCGTGCGGATCGTCAACGAGCCGACTGCCGCGGCACTGGCGTATGGGCTCGGGCTCGACCGGGCCAGCGCGCGCAACCGCGGCATATCGACGGTCGCGGTGTACGACCTCGGCGGCGGAACCTTCGATGTCAGCATCCTGCGCCTGACGCCGGGCGCCGAGGGCGAGACGAGCTTCTACCAGACGCTGTCGACGGCGGGCGACACGCATCTCGGCGGGGATGATGTCGATCACATGCTGGTGGCGCTGTTCGTGCGTGAGATTCGAGAGGTCCTTGGTGAGGAGGTCAGGGCGCCCGGGGAGGCATCGGCACTGACGGCAGAGCCCGTCAGTGGCACGGAGGTCGATCTGTCGCGGTTTCCGCCGGCGACGCGACGGGCGCTGAAGGGCTTTGCGCAGGCCGTCAAGGAGCGGCTCAGCGAGGAGGAGCGGGCCCAGGTGCGGATCGACCTTGGCGAAGGGCGCATCTACGACCGGACGGTGACACGGGATGAACTCGAGGCGATGATGGCGCCGTGGGTGGAGCGCACCAGCCGCGCCTGCGAGCGGGCTCTGCGCGACGCGAGGCGGGAGCTGACCCCCCACGGAGTGGGGGGGTACCCGGGCGTCGACGCGGTGCTGATGGTGGGGGGCTCGACGCGGATTCCGCTGGTGCGGCAGAAGGCCGCGGAGATCTTCGGCGTCGAACCGTACACAGCGCTGGATCCGGATCAGGTGGTGGCGCTGGGCGCCGCGACGCAGGCGGCGATCCTGTCGGGGGCGCTCAAGGGCAGTCTGCTGCTGGATGTCATCCCGCTGAGCCTGGGGGTCGAGACGGCGGGCGGGGCGGTCGCCAAGATCATCATGCGCAACAGCGCCGTTCCTGCGCGCGCAACCGAGATGTTCAGCACCAGCGTGGACGGGCAGGTCTCGATCAAGCTGAACATCGTCCAGGGCGAGCGGGAGATGGCGGCCGACTGCCGCAGCCTCGGCGAGTTTCACCTGCGCGGGCTGCCGCCGATGCCGGCGGGCGTGCCGCAGCTCGAGGTCGCCTTCGCGGTGGACGCCAACGGCGTGCTGGATGTGACAGCGCACGAGCGGCGCAGCGGCAAGCGGGCTTCGCTGCAGGTCATTCCCAACCACGGCCTCACCAGCGAGGAGGTCGACCGGATGGAGGCCGAGGGCATCGAGCACGCCCGGGAGGACATGCTGCGCCACCGGGTGGTGGACCTGATCACCAACAGCCGGCTGGATCTGAAGTGGATCGGCGAGCGGCTGGAGCGGTATGGCGCCAAACTGGAGGCCGAGCAGCGGTCGACGCTGGAGGCGAAGATTTCGTCTCTGCGCCAGATGATCGAGCAGGCCGAGACGGATTGGCAGTCGGTGGACGCTGACGAATTCGCCCGGGCCAAGCAGGCGCTGGATGAGGCCAGCGTACGACTGCAGGAGATCGGGATCGCCGAGTCGCTCAAGGCCGAGCCGATGCGCAGGCCGGACAGCCGCGTGTCATAGCTTCAAACGGGTCTCAAACGGGCTCAAACGGCCACGCCCGCCTCACTGAGCACCCGCTCGGCGTAGCTGTTCATGGCGTCGCGGAGCTGCTCGAAGCTGTCGAGGACGTACAGGATCGGCTGGTAGTGGTCGATCTCGAAGGGCGTCTCGCAGACCAGATCGAGGTTGAACGGGCGCCGGTCGACATCGCTGGAGTCCAGCGCGAACTTGCTCTCGCCATCGGAGCTGATCAGCCCGCTGCCGTACAGCTTCAGGCGCCCGTCCTCCTTGATGAGCCCGAACTCGACGGTGAACCAGAAGAGCCGGCCGAGCCGCTCGACGTGCCACGGATCCTCGCAGTGCAGGGCGGCCTGGCCGTAGGTCTGGAGGAACTCGGCGAAGACCGGGTCGGCGTGCAGCGGCACGTGGCCGAAGACATCGTGGAAGATGTCCGGCTCGGGCAGGTAGTGCATCAGTTCCTTGGGGCGCACCGTCACGGTGGTGGGGAACTGGCGCTTCGCCAGGCAGGCGAAGAAGGCCTTGGCGGGGAGGTAGCCGGGGACAGGGCGGCTCTGCCAGCCAGTGAGGCGGGCGAGGTTGGCGTTGATCTCGGCGACCTTGGGCACGCGGTCGGCGGGCAGGCCGATGGCCTCGATGCCGGCGAGGAAGACGTTGGAGGCCTGCTTGTAGAGCGTCTCCATCCGCTTGGCGTACATCGTGCGCCACACCTCGTGGTTCTCATCGGTGTAGCGGTCGTAGTGCTGGGTGATGTAGAAGCGCTCCGGGTCGATCTGTTCGGAGGGCGTGCTGGGGGCGGCGTCCGCCGCGGCCTGGGCCTTGCGGGCCTCGTCGGAATCGATGACGGCGCTGTAGTTGATGTCCGCGCGCATGGGGATCCTCCGCAGGGACGGGGCTGGGGCCGCGCATCCTGCCCGGCCCTTCTGTGAATGCTATGGGAGGCCCGGGCATTCCGCCTGACGGTTTCACCCGGCACGCATCGCCGCACATGCCTCCTGTTCGCTGATGGCCTGCTGGGGGGCGATGGAGGCCTCTGGCGGCATCTCAGCGCGTCGCCGGAGGGTCGCGGCGGTGATGTTGTCCTGCGGCTCTGGCTCGACGATGGGCGCGTCTGAGCCGAACAGCAGGTCTCGCCCGGGGATGAGGCCGCTGTTGATCAACTCGCGCAGGGGGAGGACGCGCCCGAGCCGGTGCGGCAGCAGACGGCGCAGAACCTCGATATCCGTCAGCAGATGACAGGGCTGCGGGCTGCACACGACGCCGAGGGCCCCGAAGCGAGGCACATCGGCCTCATCGATGATCTCGGCGTGCTCGATGCGATGCCTGGGTATCCCCCCGCGCGGGGGGGCGAGGGTGTCGAATGTTGAGCTGGGTTGATCCCCCCACGGAGTGGGGGGGTACCCCGAGGCGGTCTCGATCGCATCCAGCACGGCGCGCACGGCGCCATCCCCGATCGCGTGCGTCGCCAGGCTCAGCCCGAGCGCTTCGACGCGCCGGATCGCCGCCTCGATCGCGCCGGGCCCGACCATCGGCTTGCCGCGCTCGTGGCCTGGCAGGGGATCGGCGTAGTCCGAGAGCATCCAGGCGGTGCGGCTGTTGAGCGTGCCGTCAGCGAACAGCTTGGCGCCGGCCAGGCGCACCCGGTCGCGCTGCCAGGGGCCGGCGGTCTCGGCGGCCGCTTCGATGGCGTCCAGGGGAACGTAGAGCAGCACGCGCAGCGGCAATTCGCCGGCGTCATTCAGCTCGGCCAGCAGCGGGCCGAGCCAGGGCGCAGCGTGCATGTCGTGGACCTCGACGATGCCGCGCCGGGCGAAGTCGCTGGCCGCGGCGCGAACCTGCTGGCGGCGCTCGGCGGCTGTCGGTTCCGGGACAGCGCGCCAGGCGAGCTGGGCGGCGTTCTCCAGCAGTACGCCGGTGGGGGCGCCGGCGCTGTCGCGATCGATCACGCCGCCGGCGGGATCCGGGCTGTGGGCATCGATACCGGCGGCGCGCAGGGCGGCGCTGGAGGCCGCCAGCATGTGATGATCGAAGGACCAGATGCCGACCGGGCGGCCGGCGCCGGCCTCATCGAGCTGGTGGCGCGTCGGCGCGACGGGGGTCTGCCAGGCTTCGATGCGCATGCCGGTGGCGAGCAGCCACGCGCCGGGGCCGGCGGCGCCGGCCCGGGCCGCGATCGACGCGAGACACTCGGCCTGCGAGCGGCATCGATCCAGGCGCAGCATGGTCATGTCGCGCCCGTGCAGCGCCAGGTGCGCATGGGCGTCGAGCAGGCCGGCCCGGCTCACGGCGCTGGCTCCAGCGCGCGATCGATGGCGGACCGGACCGCCGCGGCATGATCAGCCTCGCAGTCGAACTCGAAGCGCACGGGGCCGAAGCGGGCCCGGACATCGAGTCCCCAGGGATCGACGCCGACGGCGACCGGCTCGATGCTGGCAGAGCCGAGCCTGGCCCGGACGGCGTCGGCGAGGCGGGTCCGATCGCGGTTGGCGTAGCGGACGAGCTGCGCCACATCGTCGCGCAGCGGGTTGGGGCGCAGCACATCCGGCCCGTCGAGCACCGCGGGGCCCGGACTGATGCGCAGGCGGAGCGATTCGACGGCGCCGAGGGCCCAGGCGCCGCGCCGATCGGGGCCGTGATAGGCGCGCCCGCGATCGCGCTGGGCCTCATCCGGCGCCGTCGAATCGCTCCGCCTGCGCATCAGTCCGGGCCCCGCGGTGCTCGAC
>JBICIE010000295.1:0-11820 GCA_043101635.1 Phycisphaerales bacterium JB039 | reverse complement strand
TCGACGGCACGAAGATGTCCAAGAGCAAGGGCAACTTCTTCACCGCCCGCGACCTGTTCGCCCAGGGCCACGAGCCCGCGGCGGTGCGCCTGGAACTCATCCGCACGCACTACCGGGCCAACGCCAACTTCACGATGCAGGGACTGAAGGACTCGGCCCGGATGATCGAGCGCTGGCGGCGCGTGCGCGACGCCGCAGACGGAGCCGACAGCGAGACTCTGCGCGCTGCCCGCGAAGTCGCCCGGCGCGACTTCGTCGAGTCGATGCACGACGATCTCAACATCGCCGGCGCCATCGCCGCGATCAACACCTGGATCAACCAGATCGAGGAGCCGTCGCCAGAAGACACCGAACTCATGCGACAGTTCGATGAAGTCATCGGCGTGCTGTCGCTGGAGCGCCCTGCGGCTGCTCAGACCGACATCGGCCTGTTCGCACCCGGCGTCGACCCCGACCCCGCAGTCATCGACAAGCTCGTCGCCCGGCGCGACGCCCGCAAGGCCAGGGACTTCGCCGCCGCCGACGCCATCCGCGACGAACTGCTCGCCATGGGCTACGCCATCAAGGACGCCCCCGGCGGCAAGGACGAGGTGTCGCGCCGGTAGCGGCGGGGCCGCACAAGATCCACCACCTCGCGGCGGATTTGCACACATCGCCCTGGCTGCTCAACCAGATCAGGGAGGTGGGCGGCGACGCCAGCTCGGCCATCCCAAGAGAAAGCGGCAAACGCGGGGCGGCCTTCCGCCCCGTTTCGGGTACGCTCAATGCCGCGGCCGCTCGATGGCCGCCAGAAGGAGAGCGATCCATGCGACTGCCCGCCCCCGCCGCGATTGCCTGCACGCTTGCCGCCGCAACCCTCGCCGGCGCCCAGAATCTGGCTGTCACGGCCACCGAGCCGCCCGCCAACACCATCGCCGAGCGATCCGCCCGCATCGCCGTCACCTTCGACCGCCCGGTCCGGCGCGAGTCGGTGACCGACCGGTCCTTCTGGGCCTTCGCCCGCTGGGGCGGCGTCGTCACCGGGACCATCGGCTTCGAGGCCGGCGACACCGTCGTCACGCTCACGCCCGAGGACGAGTTCCTTGCCGCGGATGTCGTCACCGTCTTCTGCTCGCACGATCTGGTCGGCGCCGACGGCTCGCCGCTGCGCGAAGCCGGCTACTCGTTCCAGTTCCTGACGCGCGCCGCCGCGGCCCGAATGGACTTTCAGCGCATCGATACGCTCGACGTGCGCTCCAGCCCCAGCGTCGGCACGCGGGCCTACGGCGGCATCGCCAGCGACCTGAACCACGACCGCGCCCCCGACCTCACCATCGTCAACGAGGACACCGCCGACCTGCGCGTGTTCATGAACAGGGCCGACGGCACGGGCCTGTTCGACGACTTCCTCCGCCCGACCTTCCCGGTGCAGGATCGCGCCAGCCCCTCCGAGCCCGCCGACTTCAATCGAGACGGGAACGTCGACATATGTGTCGTCAACATCAACACCAACCGCGTCTCCGTGCTGCTGGGGCGCGGCGACGGGACGTTCGACCCGCAGACGCTGTACGATGTCGGCGCCACGCCGCGCGGCATCGCCGTGCTGGACGCCAACGGCGATGGCGCCATGGACATCGTCAACACCAACTCAGGCTCCAGCAACCTCTCGATCCTGCTCAACGATGGCGCCGGCGCTTTCGCACCCGCGACCTACTTCGATGGCGGCGGCAACGGCGAGTGGGCCCTCGGCGCCGCCGACATGGACCTGGATGGCATACTGGATCTCGTCGTCGGCGCGCGCAACGGCGCCACCGTGCACATCCTCCGCGGCAACGGCGACGGCACATTTGCGCCGGGCGCCTCGCGCTCCTGCGGCGGGCAGGTCTGGCAACTCAACGCCGCGGATCTCAACGGCGACCGGTACCCCGATGTCGCGGTCGCCAACAGCTTCACCGACAACGCGGCGATCCTGATGAACGATGGCGCCGGCGGCCTGCTGCCGGCGGTGACCTATCCCAGCGCTCCGTTCGCGATCGCCACGGATGTCGGCGATCTCGATGGAGATCGTGATCTCGACTGGACGGTGTCGTGCTACGACGGTGAGTGGCGCGTCTACGCCAACGATGGCGCCGGCAACTTCACCCTCATCGACGACATCATCGCGCCGCAGAGCGGCTCGTGCGCACTGCTGGCCGATATCAACGGCGATCATCGCACCGACCTTGCGCTGATCGACGAGGAGCAGGATGTCGTACTGCTCGACCTGAACTGCCGCTACGCCGACTGCGACGGTAACGCTCTGCTCGATCTGTTCGACTTCCTCTGCTTCCAGAACGCCTTCGCCACGGCCGACCCCTACGCCGACTGCGACGGCGCCGGCGCGCTCGACCTGTTCGACTTCCTCTGCTTCCAGAACGAGTTCGCCGCCGGCTGCCGGTAGCGGCAGATGCGCCTCTGCCCCTCGGCGCCTTTGCCCCTACCCCCGCAGTCCGAACATCCGCGCTGCCATGCCCGCTTTCGTCTGCACGTACCTCGACAGCACATCGTGCAGGATCTCGCGGGCCGACTTCTCGGGGACATCCAGCAGTAAGGCAACCTCCATCATGAACGCGCGCTCGGCGTCGGTCACCAGCCCGTCGATCGCCACGATGTGGGCAAGCTGGCCGAACAGGCCGAAACGCTCCTGCCCGGTGTTCTCGCGAAGCCAAGCGCAGGCGCTGCGCAGCATCGTGCGGGCCTGCTCGGTATCCTCGATGCGCGACAGGTGTGACTCGGGGTCTCCGGTCACCTGCAGCAGCAAATGGATCAGGGCGTCCTGCTCGGCCTCGCTGATCTCGCCGTCGGCGTGCGCCGCCAGCAGCCCCGCCGATACCAGGAACTCCCGCGCCTGGACGCCAAGATCGCTGGAGACCTCGAAGTCCATCAGGCTCGCCATCGCATCCACCTGCTCATCCACCGCAGCCATGGCGCCCGCGGCCGCCGCAGAGGCGCCCGCCTCCGAGAACAACTGCAGCGCCCGGGCCCGCACCGGGGTCGCCGGATGGCTGAAGCGGGCCAGCACTTCCTTGCGGTCCAGGTGCTGGATTTCTTCGAGCTGCTCCAGAAACGCCGACAGATCGAACCGCAGGTGCTCCGGCCCCAGCCCGCTGGCCATCTTGAAGAACGCCGAGACCGCCACATCCAGCCGCCCGGCGCACGCCAGCAGCCCGATGCGGTCGGCGCTGAACTCCGCCAGCCGGTTCCACTTGTCCAGCCGCCGCTCCAGCATCTGCGGGCGGGACTTGTGCTTCGAAGACCCGTTCTCGCTCTCGTCTTCGGATCGCGCCAGAAGCTGGTAGGCGATCATGACACCGGCGTGGCGCAGCCCGAGGTGCCCAAGCTCGTGCCCGAGCGCGAAGCGCAGCTCGTCGTCGGTCATCGATGTCACCATCGCGCTGGTCATACTGATGATGTGGGCGTCATCATCCTGCAGCCGCGCCAGCGCCCCCGCGTTGATCTGCGGCCCGGGCATGACATAGAGGTGCACGGGCTCGTCAAACGAGAGCCGCTGGCACAGCTCCTCCAGAATGCCGAACAGCCGCGGCGCCAGCAGCGGCGTGAGCCGCAACTGCTGCGCCATCACGAGCTGATGCAGCGGCGCCACCTGGTCCGAATCGACCAGGTGCCGGATCAGGTCCTCCAGCCCGTAACGGGCCAGCAGATCCGCCAGGAGTCGCGTCTCCGGCCCGAAGCGGACCTGCGAGAACAACTCGTTACTGCAATTCAGCATGTGGATCCCCTTCCCGGGATCCAGCATACAGGATCTCGGCGCCGCGCGGGCGCGCTGCGCAGCTTTTTTTTCGCCAGCCCGGGGCGCTCGCGCATGGAACCGACCAGGCCCCGGCTGAGCCTAGCCTTGCCCATGCGCCTCCCCGTCACCTTCTGGACCTACTGCCTCTGGGAGCTGCTGCGCCTCACCGTGCTCGCCACGGCCGTCATCGTCACCGCCATCGCCTTCGCCGTCACCGTGCAGTTCTACGCCCGGGGCCAGCTCGGCCCGCTGGACACGCTGCGCTTCATGGCCTTTGCCATGATCCCCATGCTCCAGTACGCCCTGCCCTTTGCCGCGGGGCTGGCCGCCACGCTGGCCTACTACCGGCTGGTGCAGGACAACGAACTGATCGCGGCCCGGGCCGGCGGCATGAGCCACCTGTCCATCCTCGGCCCGGCCCTGGTGGCCGGCGTCGTGCTGGCGCTGGCCCTCGGGGCGCTGACCGACCGCGTTATTCCCCGCTTCCTCCGCGGCATGGAGGAGATGGTCAGCGAGAAGATCGCCACGGTCATCGCCAACACCATCAACAACAATCAGAGCTTTCAGTACGACCGCTTCATGCTGCACGCCGACCAAGTGGTGCAGGTCGAGCCCGAGGCCGGTTCGGGCGTCGAGTCGGAACTGGTTCTGCTCGGCGCCGTCTTCGTCGAGCTTGATCCCGAGGGCAACGTCGAGCGCCAGGGCTCGGCCCGGCGCGTCCGCCTGTGGGTGCGCCCCGGCGAGGCCTCCGGCGCCGGCAGCCGCACCAGCTACGCGATGATCCAGGCCGAGGATCTCGTCGGCGACTTCGATGTCGCCCCCGGCGCGCGCGCCGGGCTGGTGCGCAAGGTCTGGCAGCTTCCCGGCGGCATCGACGACGATCCGAAGTTCCTCACCGGGGATGAGCTGCGCCGGGCCCAGAGCCGCCCGGAGATGCTCAACATCATCGATCCGCGCCGGCGCGACCTGGCGTATCACATCGGCAAGCACCGCATCCTCGAGCAGGTCGTCTCCACCCTGCAGATCGGCGCCCCGGTCGAGTTCACCTTGCCCAGCGCCGATCGCCTGGTGGTGCGGGCGGGTGGGGCCCGTGTCGAGGGTGATCGCATCCGCCTGCAGCCGCTGCGCGGGCGCGACCACATCTCGGTCGAACTCATCGGCCCCGAACAGGTCCAGAGCTATGAAGCCGGACGGGCCGAGTTCCGCGTCGATCTTGCCGGCGACCCCAGCACCCGCTCGCTGGACCAGAAGCTGACGATCTGGGACGCCACCCAGCCGCGCACCCCCGGCGAAGCCCTGCCGCCGATCCCCGAGAAGGTCTTCAGCGGGCTGCAGCTCGAGCCCGACCCGCTCCCCGGCCTGCTGCAGCAGAGCACTACCGACCTGCTCGAGGAGGGCAAGCGCCTGACAACCGGCCCCGGCGCAGTCGAGTGGATCCGTCCGCCGGTGCGCGAACTTGATCAGCGCATCGCCAAGCTCCAGCGCGAGATCCTCTCCAAACGCCACGAGCGCTGGGCCGTGAGCTGCGCGTGCTTCGTGATGATCGCCACCGGCGCCATCATGGCGATGCGCCTCGCCGGCGCCAGCCCGCTGGCGGTGTATCTGTGGAGCTTCTTCCCGGCCCTGCTCGCCCTGCTGACCATCAGCAGCGGCCAGCAGATGACCTACCAGTCCGGCCCGGTCGGCCTGCTGCTGCTCTGGGGCGGCGTGGCGGGGCTGGCGGCCTACGCCAGCGTGGTGTTCTTCAGCCTGACACGGCATTGAGCCCGGCGCGCGGCGCCTCAACTTCATTGCATTTGCTGCAAGACGCCGCCGCGGCGCGACATCCGATAGCGGCGCCGACCGCCCGGCCTGGCGACATCTCCCCACACCGAGAGAGGAACCACCCATGTCACGCTGCGCCGCGACCATGTTCGCCGCACTCGCCACCACCGCACTGGGCGCGCAGGACTGGAACTCCACCGGCGGGCCGCCCGGCGGCGAACTGCGCGCCATCGAAGCGGGCGCCGGGCGCCTGATCGCCGGCGCCGGCGCCGGGCTGTTTGCAACATCGGACGGCGGTGAGACGTGGTCGCTGCTGGAGGTCGCCCCCGGCCCGGTCCGCGGCATCGTCAGCGCTGCCGGCGAGTTCTTCATCACCACCGACGCAGCGCGCATCTTCCGCACCGACGGCGCAACCGGCGCATTTGTCGCGACGCCCGCCGCCCGGCCCGTCCACTCGATCGGCGCCGACGGGGCTTCTCTGTGGGCCGTCGCCAGCGACGAATTCGGCCCCGGCGCAGAGCTGTTCATCAGCGAAGACCGGGCCGAGAGCTGGCGCCACATCGAGACGCCCGAGCCCGTCGCCGCGGCGTGGAAGGCCGGCGACGTGCTGCTGGCGGCGCCCTACGCCACGCCCAGCCTGTACCGCTCCACCGACGGCGGCGCAACCTGGGAACCGATCGGCGCCGGCGCCGGCCTGCCGCAGTTCATCTTCACCAGCGCCTTCTTCGGAGACGGCGACACGGTGCTGGCTGCCTACATCAGCTTCACCGGCGCTGCGGGCGTGGCGCGCTCCGACGACCTCGGGCGCACGTGGATGGACATTACCGGCGCCCTGGTGGCCGAGTCGATCCTCGACATCGAGCTTGCCGCCGAGCACATCTACGCGGTCGTGCGCGATCGAGACCGCGTGTCGATCGACATCTGGCGCGCGCCCCGCGCTGGCGGCGACTGGACGCTGCGAGCCGATGGCGTGCTGGCCGGGGAGCAGTTGCCGCAGGCGGATCTTGCCATCGCTGGCGGCGCCCTGCTGCTGGCGACTACCGATGGCGCGCTGCGATCCATCGACGGCGGCGCCACCTGGCTGCAGGCAAACGATGGCCTCGCGGCAACCACCGGGCGCAGCCTCGCCGGCACTGGCGCTGAAGCGCTGCTGGCAATCGGGGCGCCCGGGCGCCTCTGGCGCTTCGACGCCGCCGGGCGCGCATGGATGCCGATCGCGTTTTCGCCGTCAGCCGGCAACCTGCTCGCCGTCGACGCGATGGATGAGGCGACCTATCTCGCCGGCACGGCCCTCGGCGGGGTGCGCCGATCGACCGACGGCGGGCGCACGTGGCGGGCCGTCAACACCGGCGTGCCGATGTACGAGGGGCTTTCCGGCGATCAGTTCCGCGAGTTTGCGGCCTTCGCGGCGCGGGGCGAGACCTGGCTGGGCGCAGGCGGACCCGGCGCCGAGTGGCCGCCCGTCGGCAGCAAGGGCGCAGCAGCACAGGAAACCGGCGGCGGCGGCGTGATCCGCTCGACCGATGGCGCCGCGAGCTGGCAGCGTTTCACGACCGGCCTGCCGATCATCGACCGGGCGCCGGACGGCACGCCCCACTACCCCGCGGCGCTGGCGCTGATCGCGACCACCGACGGCTTTGCCATGGGCACGAAGGCCCACGGCGTCTTCCGCTCGGCCGATGATGGGCGAAGCTGGAGCGGCGCCAGCGCCGGGCTGCCTGCGGGCCCGATCGTCGCGCTGGCCGAGTTCGACGGGGCGCTCTTCGCCGCGGCCGCCATCGGCAGCGCTGTCTACCGCTTCGACGGCAGCGCATGGACGCCCGCGGCCGGCGGCCTGCCCGACGCGCCCGCGGCCGACCTGATCGTCCACGAGGGGCGGATGTTCGTGGCCCTCGGCGCGATCCGCTCCGGCCCGGACGCCGGAACGGGCGGCGGCGTGTGGGTAACCGCGGATGGCGCGGCGTGGGAGCGCGTAGGAACTGCCCTCGACGGGCGGGCAACGACGGCCCTCGCCACCCTCGATGGCGCCCTGCTGAGCGCAACCGCCGGCGCCGGCGTCTGGGAACTCGACAGCGCCTGCCCCGCAGACCTCGATGGCGACGGAACCCTGACCGTCTTCGACTTCCTCACCTTCGGCAACCTGTTCGCCGCGGGCGACCCGCGGGCCGATTTCGACGGCGACGGGCTGCTGACGCTGCTGGACTTCCTGGCCTTCCAGAACGCCTTCGCGGCAGGCTGCCTGTAGCGGCCCGTAGCGACCAGCCGGGGCCGGCCCTGGCGCGACAAGCGAACGGAATGCAAACGGGGCGCGAACATCGCCCCGTTTGTGCGCGCACCACTGGCGCCTGTCCGGGCCTGCAATTACAATGCAGGTGGCGGCGCTGGCACGAGCGAGAGCCGCCGAAAGGAGCGGCGATGCTCCGCGAATCGTTGATCCGGTCCTGCTCGCCCGGCGCTGCGATGCCCCTGCTCGGGCCGGCCGCCGCGGCACAGTCCATCCTCATCGATGTCGATCAACTGGACCTGTTCGATTTCCTCTGCTTCCAGAACGCCTTCGCTGCCGGATGCCCGTAATAGGTCGCAATTGCCAGCAGGAATCGCCATGCGCCTCAGCCCGCAACCTCTCTCGCTGCTCGTGCCCCTCGCCGCGGCAACGGCGATGGCCCAGCCCGCGTTGCACATCGAGGTCGACAGGCCCCTCCTGCGCCTCGGCGAAAGCACGGCCGTCCGGGTGCTGGCGAGCTTCCCGCCCGAGTACCGCGCCATGGCGATCCTCGAGTTCGACCTGCTCGTCAGCCCCGCGCCGGGCGAGTGGAGCGATCTCGCGACGGTCTGGCCGATGGTCGCCGGCGGCTCGACGCCGGGAACCCGCACGGGCGCGGGCATCGAGGGCGTCCTCGCCTGGCAGTTGTCCCCGCTGTGCGACCCCTGCATCGGGCAGCTCGACAACCCGATCGTCTGCTGGACCGCGACCTACACCGCGCCCGGCATATCGCGCGACGGCTTCACGATCGACCTGGCGACGCTCACGCGCCGTTTTGAGGTGTATGTAGCGCCCCTCAGCTCGGAGCGCAAATCCCTGCTGGCAGATGTCGTCGAAGGCGCCGGCGTCATCCGCATCCAGCCCTGCAACCCCGACTGCGACGAATCGGGAACGCTCGACATCTTCGACTTCCTGTGCTTCCAGAACGCCTTCGCCGCGGGCGACCCCTACGCCGACTGCGACAAGTCCGGAGCGCTCGACTTCCTCGACTTCCTCTGCTTCCAGAACTGGTTCACCGCCGGGTGTCCGTAGCAATCCGTAGCAACGCAGCGCCCTCGCATGCCGGTCGCCGGATGCCGCACGCCGATTCCCCCTACCCTCCGGCCATGGCGCCCTGCCGCACATCCTGCCCGCACTCCCGCCCGGAGGCCGCCTGATGCGCTGGCGCTCCCCCGCCGAGCAGCGGGCCCTCACGCGCCGGCGCCAGCTCATCGGCGCCGCCCTGCTGGCCGGCTATCTCGCGCTGTGGTTCGTGGATAAGCCGATCTTCGTCAACTTCCAGTACCAGACCGGCGCCGGCCACGGCGACCTGGGCCAGATGTTCAAGGCCTTCGGCTCCCTGCCCTTCTGGATCCTGGCCTGCCTCGCCATCGCCCTGGCGGCCCCGCGGCGCGACCGGCGCCGGCAGTGGGCCCTGCTCGTCTTCCTCAGCGCCACCGCCAGCGGCCTGATCGCCGAGATCCTCAAGCGCATCATCGGGCGCGAGCGCCCCTGGACCGGCGACGCCCTCGGTGGCCTCGACCCCGCCGCCGCGGCAGAGCAGGGCGCGCGGGTGCTGGAGATCGGTGACAAGGTGCACAAGCCATTCCTGCACGCCTTCTGGGACACCACCAACCTGGGCTTCCCCTCCAGCCACGCCGCGGTCGCCTTCGGCGCCACGCTCATGGCCATGCGCTTCTGGCCGGGCGCCTGGCCCGTGCTGCTGATCGCGGGCCTCGGCTGCGCCTGGCAGCGGCTGATCACGGGCGCCCACTTCGTGACCGATGTCTACGGCGCCCTGGCCATCGCCTGGATCGTCAGCGCCTGGATCGACGGGCGCGTGCGCGGAGACTGGCGCTGATGGGCCTGCTGGACCGCTACATCGCGCGCCAGTACCTGTTCAACATCGTCGCACTGCTGGTGATCCTCTTCTGCTTCGTCGTCACGGTCGATGTCTCGCTGAATCTCGATCGCTACCTGCGCGTCACCGACAACACCTTCAGCGCAGAGGGCGTCGAGCCCGGCAGCGCCGAGCGGATCGGACGTACGGCCTGGCTCATCTTCGACCTGTGGTGGCCGCGCCTGCTGCAACTGTTCAACTTCACCCTTGGCCTCGCCCTCGTCGGCGCCATGGGCTTCACCTGCGCTCAGCTCGTCCGCCGGCGCGAGCTGGTCGCCGTGCTCGCCAGCGGCCAGAGCCTTCGGCGCGTCGGCCGGCCGATCATGCTGGTCGCCGCCGCCTTCGTGGCCCTGCAGATCGCCAACCAGGAGATCGTCCTGCCGCAGATCGCCCCGCTGCTGACGCGCGATCCCGGCCAGGCCGGCCAGCGCACCCTCGGGTCCACCCGCGTGCCCCTGACCACGGATGGCGCCGGCAACATCTTCTACGCCCGCTCGTTCGATGTGGACCGCGAGATCATCGAGGACCTCACGGTCTGGATCCGCTCGCCCGAGGGCCACGTCGAGGCCCGCATCGAGGCCGAATCCGCCCGCTGGGGCGCCGGCGGCTGGGACCTGACCGGCGCCACCATCACCCCCATCGGCGCCGCCGCCGCCCAGCCGGCGCCGGTCGCCCACCTGACCACCGCCCTCGACCCCACCACGCTCAAGATGCGCCAGTTCCGCGGCCTGGGCCAGAACCTGAGCTGGCGCCGACTCGGCCAGATGCTCGACCGCGATGAGCTGATGGACGACGACACCCGCGACCGCCTCACCCGCCTGCGCCTCGGCCGCCTGACCATCTGGGCCGGCAACCTGCTGACGCTGGTGGTGGCCATGCCCTTCTTCCTGACCCGCGTGCCCTCCAACATGGCGGTGCAGTCGCTCAAGTGCGCCCCGATCACGATCGGCGTGCTGATCGCCTCGGTGCTCGGGGCCTCGATCGACATCCCCGGGGCCCCCGCCGCCGTCGGCGTCTTCGTGCCGCTGATGATCCTGGCCCCCCTCGCCGTCGCCAGCGCCAGCGCCATCCGGACCTGACCGCCCCCAGGCCGTTTCCCGGCGCAGGGCCCAGGAATTTCCTATGCCTGTGCGCCAGCGGGATTTGGCGGTACAATGTACCTGTGGGTATGGCTCCTGCCGCCAGACAGCGCGGGTTCTCGGTCCTCGAACTGCTCATCAGCGTCGGGATCGTGGCCATCCTGCTCGGCCTGCTGGTCCCGGCCCTGAGCCTGGCCCGCGAGGGCGCCCGCACCACCGTCTGCTCATCCAACCTGCGCCAGATCGGCCTCGGCTGGCAGGGGTACCTCAACGACCATGAGGCCTTCCCGGCCTACAGCGATCTGCCGGAGTGGCGCTACGGCGGGGCCCGCTTCGTCGGGCCGGACAAGCGCCCGCTGCTCGATGAGCATCGCCCGATCAACCCCTACATCGCCGGCGACAGCGACGCCACCGGGCGCACCTTCGCCGAGATCTTCCACTGCCCCAGCGACTTCGGCGTGACGCTGACCTCCGCGGGCGTCAGCGGCGCCAGCGCCACCGCCGGGCTGCCGGTGTTCGAGTACTACGGCTCCAGCTACCGGGCCAACCACTTCCTGCTGGACGCCCAGGCCGTCGATCCCTTCCGCGACGCCGGTCCGCTGGCCGTCGCCGAGGTGCACGTGCCGCCCAGTTCGCTGCTGATCGCCGGCGACGCCCAGTGGCACATCGCTCTTTCCAAGCAGGCG
Organism: Phycisphaerales bacterium JB039; assembly: GCA_043101635.1. Taxonomy (GTDB): domain Bacteria; phylum Planctomycetota; class Phycisphaerae; order Phycisphaerales; family UBA1924; genus CAYMJK01. The sequence continues at coordinate 380 of JBICIE010000295.1, read as the reverse complement.
ATGGACGCCTCCTGGCACAAGCGCCCCAGCGCCGGCAACATGCTGGCCCAGGACGGCTCGGTGCGCTTCACGACCTTCACCGCCGAGCCCCGCGGCTACACGGTCTACCCATTCCCCGAGAAGCCGCCGGCACGGTGATCAGGAAAGACAGGAACCACAGATGACACAGATGTGCACGGAATGTGCGCGACAATCTGCGCCACATCTCTGTGTCATCTGTGTCATCTGTGTCATCTGTGTCATACCAATCGCACTTAATTTGCGGGCAGCCAGTTGCACGTGCAGAGCGACTTGACGCGGTCGGTGGTGAGAGTGTTCCAGGCGTTCAGGCAGCCTTGGTCGAGTTCGGCCTGGTTCGCGAAGAGGCGGTTGCTGAGGTA
>JBICIE010000294.1:0-3629 GCA_043101635.1 Phycisphaerales bacterium JB039 | reverse complement strand
TCCGATCTGGCCGATCGGCCCCTAAGCTTGGCCGTTACGCAAGCTGGGCGCCCATGCGGATCCGGCACATCTCGACACGACTGATCCTCGGCGGCAGTCAGGAGAACACGGTGCTCTCCTGCGAGGGACAGGTGCGCCTCGGCCACGAGGTCCATCTCGCCTTCGGGCCGATCTACGGGCCAGAGGGCTCGATGCTGGATCGCGTGGCCGCCTTTGCCACCGGCGACGGGCGCGCCATCGAGACGCATGAGGTCCCGGACATGGTGCGCCAGGTCAATCCCCTGCGCGATCTGCGGGCTCGCGGGCAACTGCGGCGGCTCATTGCCGCGATCGCCCCGGACATCGTGCACACGCACTCCTCCAAGGCGGGCATCCTCGGGCGGCAGGTGGCGTGGGGCGCGCAGCCGCGCCCCGGCGTGGTGCACACCGTGCACGGCCCGCCGTTCATGCCGATCGAGGGCGGGATGGCGCAGCGGGGCGCGATCCGGGCGAAGAACCTGCTCTACACACTGGCCGAGCGGCACGCGGCGAAGCGCTGCCACCAGATCGTCTGCGTCGCCGACGCTATGCGCGACCAGTATCTGGCCCGCGGCATCGGGCGGCCCGAGCAGTACGTGACCGTGCGCAGCGGCATGGAGGTCGAGGCGTTCCTGGAAGCGCAGCCGGGCGAGACGCGCGCCGAGGTCCGGGCGGAACTCGGACTGGGCGAGCGGGACTTCGTGATCGGCACGGTCGCCCGCCTGGCTCAGCACAAGGGCCACGACGATGTGCTCGACGCCCTGTCCGAGGAGATGCGCTCCCGCCCCGACTGGAAGCTGCTCTGGGTCGGCGACGGCTGGTGGCGCGAGCGGCTGCTGCGCCGGGCCGGGGCCCTTGGTCTCGCCGGGCAGGTGATCACGACCGGGCTGGTCGAGCCGGCCCGGGTTGCGCCGATGATCCGGGCGATGGACCTGCTCGTGCACCCCAGCTACCGCGAGGGGCTGCCGCGGACCGTGCCGCAGGCGCTCTTGTGCGCTGTGCCGGTCGTCGCCTACGACGTCGATGGCACGCGGGAGGCGTGCATCGAGCAGCAGACGGGGCGTCTGGTTGGGCCGGGGAACATAGAGCGCCTGCGAGAGTCCATCCTGTGGATGGCGCAGCACCCGGCCGAGCGCCGCGCGATGGCCGAACGCGGGCGCGAGATGTGCCGCGAGATGTTCAGCGCCGGGCGTATGGTCGAGGACCTGGAGCGTGTCTATGAGCGGGCCCTGGAGCTGGCAGGTCGGCGTGCGAGCGCGTGAGCTGATCGCGTTCGGCGCCCTCAGCGCGCTGGCGTGCGCTGCGCCGGCGCAGACGCTGGACATCCGCCCCACCAGCCAGCCCGCGGGCGCCGGCGCGAGCGTCCGAGCGGCGCGCGACGCCCTTGCTGAGGATCTGGGCCGCATCGAAGCGCCGGGCGCCGACGCCGGGGCGCAGGCCCGGCGCGCCCTGCGCCAGTGCGCCATCGGGCTGCTCGGCGACGACGCTGCGCCGGAGATGGCGCTGCTGGGGCGCACGCTCTGGCGCCTGATGGACGAGCTTGATGCGCAGCTCGAGTCGGCGAGCGCCGCCGAGGCGCGCCATGTGGCGGAGGCGCTGCAGGCGGCGCCGGTCCCCGAGACGATCCGCGAGGCCGAGACGCTGCTGCGCGACGCGCTGGCGCCGCTGGCGCAGCGGACCGCCGGCGAGATCGGGGGGTGGATCGACAGCGCGCCTGATGCGCGCCCCGGCGGCGCCCTGGCGGCGCCGCTGGATCGGGCGTTCCTCGAGGGGCTGGTCTCGGCGGGTCTCGATCAGGAGATTGCCGATCGACTCGGCGCGATGGAGGCGGACCTGCTGGCCGAGGCGGACCAATGGCGGGCCTACCGCCGCTCCAGCGCTGCGATCCGGGCCGATGTGCGGCGCGCAGCGCCGGCGCTGGGCGTCGCACTGCCCTGGGTCGAGGAGGTGGCCGGCGCGGCCCTGAGCGACGCGGTGTCGGATGCGGCGCTGCGCCTGATGGAGCCGGAGGAGGATCCCGCTGGCGCGCTTGCAGCGCTCGCGGGCGCATCGCGCGCGGCCGAACTGCTCGAGGCGCTGGATGCCGCGGGCGGGCGCGGCTGGGCCGAGGCGCGTGCGGCCGGCCAGGGCGCGGTGGCCCGCGATCCGGTCATGGGCGCAGCACAGTTGCGCGAAGCGGGCGCGCTGGCGATTTCGCTGTCGGCGCTGGCTCGGGCCAGCAGCGCTCGCAGCGAGCGCGAGGTGGTGCGACAGCTCCGACCGGCCTGGCGCTGGCTGGCGGCCCAGCAGGAAGAGGCGGGCGCGGCACTCGGCCCGGTGGCGGCGGACCTGCTCAGTTCCCGGCGCACGGTGACCGACCCCGCCGTGCTGGCCGCGGCCGATGCGATGATCCGCCTGGGAGGCGATCTTGCGGCGCTGCGGGCCACCAGCGCGGTGCTGGCCGATCCGGCGACGCCTGAGGGGCGCGAGCCGGTTGCGGCCCGCGAGCATCGGCTGGTGGCGGCGCGCCTGCTCAGCCTCGGGCAGGCGGTACAGGATGGCGAGGATGTCGAGCGTGCGCTGACTGAGCTGCGCCAGTTCACATCGATCCTGCGCGCGCGGGCCAACGGGCCAACGCTGCAGTGGGTCGACGCTCGCCAGGCGCCGGTGCAGCGGGCGTGGCGTGAGATGGCAGGCGCCCGGGCCCTTGAGTTGCTGGAGACCGACGCGCGCGTGCTGGAGACGTGGCTCGCGGTCTGGCCCGAGACCAACGACGCCACCCGTCTGCGCGAACTGGAGCAGCGCCTGCGGGCCCACGAACTGCTGTTCGATCTGCTGGTCGATCTGGCGGAGGTGCGCGCGCTGTCCGATCCGGACCCCGGCGCATCCGGCGCCCCCGGCGCCCCCGGCGCATCTGCCGGCCTGGCGAGCCGCTGGCCGGGTTGGGAGCTGTCGGCGCCGGCGCTGCGGACGCTGGTCGATCAGTCTGATGCGCAGATGGCCGAGGCCGTCCGTCTGGCGCTGGACCGTCGCGGCGAGGCGCCGGCCCAGCGGGCGCTCGCCTTGCAGCGCGAACTGGCGCCGCTGCGTCTGGTCGCAGCGCTGGAGCGCCGCCTCACTGCGGCCGGGGCGCCGGGCCATCCGGGGCCGCTGGATGAGATCGCCCTCGGCGCCGCTCTCCCGCACTCCCTGCTCGCCGACCGGCGCGCCCAGCTTGCCGGGGCGGCGCTGGCGCTGGAGGACTGGGCTCTCGACCCGGGCGACGCCGACCTGCACGACCGGGCGGTGCGCCTTGCCGAGGGCGCCGTGCGAGCCATTGGGCGGTGACTTGCGGGCCCGGGGGCTCTGTGGTACCTTGAACGGGTCTGATAACCCAAAGGAGAGATCACATGCACCCGAAGTTCCGCGCGGTCTGGCTGAGCGGCGCCCTGGCTGTCGTTCCTGCCGCATCAGCCCAGTGGACCCAGCCACCATCGGCAGATGACGATCTCGATGTCTCGACCGGGGCCCTGGTCGCCGACTTCACGCCGGGGATCGCGCCGGGCCCCGAGGCGGCGATCGGCGCCGATCTGGGCGGGCCCGAGCCGGGGACCTGCTTCTGCCCGGATGTCGGCCTCGGCGGGATCTGCTTC
>JBICIE010000293.1:0-8954 GCA_043101635.1 Phycisphaerales bacterium JB039 | reverse complement strand
CTTCTCGATCACCATCTCCGCCACCTGCACGTGACGGCTGGTCTGCTCGTCGAAGGTGCTGGCGACCACCTCCACGCTGTCCTGCGTGTTGCGACGGAAGTCGGTCACTTCCTCCGGCCGCTCATCCACCAGCAGCACGATGATCTTCGTCTTCGGGCTGTTGATCGTGATCGCCTGCGTCATCTTCTGCAGCAGGATGGTCTTGCCGGTCCGGGGCGGCGCCACGATCAGGGCCCGCTGGCCCTTGCCCAGCGGCGTCACCAGGTCGATGATCCGCGTCTCGATGACATCCTGCGTCGTCTCGAGGATGTACCGCTCCTCCGGGTGCAGCGGCGTCAGGTCCTCGAACTGCGTCGTCACGATGTCCGTCGGGGCCCGGCCGTTGACCTCCTCGACGCGCAGCAGCGCAAAGTACCGCTCGCTCTCACGCGGCGGGCGGATCAGCCCCTTGACCTCCATGCCCTTCTTCAGCCCGAAGCGCCGGATCTGCGAGGGCGAGACGTAGATGTCATCCGGGCCCGGCAGGTAGCTCTGCTCCGGGCTGCGCAGGAAGCCGAAGCCGTCGCTCATGATCTCCAGAGTGCCGTCGCCGACGAGCAGCCCCTGCGCCGCGGCCCGCACCTTCAGCAGCTTGAAGATCAGGTCCTGCTTCGACAGCGTCTGGTAGTCGTCCAGCCCGTCCTTCTCGGCGATCTTGTACAGCTCCGGCATCTCCATGCGCTGGAGCTGCGAGATGCTGAGCATGTCGGCGAGGGCCTTGCGGTCGGCCTTGGCCGCGACCCGCTCCAGTTCCGCCGCCTCCCGCTCCAGTTCCTCATCGGTCGGGAGCACGTGATCGGGAATGCCCGACGAGCCCGGCCCGCCGCCGCCGCCGCCCTTGCGCTTCTTGCGCTTGCGCCGGCGCGACTCGCCGGGCCGACCCTGCTCGCCCTGGCGCTGCTGCTGGGACTGCTGGGACTGCTGCGGCTGCGACTGGTTGTAATCCTGTCGCTTGTCGCCATCGCCAGCGTCTGCGGGACGGGACTCGCGCTGTTCGCCGCCGCCGGCGCCGCTGTCCGCGTCGCGCTCGGCGCCGTCGTCGGACCCCTGCTTGCGCCGCCTGCGCTTGGTGGGCGTGGACTGCGCTTCTTCTGCAACGCTGGATGACTTGCTCATGAGATCTGGGTTCCTTGCTGCCCGGGCGCCGGGCCGCCGTCGACTGGATGGTCAGTGGGGAATTCGCGCAGGAAGGCGGAGGGCGCAGGCGCCCGCCGGACGGAAGGCCCACAGGGCAGTTGCGATCCGCATTGACCGTTGGGCTCGCGCCCCGGCTTTGGATCGCGCCGGGGCCGTCGCCGGGCCGCTGGGGCCCGGCACACAGAACATCATACCGCCGTTTCCGCCCGTCTGCCACCGGGCCGGGCCGGCGGCCTGCCAGCCGCCGGGGCAATCTTCCCGGCGAACAGGGAGCGGACCCGCTCCCGCAGCGTCTGCTCGTCGGCGTCGTTGACGATCACCTCATCGGCGCGCCGACGCTTCTCCGTGAGGTCCATCTGCACCGCCTCGCGCCGGCGCAGCTCGGCCTCATCCCAGCCCCGCGTCGCCTGCACCCGGGCGATGCGCTCCGCCTCCGGCGTATCGACGAAGATCACCAGGTCGCACTCGCGATCGACCCCGGCCTCGAACAGCAGCGGAGCGTCGATCACCAGCGCCGGCGCCCCGCTGCGCCGGGCCTGCACCAGCTTCCGCAGCCGGGCCCGGCGCACGATCGGGTGCACGATCCGCTCCAGCCTCTCCCGCGCCTCCGGCAGGCTGAAGACGATCCCCGCAACCACCGCCCGGTCGATGTTCCCCTGCTCGTCGAGGATCTCCCGCCCCCACAGTTCCACCAGCCGCGCCCGGACATCGTCCCGGCGCAGGGCCTCGCGGGCCTCGGCGTCCGAGTCCGAGACGACCGCCCCAAGCTCCCCCAGCAGCCGGGCCACCGCGCTCTTGCCCGAGCCGATGCCGCCGGCCAGCCCGATCACCAGCGGCCACCTGCCGCGGCGCGACTCGCGGGGGCGCGGAGTCGCCTCCCGGATGGCCCGGCGCGCCGCCCGCAGCTTCTCGTAAGGCCGCCCCACGCCGGCCCAGTACAGGTCGGCCCCGCCCGTCGCCGCGGTCATGAAGCCGATGGTCCCGAGCCCGAAGATGCGCTCGGCCGGACGCTGCAGGGCCACCGTCTGCTCGATCCGCTCCAGGGGCGCCTCCAGCGTCAACCGCCCCAGCACGCCCTCGATGCGCAGCGCCCGCTCATCGGTCAGCGCATAGCGCCGGGCGAGCCACCGGGCCGCCCCCCAGAGCAGGCGCAGCGCCGCCGCCGCCGCCGCCCCGGCGCCCAGGTACCGCCCCAGCGCCGGCTGCGCCGTCACCGCCCCGAGCCACAGGGCGCCGGCCCCCAGCGCCGCCAGGATCACCACCGGGATCCAACTGTCGATCACGATCATCAGCGGGCTGGCCCGGAACGACAGCAGTGCGCGCTCATCGTCGCCGAGCAGCCGCCGGACCGATCGAGGCGCAACTGGCGCGCGGCCCGTCATGCGCTGCGCTCCGGCGGCGCGATCACGCCGATGTCCGGCAGGTTCCGGTAGTAGCCGTCGTAGTCCAGGCCGTAGCCGACCACGAACGCATCAGGAATCTCGAACCCGACGTACTCCGGCTCCAGGTCGACCTGCTGGCGACCCTCCTTGCGCAGCAGCACGCAGATGCGCAGCGACGCCGGGCCTTGCTCGGCGATGATGTCCCGCACCAGCGCCAGCGTCCGTCCGGTATCCAGAATGTCATCCACGATCAGCACGTGGGCCCCGGCCAGGTCCTGCGGGATCTCGCCGCGCAGGTGGGCCCCCTTGGAGGTCATGGTCTGGCCCGGATAGCTCGAGACCGCGACCACGCCCAGCGACAGCTTCAGCGGCATCCGCCGGATCAGATCCGCCGCGAAGACGATCGATCCGGTCAGTATCGGAACCAGCACGATGCGCCCGGGGCCGGCGCTGTCCAGGTCGCCGGCGATCTGCTCGCCCAACTCCGCGACCCGTCCGGCAAGCTGGTCCGCAGTCAGCAGTATGCGCTCGAGATCACCCTCCATGATCGAGGGTAGCGTCTACTAAGTGCCGGCCGGCCGCCTGACGGGCGCCATCGTCATGACCGGCCCGGCCCGCCATCCCCCCTGTGAAGCTCGGCCAGCCCCGCGACGATGATCCGGGCCATGCAGGGGACCACGCGACGGAGGGGGCGGGGACGGATCGGCCTGACGCTGGGCGCTGCCGCGGCGTGGGCCGGCGTGCTGGTGGGGGCGACGTCCATGCGCGCCGGCGCCGGCCTCGCCGAGGCCATCGACGCCGCCGACCCCAGAACGCCCGATCGTGGTCACGCCCGCTCCAGCGTGGCGCGCTGCACGGCCTGTCACCTGGTCGAGCCGGCCCTGTCGCATCCCGTCGATGTCGCGCCCTCGATGTCCGTCCCCGCCGGACTCCCGCTGGAAGACGGACGGATGACCTGCCTGACCTGTCATGAGCTCGACACCGCCGGTCACGGCGCCGCCCGCCAGCAGATCTCCGCCTCCCTGCGCGGCACAGGATCCGGAGCCGCCTGGTGCGACCAGTGCCATCAGGCAGCGCCCGCGAGCGCAGCGCACGACCGCGCCGCCATCGCCCCTCGGGCCCATCTGGCCTGGCCTGGCGATCGCGCCCGCGGCAGCGCCGATCAGCTCGACGACACCGAGACGCGCCGATGCCTGTCATGCCACGATGGCTCGGTTGCGATCGACGTCGCCGCGGATCAGGCGCAGCGCGAGCACCCCGTCGGCATCCGCTACCTGCGCGGACGGCACGGCGACGGGCCGCCGCTGGTCCCACAGCACCTGGTCGACGATCGCATCCGGCTGTTCGCCGGCGCCGTCGGCTGCGGGACCTGCCACAGCCCGTACTCGGACCGCGATGACATGCTGGTGATGGACAACACCGCCAGCGCGCTCTGCCTGTCGTGCCACGAGTACTGATGCGACCAGCGCCCGCCTCGCGGGCCCGAGCAGAACTGGCCCCGGCTGGATTCGAACCAGCGACCGAGCGACTATGAGGCGAATGGGCGGCTCAGCGTAGGTACTTGCGCCACAGCGGGTTGCGCCGCGGCCCCACAGTTGGTAGGCGCCGTGGTAGGAGTACCGACGCGGGAAGTCTCTGCGGAGGCAAAGGCAGCCCGGAGCAACCGGAGAAATTGTGGCGCACGGCGTGGCGATCTACGCTGAGAAATTCGTTCATTTGAAGCCGCGCCCCTGACCTGCACGAGCGCGTGAGGCGCGTATTCCCAGCCAGAACTGGCCCCGGCTGGATTCGAACCAGCGACCGAGCGATTATGAGTCGCCTGCTCTAACCGCTGAGCTACGGGGCCCGCGCACTGCGCCTTGAGCCTAGGTGAGGCCCCGGGCGTTCAGCCAGCGCTCCGCGTCCAGGGCCGCCTGGCAGCCCATGCCGGCAGCGGTGACGGCCTGGCGATAATGAGCGTCGGCCACGTCCCCCGCCGCGAAGACACCCTCGATGTTCGTCTCGCTGCTGCGTGTGTTCAGCGCGATGTACCGCTTGTCGTCCAGCGCCACGCCCGAGCCCTCCAGGAAGCGCGTCGCCGGGGTGTGCCCGATGGCGATGAACAGGCCCTTGATGTCGAGCGTCGACTCGGCCCCGGTGCGGGTGTCCTTGAGTCGCACGCCAGTGGTCTTCTCGTCGCCGAGCACATCGACGACCACCTTGTTCCACAGCACCTCGGCGTTGGGCTTGCTCAGCAGGCGCTCCTGCATGATGCGGCTGGCCCGCAGTTCATCGCGCCGGTGGATGATGTAGACCTTGGAGGCGAACTTGGTCAGATACGTCGCCTCCTCCATCGCCGTGTCGCCGCCGCCGACCACCGCCAGCGGCTGGTCGCGGAACATCGGCAGCGCCCCGTCGCAGACAGCGCAGGCGCTGACGCCGCCGCCGATCTGGGCCAGTCGCAACTCGTTTTCGAGCCCGATCCAGTTGGCGGTGGCGCCGGTGGCGATGATCACCGCGTGGGCCTTGACGACCGTGTCGTCACTGGTGTGCAGTTCGAACGGGCGCCTGCTGAAGTCGCAGCGCCGGATGTCGGCGCCGATGATCTTCGTGCCGAAGCGCTCCGCCTGACGCTGGAACAGCTCCATCATCTCCGGACCGGCGACGCCCTCGGGGAAGCCGGGGTAGTTCTCGACATCCGTCGTCAGCATCAACTGGCCGCCGGGAAGAACGGGACCGGGGTCCTGCTTGGGCACGCCCACGTAGACCACAGGGTCGAGCTGGGCCCGCGCGGCATATATGGCGGCGGTCCACCCCGCGGGGCCGGAGCCGATGATCACGAGCTTGCTGGTGTCTTCTGCCATGATTGGTGCGGCCAGATGCGTGCGGCCAGTTCATGTGGCCAGTGTGTGCGACCGGTGGCGGGCCAACCGCCACCTCCGCAGGGCTATTCCAGCCTCAACGGAACTGCCCGGTGTCGCGCAGGTGCTGACGGTGCAGGCTCAGGATGGGCGGCCAGATCAGGTAGTCGCCGACGAACTGCTCGCGCATCTCCTCGCTGACCTGCCGGGCCCAGCCCTCCTCGTTGTCCGGACCGACAGAGTAGATGACGAACTCGTCGAGCCCGATCGGCGCCTGGAAGTTCTCGCCATCGCGGATCACGACATCGATCGCGTACGGCTGCGGCCCCACCTGCGGATCCACCGGCAGGTCGCGCGACGGCACGAAGTACTGAAGCTCGCGTCCGCGTCCGACCGACCGGCCCAGTTCGTTGTACGGATCCGCCTCCAGCGCCGGGATGTACCGCGGCCGCGCGCTGGCGATCGTGATCGGCAGGCTGCGCGTGTCGAGCGTGTAGCCGAGCACCGCCAGCGCCGTGCGCGTCCCCACCAGTTCCGTGCGCAGGGCCTGCCGCTCCACGAACAGCGGCCCCATATCCGGGATCGTCGCCAGGATGACCGCGTGCTCCATCGGGTCCAGCTTGCGGTAGTCCGGGGTCAGAGCCAGCATCGGATCGAAGTAGTCAAGCTGCCAGCGAGCCTCGAAGTCGGCAAAGACATCCTCGAGCGCCTCGCGCGTCTGGAAGACATCGGCGTGGCTTGCCGCGGCGGCGTTCCAGCGGGCCGCCTCGCCGAACAGCCGCAGCGGGCGATCACCCTTGGAGATCGAGGCGAGAATCGGTCCGAACTGGCTGTTGGGCCCCCCCCGCGCGGTGAACGTCGCCGCAACGACCTGCTGGGCCCCGATGAAGTCGCCCACAGGCAGGCGGATGCGCTCGTATCGCATCGAGCCGCGATTCGGATCCAGGCGCTCGACCAGTTCGGCGCAGCGGGCCCCGCTGAGCGCCGGAGCCCCGGAGTTGAAGTCCTGGTAGGCGATGTCGCGTATCCGCACCAGGGCGTCGAAGATCGTCCGCATGCCCCAGAAGACCTCCTCGTAGAAGGCCCGCTCGCTCATCTGCCGGCCAAGCAGCGCCAGATCGATCAGCAGATCGATGGCCGCGCCGGGGTCGCCGGCGCCCAGCAGCCGCGCCGCCTCGACATTGACAAGGATGGCCAGATTGTCCATCGCCGGCAGGTACAGGTGCTCGGCCGCCGACAGCAGCGGCGGATCGCCGAGTTCCGTGTACAGCCCCAGACGCACATCCTCGAAGTCCTCGGCGCCGTAGCGCTGGCCGAAGGCCATCGCGACATCCTCGACCGTGGCTCGCTCCAGGGCCTCGAGCACGGCCCGCTGCGACGGCGCCATGCACCACGACTCGGCGGCCTCGTAGTCGGCCGAGTCCACCGTGAGCAGACGGGCCGCCAGCGGCTCGCCGATGGCCGCCGGCGGCGCCTCCATCCCGGCGAGCGCCGGCAGCAAAATCCGGTCGGACCGCTCCGAGGGCCGGATGTCGTCGAACATCGCGTTGACACGGTCCACAAACTCGTCGGCCCGCGCCGGGCCGGGCGCGGCCAGCGCGCACACCAGTGCGGGAAGCAGGCACGACAGCAGTCGGTTCAGTCGCATCATGATGGCTCCGGGCCGGGACCGTGCTCAGGCCTCGACAGGCGGGGATCCTAGCCGCCCCGCCGGGCCCGCCAGCCGTCGCCAGAGCCGCTGCAGCCTTACAATGGGGACCGGATGGCCCCAGCAGCCTGCTCGGCCTCCGAACAAGGAGTGCAGTCATGATCGTCGGAGCGCCACGAGAGGTGAAGTCGGACGAGTATCGGGTGGGCCTGCTTCCCGTGGGCGCCGAACTGCTCGCCCGGGCCGGCCACAGGGTCGTCGTCGAGTCCGGCGCCGGCGCCGGCGCCGGCTACGAGGATGCCGCCTACACCGATGTCGGCGCCGAGATCGTGCCCACCGCCGAAGAAGTCTGGTCCCGGGCCGACATGATCGTCAAGGTCAAGGAGCCGCAGCCACAGGAGTGGCCGCTGATGCGCGAAGGGCAGGTGGTGTTCACCTACTTCCACTTCGCCGCCGACCGCGAACTCACGCTCGCCTGCCTGGATCGCAAGATCTGCGCCGTCGCCTACGAGACGCTGGAGGCGCCAGGTCACGGCGGCCGCCCGACCCTCCCCCTGCTCACCCCCATGAGCGAGATCGCCGGACGCATGGCCACCCAGGAGGGCGCCAAGTACCTCGAGCGGCCCCAGCAGGGCCGCGGCGTGCTGCTCGGCGGCGTCCCCGGTGTTGACCCCGGCAAGGTGCTCGTCCTCGGCGGCGGCGTCGTCGGCGCCAACGCCGCCAAGATCGCCGCCGGCATGGGCGCCGATGTCATCATCATGGATGTCGACCTCGAGCGCATGCGCTACCTCGAGGATGTCATGTCCGACAACGTCACCACCATCTACTCCGAGCCCCACGCCATCCGCCACTACCTGCCCTGGGCCGACCTCGTGATCGGCGCGGTGCTGCTGCCCGGCGCCAAGGCCCCGCACCTCGTCACCCGCGAGGACCTGAAGGTCATGAAGGACGGCGCCGTGATCGTGGATGTCTCCATCGACCAGGGCGGCTGCGTCGAGACCAGCAAGGTCACCACGCACGGCTCGCCCACCTACATCATCGATGGCGTCGTGCACTACTGCGTCGGCAACATGCCCGGCGCCGTGGCCCGCACCAGCACCCACGCGCTGACCAACGCCACGCTCCGCTGGGTCATCCGCCTCGCCAACGAGGGCCCGCACGCCCTGGCCAAGAAGGATGCCGGCTTCGCCATGGCCATCAACGCCGACGATGGCCGCCTGCTCAACGGCCCCGTGGCCGAGGCCCATGATCTGGAGCTTGCGCGGGTCTGATCGCAGCGCTGTCGCCTCCCGCGCGCGCCGTGACCGGGTACCCCCCACTCCGTGGGGGCTCTTCCTCCCGCCAGGAGGCTTCCCCATGCGCACACCGCGGTCGCTGCGCGCGCCGGCCAATCAGCGCACCCCGCGTCCACCACGACAAGCTCTTGGTTGATGCGCTGAAGGCCGAGGGCGCACAAAGCCATAGCAGGATCTCGCGCCACCGACCCGCGCCCTTTGCGCGCGCACCCCAGCCCCAATCCCACCCCAACTCACCCCCCCACCCAGGAAAAGTCCATCCCCCTTAAACCCCCCTTCCCAGCCCCCAAACCCCAATTTTCCCCCGCCCGCCGCCCCGCCCCGAAGCGGCGCCTGCCGCCATCGCGCGCCCAAACCCGTCCCGCCGCCCATGGGTAGAGGCCCACAACGTCCCCCGAGCCCGACCCATGCCCACCCTGACCGACCACATCCACACCAACGGTCACCCCCGTTGCATCGCCCTTCCGCGCGATGTTCCCCCCGCCCCCCCCGCACCGCCCCGCCCCCACCCCCGCCGCACCGCCGCCCCGAACGCCTCGCGCGCGTCGTCGAACAGCGTGTAGAGCACCGGCACCACCAGCAGGGTGAGGAGCGTCGCCGTGGTCAGGCCGCC
>JBICIE010000292.1:0-4184 GCA_043101635.1 Phycisphaerales bacterium JB039 | reverse complement strand
AAGCGGCCGCAAGACCTCCGGAAATGACCAGCAGCCCGGATGGTGCGGGGATGACGGCGATCCAGCCGACGGCCCTGCCCGCCGGGTTGAACCCCCCGCCAACGAGGGTCAGGCCGTCGTCCGAGATCGCCTCGACTTCGGTGAGCAGGACGCCCTGCAGATCGAGCCCGTACTCGTTCTGAAGCACATCGTTGAGATCGCGGATCCCGTGGAGGCGATCCCAGATGAACGCGACGCCCGCGCCGCCGCTGGTGCTGACGCCGCCGATGAGCGATCCGTCCGCGGAGAGCGCCTGGGCGGTGCTGGAGCCCTCGATCATGCCAAGGGGCTCCATCGCGCCGGCCTCCCAGCGGAACGCTTCGCGCCGGCCCGACTCGTTGGTGCTGTACCCCACGATGACACCACCGCCCGGAGCGATGGCCACCGCCCCGCTCTCGAACTCCGTTGAACTGAGCGCTCCGAGGGGCTCGGGGACTCCGTCGCGCCAGAGCACGGCCTCCTCGCCGCGGTCCGAGTACCCGACCCCGACGACGAGCCTGCCGTCACGCGATACGTCATCGGCCCGCGCTTCGTCAACGCCGCCGGGGAGATCCGGCAACTGCTCGGGGACACCATCAAGCCAGCGGACGGCGCGTGTCACAGCGCCCACGCGATCCAGGCCGACGGTGATGCGAGCATCGCCCGAGACTGCGGTGGCCTCACTGCCCGTGCTGTCCATCGACAAATACGGAAGCGCAGCCATCTCCCCCTCCCAACGGAACGCCTGAGCCTCCTGCTGCGCGTTGGTGCTGCGCCCGACGACGATTCGCCCGTCGGAACTGACGCCAAATGCGCGGCTGTTTCCGGGGACCGCGCCCGGGAGCAGGCCCAGGGACATCGATACGCCACCTTCCCAGCGGTAGGCGAATCGATCGCGTCCGTTGTTTCCTCCGACGACCACGGCCCCGTCGGCCGAGACATCCCCGGCGATGCCTTCTGGCAGTGGGATGAAGCGGGCTTGCCCGCAGGCGGTCGACGCGATCGCTCCCGCCAGTGCGGCGGGGAGCCAGCGTGCACGAGTCATCGGTGTCTCCTCTCTCTCCTTCTGTCTTCGGCGCCGGCGCGCTCTCCTCGACGCGCCGACGCCGCTGCGCACTACGACTGCGGCCGGTTACGGACAGCCGCGCCCAAAGGCATTCTGAAACTCCAGGAAATCAAAGAGGTCGAGCACTCCATCGCCGGTGAAGTCCGCCCGCGGGTCGCCCATCGCGAACAGATTCTGGAACTCGAGGAAGTCGAAGATGTCGAGAATCCCGTCGCCCGTCAGATCGGCAGGGCAATCACAGGACGGCGCCAGATCGTAGAGAAACGCCTGCCCATCATCCTCGCGCCTGTCGTCGTACCCGGGTGCGCCGACGATCGCTCGCGCTCCCAGCAGATCGACGCTGAACCCGAAGGCGTCACCGCTCGCCGCTGGATCCGCGACCAGCGGCTCGAGTTGCACCCAGTTGCCCGGCCCCTCGCGCCGGAAGGGGATCGCGGCGCCGGCGTTCGCGGCGGCGAAGCTCGAACTGAAGGCCCCGAGCAGAAGCAGATCGCCGTCGATCGCAGCCGAGAATCCCAGTTCGGCAAAGGCGCCGGCGTCGGCGCTGACCAGCTTCTGGTCGAGCGACCATTGGCCCGTCATTCCATCGTACTGATAGACGTAGGCGCTCCCCGACTCCCTGCCGACATCATCATCGTGCCGGGCAGTGATGACGGCGGTGTCTCCGTCGACTGCCGTGGCCCAGCCGAACCACTGTTCCAGCCCGGCGTCGAAGGCCCAGACCTTCTGTTCGACGACCCAGCCGGCGCCATCATGCCGGAAGAACGTCGCGGAGCCGGAATCGCGCGGCTGCGATGGCGCCACATCCTGCCAGGCGCCAACGAGGATGACCGGCCCGGAAATGGACACCGAGACGCCGAAACGCTCGCCGATCTCGCAGTCCGGGTCCAGCAGTTTCGCCTCCTCTATCCAACTCGCGCCGTCATAGCGGTAGACGTAGGCGGCGCCGGGATCACCGCGCGTGCCGCAGTTGTCATCATCGCCGGCGGCGCCCAGGACGATGACGTCGCCTTCAACAGCGACCGATTCAGCGATGCGGTCATCCTGCTCGCCGCCGAGCGGATCCAGCCGCGCCTCCTCGACCCAGCCGGCGCCGTCGAAGCGGAATACGTACGCCGTGCCTCGATCACTGGCGCGACGCCAGGCGCCGACGACGATGACGTCGCCGCTGATGTCGAGGCTGGTCCCGAACTGATCGCCGGCCTGTCCGTCTGATGGAACGAGGTAGGCCTCTTCGATCCAGCCTCCGGAAGTCCTGCGAAAGACGTACGCGCTGCCGGAGCCATCCCCGCTCGGGTCATCGAGGTACGCGCCGACGACCGCACGGTCCCCGTCGAAGCGAACCGCCAGCCCCATCCCATCGCCGGTTGACGCCGCAGAGCCCGCCAGGGCGTCGAGAGGGCATTGCGACCACCCGGCCGAAGCCAGCGCCGCGAGGTGCGCAACGGCGATGTACAGCGGCGTGCCTCTCATGATCCCGCTCCTGACAGCCTGCTCGGCCACAGTCTATCAGGATCGTGCCGCAAATAGACAGCCTTGCAACTCGAAGAAGAGCCCGCATGCTAACAAACTGCAAAAATGAAATGCCGCGGTTGCAGGGTTTGATCAAACTATGTAGACTCGCGCAATCGAGCAACGGGAGGCGGTATGTGGGGCGCGCTGCGGAGTCTGACTGCCCTCGTTGCGGCCGCGGCCGCGGTATCCGCCAACGGACAGACGCTGTACGTTGACGATGACGCGCTCTTCGGCGGAACCGGAACAAGCTGGGACGAAGCGTTTCCGTACCTCCAGGACGCCCTCGCCGCAGCCAGACTCGATCCCGCCGTTCAGGAGATTCGGATCGCCGGGGGCATCTACTCGCCGGACTGGGACAGCGCCGGGGCCATCACGCCGGGCGATCAGTTCGCGAGGTTCCAGATCGAGACGACCGGCGCCGGGCTCTCCATGCGCGGGGGGTACCGCGGCCTGGCCGGGGGTGGCGACCCGGACGACCGTGATCCGGCATTGTTCGAGACGGAACTGTCGGGCGACCTCCTTCGCAACGACCAGCCCGGGTTCGTTCGCTACGACGAGAACAGCTTTCGCGTTGTCGAGATCGCGTCACAGTTGGCTGCGATCGAGCTTGATGGACTGACGATCCGCAGCGGGAACGCGACATTCCCCGGCCCCGACAACGGGGCCGGCGTCGCCATCATCGCCTCGGACGTGCGTGTTCGCGACTGCGCCATCCGTCTCAACAGGGCGGACGGCGGCAGCGGCGGTGTGTACATCGGCGGATCGGCGGTTCATCTCACCGGCGGCGTCTTTGCAACCAATCTGTCCATGGACGACGCCGGCGGGCTGGAGGTGTTCGGCTCCGACGTGACGATCGATGGCGTTGACTTCATCAGCAACACAGCGGTACATCTGGGCGGCGCCGCACAACTGGAGGGCGGCAGCAATGTGACGGTCGACCGATGCCGGTTCGTCGGGAACGTGTCGTCGGCTGACAATGGCGGCGCCGTTGTCATCAAGAACGCGGCAACAGTCGTCACGGTCGCCAATTGCCTGTTCGACCGGAACCGGGCCGGCGCCGGTGGCGCGCTCTTTCTGAATCAGCAGAACAGTCCGCTGATCGTGAACTGCACGTTCGTGCGCAATGAGGCGAGCATCGGCGGCGGCGCGATCTCAACGGATCGCAGCACGGCGACGATTGCCAACTGCGTGCTGTGGGAGAACGCGCCTGATCAGATCTGGATCGCACTGACGCCGGCGCCATCGGTCAGCTACAGCTGCATTCAGGGCGGCTTCGGCGGCGTCGGGGTCATCGACGCCGATCCGCTCTTCGTGGATCCCGCGGCGGACGACTTTCGGCTTGCCGCGTACTCGGCGTGCATCGACGCGGGGGACCGGACACGAATCAGCCCGCTGTTTGACCCGGATCTCCTCGGGGCCCCCCGATTCGTTGATGATCCGTGGCGTCCCGACACCGGGACCGGCCCTGCGCCCGCGGTGGATCTCGGGGCCTTCGAGCATCAGGCGCCGCAGTGCCTCGCCGACTTCAATCGCGACGGTCTGCTTGATGTCTTTGACTTCCTGGAGTTTCAGAACGCCTTTGCGC
>JBICIE010000291.1:0-2643 GCA_043101635.1 Phycisphaerales bacterium JB039 | reverse complement strand
GGCCGCGCCCTTGGAGATCGCCCTGTCCTGCGCCGACATGGACCGGATGATCGACTTCTACTGCGGTGTCCTGGGCTGCACGCTGTTCGATCTGGTCGAGGTGCCGAGCGCCGTCGCCAAGACGGTGCCCTTGGCGCGCGCCGGCTACCGCGTCTGCCGGCTGCAGACCACAGGCGGCGAGCGCATCAAGTTCGTCGAACCCAGGGCGCCGCGCGCCGCCGTGCCTCCGACCGATCCCAAGGGCGGCGGGGTCATGATGCGCGAGCACGCCTTCTACCTCACCTTCATCGTCGAGGACCTCGAGGCCCTGCTGCGGGACCTGAAGGCCAAGGGCGTGGAGCTGCTGGACGGCGGCGAGCCGGTCGAAATACGCCCCGGCTTCTTCATCGCCTTTGCCCGCGACCCCGAAGGCAACGTCCTCGAGTTCAACCAGTACGCGGACCTGGCCGGCTACCGCCCGGACCTGGCGCAATGGCGGCCGCTCAAGCTGCCCGCCGGCACCGGCGCCATGGCCCGCTGAGCGCAGCTCGGGCTCGCTCTCAGCACAACTCGCTATCTATTTGAAAGGATGGCGGGAGTGACGGGACTTGAACCCGCGGCCTCTGGCGTGACAGGCCAGCGCTCTAACCAAACTGAGCTACACCCCCAACGAGGGCATCCGCCGCCGAATCCCGCAGGATTCGGGCCGCCGTGATGTACTCTCTTGGCTGCGTGGGGTCAAGCATAGCCGGGCCCGAAATCCGCCGCAACGCCGCGACGCGCCGGAGCGCCCGTCACGCGCTCTTGAACCATCGTGTGCAACTATCGGCCGGCGCCGTGCGTAGATTCGGGCAAAGCTCGGATCACACACGAGGATGTCATGAACAACCGTTACCGAACGCTTGCCGCAACCAGCGCCCTGGCGCTGCTGCTCGCCGCCTGTGCGGGCGCACCGCAGCAGGGCATTCAGCCGAAGCTGGCCAGCGAGTCCCAATGCAAGGTCTCGGGAAATCCCGCCCAGTGCAAGCTGGCGCACGATCTGGCGGGCGGCTACCCCTTCGCCCTCGACAACGCGCGCTAGCCCGGCACCGCTCCCCGGCCCTCCCCCCGCGACAAAGCGCTGGCCCAGCGCGCCGGCGGTTTTGTAGTTTGGCGGTCCCATTGGACTGCCGAACGCGGGGGAAGAGCGATGCGGAGATCCGTTCCGGGCCTGACATGGTTGGGCGTGGCCGCACTCGGCACCATTGTCGCCGGCTGCATGCGGACAGACCTCGATCCCCTGCCCGCCTACTCGACCTGCTACAAATCGCGCGTGACGGCGCACGTCGACTGGTGTCTGGCGCCCGCGGCCGACCGCAATTTCCATCACACCGTCGGCCGGCACTACATCATCTACGGCCGCTACAACGGCGATGCCGAGCTGGTCAAGGAAGGCGTGAGCCGCTGCAAGATCGACCACGACGACCGGAGCGTCGTCAATGCCTGCACGCCGGGCGAAGTCATGGCCATGGCGGCCGAAGCCCTGCCCGAAGAGACTGCCGACGACTATTGCGAAGCCGGCGTCGACCCGCGCCGCAGCCTGTGGGATTGCTGAGCCCGGCTTCTTGCAACCGAGACCGCCGCGACCCACATGACGCGTGCCGTTTTGGGATGAAAGATCGGCGCAGGCCCCGCGCCGGACCGTCCGGCGAGATCAACCCCGGCGGCGCCCCTCTCGTAAGAAAGGTCCTAACGATGCGCATGCTGTTTCTGGCATTGGGCGCCGTGCTGCTCGTCCAGCCGGCCCAGGCCGACGACGATCGTCCGGTGACGTCTGAAGAGCGGGCGGCGATCGAGCAGGTCTTGGCGGCGGAAGGCTGCGAAGGCGGCCGCTACGAGTTCGACATCGACGACAACGAGTACGAGGTCGAGGATGCGATCTGCGCGGATGGACAGCGCTACGACTTCGAGCTCGACACCTTGTTTCAGATCACCGACCGCGACCGCGACGACTAGCCGGCGCTGCGCGGCGCGGCTCTCCTCCGCTCTCACAGGCCCTCGAACTGCGCCGGCCGCCGCGCGATCAATTCGGCGCGCAGCGCCTCGATGGCGCCGTTGTCGCGCGCGTCGCGCGCCAGCTCGACCGGCTGTTCCAGCAGCACATGGCCGGGCGAGGCCGACAGCAGCACCAGGCGGTCGGCCAGAAAGAGCGCCTCGCGCAGATTGTGCGATACGAACAGCACCGTGGTCGGTCGCGCCTGCCACATCTCGAGCAGCAGCACGCGCAGGCGCTGTGCCGTCGGCTCGTCGAGCGACACGAAAGGCTCGTCCAGCAGCATGAGGTCGGGCTGCACGGCGAAGGCGCGGACCAGAGCCACGCGCCGGCTCATGCCGAGCGACAGGCGCTGCGGATAGGCGTCGCGGAACGCGCCCAGCCCGGCCGCCTCGAGAAGTTCGTCGGCGATGCCGCTGGCCGCCTGCTCCGGGCTCAACGGCAGCTCGACGTTCTGCTTTACCGTGCGCCACGGCAAAAGGCGCGGGCTCTGAAAGACGTAGCCGACGACCGGCTCGGCGCGTCCGGGCACGCTGGGCAGGGTCAAGCCTCCATCGAACGCTCGGTCGAGCCCGGCCACGATGTTGAGCAGCGTGGTCTTGCCGCAGCCCGACGGGCCGATGACGCAGACG
>JBICIE010000290.1:0-2677 GCA_043101635.1 Phycisphaerales bacterium JB039 | reverse complement strand
GGGAAAGCAGAGCACGTTGTTGACCTGGTTCGGATAGTCCGAGCGCCCGGTGGCGATGATGGCGTCGGAACGCGCCTTCTTGGCCTCCTCCGGCCAGATCTCCGGCACCGGGTTGGCCAGCGCCAGGATCAGCGGCTGCTCGGCCATCTCTTTGACCATCGCGGGCTTGAGCACGCCGCCCGCCGACAGGCCGAGGAACACGTCGGCGCCCTCGATCACCTCGGCCAGCGTGCGCGCGTCGGTCACCTGGGCGTGGCGCGCCTTCCACTCGTCCATCAGCTCTTCGCGCTCGTGATGCACCACGCCGGCGATGTCGGTGACCCAGATGTTCTGCTGCTGCGCGCCCATCGAGAGCAGCAGGTCGAGGCAGGCGAGCGCCGCCGCACCGGCGCCCGAGGTGACGATCTTGACCTGGCCGATCTCCTTGCCGACCAGGCGCAGCCCGTTCAGCACCGCCGCGCCGACGATGATCGCCGTGCCGTGCTGGTCGTCGTGGAACACCGGAATCTTCATGCGCTCGCGCAGCCGGCCCTCGACCTGGAAGCACTCCGGCGCCTTGATGTCCTCCAGGTTGATGCCGCCGAAGGTCGGCTCCAGCGCGGCCACGACGTCGACCAGCTTGTCGACGTCGGTCTCGGCCAGCTCGATGTCGAACACGTCGATGCCGGCGAACTTCTTGAACAGCACCGCCTTGCCTTCCATGACCGGCTTGCCGGCCAGGGGCCCGATGTTGCCGAGCCCGAGCACCGCCGTGCCGTTCGAGACCACGGCCACCAGGTTGCCGCGCGCCGTCAGGTTGAAGGCCTCGGCCGGGTCGGCGGCGATCGCCTGGCAGGCCGCGGCCACGCCCGGCGAATAGGCCAGCGCCAGGTCGTGCTGGTTGCCGAGGGGCTTGGTCGCCGCGATCTCCAGCTTGCCGGGCTTCGGCCGGCGGTGATACGCGAGCGCGGCCTCGCTCAGGTCCTTCGCCATCGACGCTTCTCCCCTCCAGTCAGTCGCAACGTCTTTCGGTTGCGTGGTGCGGCTTCGGGGCCGCTGATTTGCTAGCAAACGACTCTTTGCAACGTGATGGCAAGCCCGGTCGGCGTGCGCCCTGGCCAAAAGGCCGCACAAGAAAGGCCCGCGGCGTTCGGCCACGGGCCCGGGTTGGCGGACGGCAGTCCCGAGGGCATCCCGGCCGCGCCATTCTCGTAAGGCGTTCGGGCCGGCGCCCAAGGAGCGCGGTCAATCAGATCCGCAATGACTGCATCGCGTGGCCTTACCCCAGGCTTACCCTCGTCTTTGCGGGACTTAGCAGACCCCCGCGCCCCGCGCAAGGCGCCGCACGGGGCACTTCGCCAGGATCAGGATTCACTCTCTTGTCATGCCCGGGCTTGACCCGGGCATCCAGGGGGTGTTGCCGCTGCTTGATGGATTGCCGGGAGCGCGAAGCGCTCGGGCTTCGCCCGCCCGGCAATAACAAGGAAACAAACTGGATTTGACACAGATGAACACGGATGAACACAAACTGTAATGCAGTGAAGCGGCACGGGGCAGCGATCGCACCACAGTCCTGATATGTTTGTTCGAACAGAATCCTTTTTGTTGTTATCCGTGTTCATCTGTGTTCATCCGTGTCAAAACCTGTTTGTTTTTCGTCATGACGCAACCGCAAGCCGCCCTTCCCGACGCCCCCACCCGCGAGTGGCGCATCGACGATGCGCCGGTCGCCTACCCCGAGGCGGTGGCCGCCATGGAGGAGCGCGTCGCGGCGATCCGCGCCGCGGGCGCGCCGGAGCTGGTCTGGCTCTTGGAGCATCCGCCGCTCTACACCGCCGGCACCTCGGCGCGCGACGAGGACCTGATCGAGCCCGGCCGCTTCCCGGTCTATCGCACTGGTCGCGGCGGGCAGTTCACCTATCACGGCCCCGGCCAGCGCGTCGCCTACGTCATGCTCGACCTCAAGCGGCGCGGCGGCGACGTCCGGCGCTACGTGCAGGACCTGGAAGACTGGATCATCCGCGCGCTGGCCCGCTTCAACGTCAAGGGCGAACGCCGCGACGGCCGCGTCGGCATCTGGGTCGCACGCGGCGCCGGCGAAGCCAAGATCGCCGCCATCGGCGTGCGCGTGCGCCGCTGGGTGACCTATCACGGCATCGCGCTCAACGTCGATCCCGACCTGACCCACTACGCCGGCATCGTGCCCTGCGGCATCTCCGAGCACGGCGTCACCTCCCTCGCCGACCTCGGCCTGCCGGTGACGATGGCGGACGTCGACGTGGCGCTGAAGGAGACCTTCGACGAGGTTTTCGGGTGAGTGCAGCCAGCGAGGTCTTCGACACGAATGGCTGTGCAACAGGCGGCCCTGGCGAACAGCGCGATGGAGACCGAGCATCCACCCAATTCAGCTCACTCTGTTTCCTCTCGGACTTCCTACTCATGCGCCTCAGCTCGTGTCGAAGCCGGCGAACCATACGGTCGCACAGCCCTGAGACCCCCACCTCCCCCCGGCCCTCTCCGCCCCCGGGGGGCGGAGAGGGGGGGACCCGCGCAGCGGGAGGGTGAGGTGGGGAGAGGCGGCGCGTCGAGTTCATCCGCCTCTCCCCACCTCACCCTCCCGCTGCGCGGGTCCCCCCCTCTCCGCCCCCCGGGGGCGGAGAGGGCCGGGGAGAGGTGGGGGTCTCAGGGCTGTGCGACC
>JBICIE010000289.1:0-3842 GCA_043101635.1 Phycisphaerales bacterium JB039 | reverse complement strand
GTCGTCGAAACCGCACGCCGCGGCCCGGTCCTCGAAGGTTCCGTCGCCGCGGTTCAGGTACAGCCGCGACGGATCGACGGCAAAGCGGGGCTCCGATCCGAAGAACCCGTTGGTGACCGCAAGGTCGAGCAGGCCGTCGTTGTCGGCGTCCAGGAAGGTCGCCCCCCAGCCCCAGCCGGTGTCGGCAACGCCGGCGTCGAACCCGACCTCGGTCATCCGGATCGAGCCGGGCGTCGAGTCGTTGCGGTACAGCACACTGTGGGAATCCGGGATGGCCGAATACTGGAAGATGTTCGACGCGTAGAAGTCGAAGTCGCCGTCGTTGTCGTAGTCGCCCATGGCCGCGCCCATCTCGTTGTACTTCGTGGCGCAGCCCGCGGCAGGAGCGAGATCGCGGAAGGTCTCATCGCCGTTGTTGATCCACAGGTGGTTGGGATCGAAATCGACGTTGGCCCAGGCGTCGGTCAGGCCGTCGCCATTGATATCGGTCAGGATCGGCTGCCAGTAGGCCTTGAGGATGTCCACGCCGCTGCCGGCGGTGGCGTCGCGGAACGTGCCGTCCCCGTTGTTGATCAGGATGTGGCTCATCCCGCGCCACATGGCCACCCAGATGTCCAGCCAGCCGTCGCCATTGAGATCGCCCGCGGCGAGGCCACCGGCGTGCTTCTGCAGGTGGGGCGGACTGAGCGCCAGCAGCAGCCCGGCGCCGGCGGTGACGTCATCGAAGCCGCCGGATTCGTTCTGGCGGTACAGGCGGAGGCTCGTCTCATCGGCGCACCCGTCGATCCGGTGGCAGTCGCGCAGCGTCAGCAGGTCGAGCCGTCCGTCGCCGTCGTAGTCGATCCACAGCCCGGCCCGGTTGTTGCCCGGCGACGCCAGCCCGAGCGAGGCGCCGACCTCGTCGAAGCGCCCGTCCCCCCGATTCCGGTAGACCTGGTCGGGCGCCCCGGCGATCGTCGGCACGTACACATCGATGTCCCCGTCATCGTCGAAATCCGCCGCCGCGATTCCGGCGCTCATGCCCATCGCCGGGCGGTACTGGCCCATCCCGGCCGCCCCGCCGACATCCTCGTAGACGACCTGGCCGGACGCCACCGACGCCCACGCCATCATCGACGACATACCGGCCACCCACGACGCGACCCGCACGCACGACCTGCTCATTGTGGAACCCCCACGGCCCCGGATTTCCCTCGGCCCGGCGGACAAGCCGGGCCAGCGGGCATCAGCATACCGGACCGGCCCGCCCGGCGCCAGAGGAAACTGCACGCGCTGCGCGCAGATTTGCTGAACCGCCCCCCGGCACGGCCGACCCTATCCCGGGAGGGCGCCCGGTGGACCCAGTCCAGGCAATCGAGGACGAACTGCTGGTCCTGCGGGCCCAGGGGCAGGACCGTGAAGCCCTGGGTGAACTGGTCGGCCGATGGCACGGCCGCCTGCTCCGCCACGCGCGGCTGCTGACCGGCGATTCTGCCGGCGCGGCGGACGTCACCCAGGAAGCCTGGGTCGGCATCGTCCGCGGCCTGCGCCGGCTGGACGATCCGGCCCGGTTCGGGCCATGGGCCTACCGGATCGTGACGCGCCGCGCTGCGGACTGGACCGCCGGGCGCCAGCGGGAGCGCCGCCTCGTGCGCGCCGCCACCGAACTGGGCCGCCAGAGCGAGGCGGCGCCGGACAGTCGCGCCGACGAAATCGCGCAGCTGCGCCAGGCCCTGCGCGCCTTGCCGGGCGACCGGCGCGCCATGCTGGCGCTGCTCTACCTCGATGGCGCCAGTGTCTCGCTGATTTCTCTGATCTTTCAGATCCCGCCCGGGACTGTGAAGAGCCGACTGCACCACGCCCGCAGGGAACTGCGCCAGACGATCGAAAGGATGAACAATGTCGAACATCGATGACAGGATCCGCGCTGCGCTGCAGGCGGAGGGACAGGATGCGGATGAACTGCTCGCCGAGCCGGGCATCCGTGAGTTGATGGGTGATCTGTTCCGCGGCCGGCTGCGCTGGTTGAACCTTTTCGGGTGGGTGATCGCGGTGGCGCTGTTCGCACTGAGTGTCCTTGCGCTGGTGCGCTTCCTGCAGGCCGAGGAGACCCGCCAGATGATCCTCTGGGGCATGGCGCTGCTCTTCTGCATCACGTCGGTGGGCCTGATGAAGATCTGGTTCTGGATGGAACTGCAGAAGAACGCGATCCTGCGCGAGATCAAGCGGGTGGAACTGCAGGTCGCCCGGCTGGGCGCGCCCAGTCGCCGCTGAGCAGCCACGCGGAAGCGTCACGGCGCCGTTCAGCGGTCCGGGGCCGCGATCGGCGCGTCGGTCCGCTTCGGCAGGATGCCCGGATGCGGAGCGCCGCATGCCATCGCGACGCCCCGGCTGTCCGGGCGACGCGCCGCCCGATCCGACGCGGGCGCGGGGGCCGACCGGCGCCGCTTTGCCGGCGCCAGCCCGTGAGCCCGAAGCGGCGCTGAGCGCCAGGCGGCCCGTCTGCCGGCGGCCTTTTTCGCATAATCGGACCTTCGGGCCCCAAGCGTCGCGGCCGACCCGCCGATCCGGTAGGATGATCCGATCCCGGACCGGAGAAAGGCCATGCTGACGAGGTATCTGGCGGCTGCGCTGACTGCGCTCGTTCCTCTCGCCCTGCGCGCCCAGGAGGCCGCCGCGCCCGCTCAACCGGGCCCTCTGACCGTCGCCGAGGCCAGCGGATACGAGCGCACCGCCTCCCACGAGCAGGTCGTGGCGTTCCTCGATGAGCTTGCCGCGGCGAGCGACCTGGTCCGGCTCGATTCGCTCGGAACGACCAACGAGGGGCGGTCGATCCCGCTGGCGATCATCGCCGACCCGCCAGTGGCCACGCCGGAGGAGGCCCGCAAGAGCAAGAAACTCGTCGTGCTCCTCTTTGGCAACATCCACGCCGGCGAGGTCTGCGGCAAGGAAGCCCTGCTCATGCTCGCCCGCGAGCTTGCCCTCGGGGATGAGCGAGACCTCCTGCAGAACCTCATCGTCGCGGTGGCCCCGAATTACAACCCCGACGGCAACGAGAAGTTCGGCCCCGACAACCGTCCCGGCCAGGTCGGCCCCGAGGAGATGGGGGTGCGCCCCAACGCCCAGGGCTTCGATCTCAATCGCGACTGGGTCAAACTCGAGGCGCCCGAGACCCGCGGCTTCGTCCGCTTCATGAACCAGTGGGATCCGGCCGTGATCGTGGACACCCACACCACCAACGGCTCGCTGCACCAGTACACCATTACCTACCAGGGCCCGAAGCACCCCGCCGGCGACCAGCAGATCATCGAGTTCGTGCGGGACACCATGCTGCCCGCCATCACCGCGGATCTCGATGAGCGCACAAACTACAAGACCTTCTTCTACGGCAACTTCGCCGACGACCACACGAAGTGGACCACCTACCCCGCAACGCCGCGCTACGGCACGCCCTACCGCGGCGTGCGCAACCGCCTGGCCATTCTCTCGGAGGCCTACGCCTACGCCAGCTTCGAGGACCGCGTCCTCGGCACGCTGGAGTTCTGCCGCTCCATCCTGCACTATTCCGCCGAGCACCGCAAGCGCATCGCCGAGCTGATCGAGGCCGCCGACACGCGGACCGCCGAGGCCAGCGCATCAGATGAAATCCCGCTGCGCGTCCGGGCCGAGGCCTTCGACAAGAAAGTCACCGTGCTCGGCTACGAAGAGTCGCGCGACGATGATGGCCAGCGCATCAAGGGCGAGCCGAAGGCCTACGAGGTCGACCTCA
Source organism: Phycisphaerales bacterium JB039 (assembly GCA_043101635.1). Lineage (GTDB taxonomy): Bacteria > Planctomycetota > Phycisphaerae > Phycisphaerales > UBA1924 > CAYMJK01. Next base: position 94 of record JBICIE010000289.1, on the reverse strand, counting down.
TCAACAACTTCGTCCCGACGCTCACTGTCACCCGTCCCGCGGCCTACCTGTATCCCGCCCGGCTCGAGCAGGTCACGGAGAACCTGCTCCACCA
>JBICIE010000288.1:0-13520 GCA_043101635.1 Phycisphaerales bacterium JB039 | reverse complement strand
CGCCGCGCGCAGGACCGGGAGGGCCCCGGGGAGCTTGCGCCCCCGCGGTCCCTACCCGGCGCACTCCTGGTCGGCGAGTTCGCGGAGCTCCTTGTTGCTCAGCAGGGGCAGGGAGGTGCGCCCGGTGCGCAGGGCGGTGCGGATGTACTCGCGGCACATGCCGCAGCTCGTACCGGCGCCGGTCATCTCGGTCAACTCCTCGAAACTCGCGCCAGTGCGGTCGCGCAGCTCGAGCAACTCGGCGAAGGTGATGTCGTGACAGATGCAGCGCGTGACGGCCATGTGGGAACAAGCGTAGGGGGAGAGTTCGGATGGGGCCGGCGTGAGGCGGGGCGATCGGAGGACCGGCAGGCGCGGTAGTCTCCCCACGGAGTGGGGGCCTGCCCAAGAGCTACTTCCAGCGCTCCCAGTCGGGAACATAGTGCGGGTCGTTGGCGGTCCCGACCGAGCCGATGCGCCGGGAGGACTCGATCAGCCAGTCGGCCCGGGAGCGCACGGCCTGGACCGAGGCGTCGGCCCGGGCGGTGATGACGACGCCCGATGTCTGGTTTTCGAAGTGGCGGAAGGCGGTGGTGGGGGAACGGTTCGGCTTCCAGCGCGAGCCGGTGAAGAGCATGGGCGGGTCGAGCAGGGCGTTGTTGGAGGGCGGGCGGCCGGGCAGCAGCGTGTCGGCGAAGATGAACAGCGATGACGGATCTTCGATTACGCTCATGCGCTTCCAGAGCTGTGACCCGATCTCGAGGTGCCAGCCCGGCGTCTTGACCGGCGAGAGGTAGTACCCGTTGTAGCCGTAGGTGCTGGTGATCTCGCCGGTGCGGGTCTGGGTCCGGTAGTTGCCCCAGGGCTCGGCGGGACATTCGTAGACGCTGCGCTCGTGCAGGGCGTCATCGAGGTAGGGGGCGATGAAGCCGCGGTTGTGGTCGATGCGCCCGGTCACGCTGCCATCGGCGCCCCACCAGAAGACGCGGTCGCCGGCGCCGATGTCGCGCTGCTCGAAGTAGGCCAGCGGCATGACACGCCCCGCGTGGGCGTCGGCGTACATGGTCCAGGCGATCGCGAGCTGGCGGAGGTTGCTCGAGCACGCCACCTGTCGTGCAGAGCTGCGGGCCCCCGCCAGCTGTGGCGCGATCAGCCCGAAGAGGATCGCGATGATCGCGATCACGACCAGAAGCTCGATGAGCGTGAACGCTGGCTTGATTGTGCGCGCGCCGCGCATCGGTTACGGACACCCCATGTCAAAGGCGACCTGGAAGCAGAGGAAGTCGAACAGATCCAGTGTGCCGGAGTCGTCGCAGTCGGCAGCGCGGTTGCCGGCGCTGAACAGCGACTGGAAACACAGCACGTCAAAGATGTCCAGCACGCCGGAGCGGTCGCAGTCGGCGTAGCAGGGCGGCGCCGCTGAGATGAAGGCGGCCACGCCGCCCGGCCCGATCGAGAAGACGCTGCCGCCGTCGATCGCGCAGCTCGATCCGCCCGCCGGCGCTTCGCCGACGATGAAATTCGGGTGCCCGGGGGCGAAGCGCAGATCGACGATGCGCAGCGTGTCGTACGGGTCGAAGAAGCCGGCGCCGATCGTGCCGGCGATCAGCAGCGTCCGGGTGTCGAGTTTGGCCGCGGCGGGCTGGTGCGTCCAGCCGCCCATCTCCATGAACTCGCCGGGATCGAGCTGGCCGTCGCGATCGGCGTCCTTCCAGGTCCACAGGGCGCTGTCCCAGAGCAGGCGGGCTTTGCTTCCCTCATCGCGGAAGAGCTGCACGCTGGGGACGCTGCCGAAGCCGCGCAGGCCGGCAGACAGCGCGATCCGCCCGTCACCCAGGGGCACGGGGATGGAGGCCGTGCGGTTGCAGGGGACCGACCATCGCACAGCGCCATCGGCGGCGCGCACCTTGACGAGGTTCCCGGCGTTGATGCCGCCGAAGAAGGCGTAGCTGGCGGCGTAGATCGCCGGCTCGGCGCCGGATTCATCGACGCACAGGCCGCCATAAAAACCCTCCGGCGCGGGGTTCGGCGTCACCCAGAGGGGGGCTGGCGACGCCGGAACCCCGGCCGGAAGTGCGAAGAGGAGGCCCGGCGGGCGCCCCGAGTCGTCGCCGGCGGTGGCGACGTACACGACGCCGTCCGCGTAAGCCGGCGTCGAGCCCGAGGTCTGCCCGAGGTCGAAGCTCCACACGACTTCACCCGGAACAAACGGGTTCTCCGCCATGTGGAATGGATCAATGTTCACGCAGTGCAGGCGCCCGCCGCCGCCGAACCCGCTGGAATCGACGACAAAGGCGCGGTCGGCGGCGCCGAGGTCGCTGGTGATCACCGGCGAGCCGTTGACGATCTCGCCGCCGAGGGAGGTGATCCACGTGCGGTCGCCGGAGTCGGCCCGCAGCGCCACCAGTTCGGTCCCGGCGCCGATGTACAGCGCGCCGGTCGCTTCGTCGTAGGCGGGCGTGGACCACGAATCGAAGACGGGCTCGGGAACTTCGCGCACCCAGACGAGTTCGCCGGTGGCCTGCTCAATGGCGACCGCGACACTTGCGCCGCTGAGTTCGCCGACCGCAAAGACCAGACCCTCCCCGGTGACGACGCCGGAGAGCCCGATGGGTGTGAACGCGCCGAAGGCAGTGTCGCGGAAGATCCACGCCGGCTGGGCCAGCGATGTCGGCGCCTGATCGGTCAGCGCGATGCGCGCCGGCCCGCGCGCCAGCGTCGGCCATCCACTCTGCCCGAGCGCGCAGCAGGCGCTGGCGCCGAACGCGCCCGCTGCCGCCCATGCTCGAACCTGCCCATGCACTGCCATCATCTCCTTCTTGCCGGCGGCGCCGGCGCTGTCCTGAATCACCCGCGCGGACCTTGTCAGCCCGCGGGGCGAGGCTCCCTCTCTCATCTGCTTGGTGCACGCCACCTGCGCGTGCAGAAAGCCCCGGCGCCGAGGAGGGCCACCACCGTTGCCGGCGCCGGGACGGGGGCGACATCGGCAAACGCGTCAATCTCCGGCGTCAGGCCCGAGCCGGCAGGGTTCGTGATCCGCACGAAGCTGATTGCATCCAGTCCGAACAGCCCGATGTCGATGCCCGCGCCGCCGCCGGATCCGTCGTAGCCGGCGATGATCTCGCTCAGGCTCAGGCCGGTGGCGTCGAAGGAGGGATCGACGGGGCGCGTGAAGTCGCTGAGCACGGAGCCCGGCGTCGTCTGGAACGGATCGGTGATGTCGAGATACCCGAGCGTGGGATACACCCCATCAGCCTCGACGCCGTCGATCAGCGTCCAGTTCATCCCATCGGGGCTGACTTCGATGATGCCGCCCTCGGTGGACGCCGGTCCGGCGAGGCCGCCGGTTTCGTAGGCGTAGAAGCTGTTGCCGAAGATCAGCAGGTCCACGCCGAAGGGGTTCAGCGGGTCGTTGCGCACCGGCTCATCGAAGGCCACGACCAGGCGCCCGCCCTCGCCGATGGTGACGATCTCATCGGCCCCGTACGGCCCGCCGAAGGGGCTGACGACGCTCGGGAACGCGCCCTCGCCGGTGAAACGCTCGGGCGAGCCGATCGCGGTTGCCGGGTCGTTGTAGCCGGGGGGAACACCCGCGCCCTCGACGTACTCCACCACGCGGTTGGCCCAGGGATCGCCCGCCAGGGCGCTGGCGCCGATCGCTCCCACTGCCGCTGCCGCGGCGACTCTCCTCAGGTTCTCCAAACTGCCCGCTCCTGCCGCGCACAGACTCGCGGCCGTTCGCTCCGGTATCGCGCGGAGCGGTCCCCACTGCGGAAGGGCCTCTCGCGGGGTTGTTGCCGGGGGGCGGGCCGCAGGGGACGGAAGCGAGCCCACTCGCCGGCGCCCTGAATCGCGAGGGGCGCGACGAACACGGCTGATGGCAGGTCTTCCGGCTCAGGGCCCGCGAATCCGGCCTTCCCACCTGAGTCTCGCCTCAGGCAGTGGCTCGCTCGCCGGAGTTTCCGGCGGGGATTCGCGGCTAGCGGCCCATTACGGCGGCGCGTCCGCGGTGGAATCTCACCACACTTCCCATCTTCGCCCGCCCGCAGGCGGGACCATCAACACCCGGAGCGTACCACACCCGGGGCGGGCGTGTCAACTGAAATATCGGGCCTGTCGGGTGGGGCTTGGCGGCGCCGCCCCAGCCGGCTCACCCGCGAGACCCGGGCCCGCGTCTCCTGCGGCATCCAGTGGACCCAGTCCAGCAGCTTCAGGCTCGCTTCGTAGGCGATGTCGTTGGAAAGCTTCTTGTCGTGGTCGCCGTTTGCTGGAGGTGTGGGGAGCAGCCGGAAGGCACGGAGGCACGTAGGCACGTAGGCACGGAGGCACGGAGGGGGACATCCCACCTCGCCTTCATCCGCGGCCCGAAGGGCCGACCGTTCATACCACCGGCGGACGCCGCCCCCGGAAGAGGCGCCGGATTGAAGCAGGGACCCCGACAGGGGTCCCCGTTGCATTCGCTGGTTGGATGAGGCGCCGCGCGTGCTTGCGTCACGACGACCCCTTCGAGGTCGGGTCAGCGCCCAACGAGCATCCAGCATGCCGTGCCAGGCGCTCTGCTGATCCCGCTCGAATCGCCCGCATCAAACGGCGCCAGCCGCTCGTCGTACAGTGTCTCAATCTCGCTTGCCGTCAGCGGCTCATCGTCGCCGTTTTTCGCCCAGATCACGACGTGCTCGGCGCGGAAGCGCCCGAAGTTGGCTTCGCCATCGGCAACGCCGAGCAGGAACTGGTCGTAGTTGGCCGGCGTCACGCTGCCGATGGCAGCGAAATTGGAGTCCGCCTGGGTGTCATTGACATACAGCGTGATCGTGTGACTGGCGCCGCCAGCCTCGACGTTGACCGTCAGCATGTACCACGTCGCGGTCGTCAGTTGCGTCTTGGTGGCGCTCACCGAGCCCGACGAACCGTGGAGCCGGGCCTCGATGTCGATGCCGCCGAGCGCGTTCTTCGTCGCCTCCAGCACCAGGTAGTTGCTCTGCGAGTCGGTATCGCCGTACCAGAAGATGGTGTGCGTCTCGCTGGTCCCCGGCTGTTGGTCGAAGTACACCCACAGCGACACGCTGAAGGGCGTGGTCGCGGCCAGTTCCGTGTTGTCATTGGCCTGAAGTGCGCTCTGCCGAGCCGCTTGATCGGGCTTCTCACCGATGATCACGCTCATCCGAGCTTCTCCCTACTGTGGGCGGCAGCCAAGTTCGAACGCGTTCTGGAAGATGAGAAAGTCGAAGAGGCTGAGAAAACCGTCCTTGTTCAGGTCGGCTCGACGATCTCCCATCGCGAAGGCGTTCTGGTATGCCAGGAAGTCAAAGAGGTCGAGACTGCCGTTGTCATCGAAGTCAGGCAGACACCCGGTCAGGTAATAGGTCTGATCACGTCCCATGAGAACGGCAGCCGCCCCCGCATCGTCCCAGTCAAGCCCATTCACGAGTACGGCGCCATTGCGCGTCTCGAGCATCGCCGGATCACCGCTCAGTTCGTACTCGCCGATTGCGCGACCTCCTGGCGCCGGCGTCAGCACGTCGCCAAAGTCCGGCCACCACGTCGGCGGGTCGACGGCCAGGAACGGGGTCTCAAGCCATGTCGGGTGACGAGGATCCGTCGGGAAGATGAACTCCGGCGCCGCCGGATCCACCGCCGACGCCACGCCCAGCAGCGCCTGAAACTCCGGCCACTCGTCCAGCGGCGTGTACGTCACGCTCAGCGTCCCGCCGGCATCCAGGTGCTTGCGCAACTCCTCCAGCACATCCGCCTGGTAGATGGCGTCGATCGGGTGGTAGTGCAGCACGTAGATCATGTCCCAGCGCCGCCCGCGCATCTCGCGGATGAAGTCGATCGGGTGCGTCTTGGTCACGATCTCCTCGGCCACCTGGTTGACGCCCAGCCGGAAGTCCGTGAACACCGCCCCCGGCTCCTCCAGCCCCAGCACCGACTGCGCCCGCGCCCCCGGCGCCCCCAGCGCCAGCGCCGCCGCCGCCGCCGCGCCGATCAGCCCCAATCGCCTCATGTCACCCTCCTTCCGAGAATCAGAACAAGCGCCAGAGCGCCTCGCCTGCCCCCGCCGTCGCTCGCCCGCGCTGCGCCCAGACCGGAGCGATCGCCACCGCGTAGCCACCCAGCGCCGCGCCGCCCCTCTGCTCATGCGCATCGCGGAAGGCGTCCTACGCGTGGGCATGGCTGCTCCCTCGCCACAATCTACCACACCCAAGCGGGCCCGGCTGCCCGATCTGCCGGCTTCGGGACCCGTTTTTCCAGCCATGCAGCCGATTTCGTGGCAGCCAGCCCCGCCCCAACCCGTTCAGAGTCATAACGGGCAATGGGTGCGCGCGTCGGACGCGCACGGTGTGGGCTGCGCACAGCGCCGGCGGACGGCCGGAGGCGCAGCGCCGCCCGCCGCGTGTGTTGCCCGCTTCGCCGCCGCGCTGCCCGTCAGCCCGGGCACCCGATCGCGAAGGCGTTCTGGAAGCACAGGAAACGGTCTGCCCATCGGTCTGGAACGTGAGCTTGATGAGCTGGCTGGCGGACCCATCCCTGCCGTACCACCAGACTGTGTGGGTCTCGCCAGCGCCCGGCTGGGCGTCCACGTACACCCAGCAGGTGACCGAGATGGGTAGGCCAGCCGGCGCCAGTGCGCTGGCGTGGCTGGCCGCGATGGCCTCTGAACTGGACCGGACGAACCACAAGCTCATGTGGGCGCTCCTACGGGCAGCCGATGTCAAACTGATTCTGGAACTCAAGGAAGTCGAAGAGGTCAAGCCGGCCGTCGAAGGCGAAGTCCGCCTTGAGGTCGCCGGCCGCGAAGAGATTCTGGAAGGCGAGAAAATCGAACAGCGTCAGGGCGTCGTCGTCGTCGAGATCGGCCTGGCAGTCGAGCAGCCAGAGGAGTTGATTCTTGACGTTGCCGTTGACGAAGCCGTCGAACGCGTCGAAGTCAAAGCCATTGACGACAACCTGTCCGCCTCGCGTGATCGCCATCGCCGGGGGGCCACCGGCAAAGAACCATGTGGCAAGCACGTAGCCGCCCGGCGCGACGCTCAGTAGATCGCCATTGTCGTCCCAGAAGTCCATGCCGCCGAGGATGGGGAAGCCGACCGGATGATCCCAGATCGGGTGAGGCGGATCCACGGACCAGATGTCCTGGACCGATGTGATATCGCCGAATGTTCCGACCCCCACAAGCTCCTGCAATTCCGGCCACGAATCCAGTTCCGTGTACGCCAGCAGCAGCCGCCCGCCGCGGCCCAGGTGCGCCTCCAGCGCGGGCAGCAGCCGGGCCTTGCGCTCCGGCTGGAGGTCGAAGTACGCCTCGATCACCACCAGCGGCCACTCGCGGCTGTCGAACTCGAGCATGAACCGGTCGAAGCCGGTCGTGCTGAAGCACGTCAGGCCCGCTGTCAGGCACGCGTCCTCCAGCACCCGCGTCTCCGACACCGAGTACGCCACCAGATCCTGCCCCTGCGCCGGCGCGGCCAGCGCGACGGCGCCAGCGCACGCACACGCGATCACGCTGTTCATCACAGCCCTCCTTTGCTTGCGCCATCCTTGCCATACCACCACACGGTGTGCGTCTCGCCGGCGCCGGGCTGGGCGTCCACGTACACCCAGCACGTGACCGAGATCGGCAACCCAGAAGACGCCAGGGCGCTGGCGTCACTCGCCGCCATCGCCTCGGAGTTGGATCGGACGAACCACAGGCTCATCGGTGTGGTCTCCTACAGACAGCCGATCTCGAACTGGCTCTGGAACTCGAGGAAGTCGAACAGGTCGAGTGTTCCATCGAAGGCGAAGTCGGCTTCCAAATCGCCGGCAGCGAACAGGTTCTGGAAGGTGAGGAAGTCGAACAGCGTGAGTGCCCCATCCGCATCCAGATCAGCTTGACAGTCGAGGAGCCACAGCAGTTGATTCACGACGTCGCCGTTTACAAAGCTGTCGAAAGCGTCAAAGTCAAAACCGTTCACGAAGACGCGCCCGTTCCGTGTAATCGCCATGGCCGGCTTCCCGCCGGGATCATCCCATGTCGCAACCACGTAGCCACCTAGAGACGGATCCAGGAAATCACCGTGGTCATCCCAGAAGTCGCCGCGAGCGCGGATCGGGAATGACACCGAGTGGTCCCAGATCGGATGCGGCGGATCGACCGACCAGATCTCTCTGCCGACGACGAACAGAACGTCGCCCTCGGTGCGCACCCCGACCAAGTCCTGCAACTCCGGCCATGTGTCGAGTTCCGTGTAGGCCAGCAGCACGCGCCCGCCGCAATTCAGGTGCGCCTCCAGCGCCGGCAGCAGCCGCGCCTTGCGGTCCGGGCCGATGTCGAAGTAGACCTCGATCACCACCAACGGCCAGTCGCGACTTTCGAAAGCCGGAAGGAAGTCCTCGAAGTCGCGGTACATGAGGCAGTCAAGGCCCGCCGTCAGACATGCGTCCTCCAGCACCCGCGTCTCCGACACCGAGTACGCCACCAGATCCTGCCCCTGTGCGCTCATCGCCATGCCGGCGCACGCGCATGCGGTCATGCCCTTCATGACAGCGCCTCCTTCTCTATCAGATGAGCCGGTACAGGGCGCCGAGTTCGTCGGTCGCGGCGCCGGCGGTGCCCACCTTCACATTCGTCATCTCGAGGATGTACCCCCAGAAGCCCATCGCGTCCAGCACCATGGATGCCGCGGCGTTGTCCTTCTGGCCCACGATCCGCAGCCCGGGAAACAGCGAGGTGTCATCCAGCGCCGCGATCTCCTTGACGAACTTCATGTTCGCCGGAATGATGGCGCTGCCTGACGCCCGGTCCTTCGTGCCCAGCGTCAGCGCCAGCGAGCACAGGTAGTCCGCCATGTACTCTGTGGTCGCACCCTCTTCCAGCTTGGAGATCCCCCACAGCGCGGCCTGCCCCGTGAACGGCGCCGAGCCGGTCGTCGGCTCCTTGCCGTAGAACTTCAGCGACAGGATGTTCGACTCGTCGATGCCCGTGATCACGACCCTGGAGCCGGTCGTGCCCGTGAACACGCTGGTCGCGTGCGCGTAGGCGTCTGGTGTGCTCAAGGCGGCCGTGGTGTCGAACAGGCTGTTCTCAAGCGTCAGCGCCTTCCACGCCTCCTGGAGCGTCACGATCCCGGTTACCTGCGTCATGGGGAGGTCTCCGCCGACAGTCTACCACGAATCGCGCGCGGGCCCGCCGGCATTCCCCCGCTGGCGACCTCAAACCAAAAGCAGTATGCCACAGAGCGCGGGGGGGATGCACGCAAAGGTCCGGAAAAAGCGATGCGGGATGAGGCTGCCCGGGTTCCGGGGACCGTCTCCCCGATTTCGGGCAATGCCCCGACCCACGCACAGCGCCGGCGGACGGCGCCGGAGGCGCAGCGCCGCCCGCCGCGTGTGTTGCCTGCTTCGCCGCCGCGCTGCCCTCAGCCCGGGCACCCGATCGCGAAGGCGTTCTGGAAGCACAGGAAATCGAAGAAGTCCAGCATGCCGGTATCGTCGCAGTCGGCGTACGCGTCGCCGAGCGCAAAGGCGTTCTGGAAGCACAGGAAGTCGAAGAAGTCCAGCAGCCCGTTGCCATCGCAGTCGGGATAGCAGTCGGCCGTCATCGTGTTGATGAGCGCGAAATTGCGCGTGCCGCTGATGGGGTCGTAGCCGGTCAGCAACCCCTCGCCCTTGAGGCGCTGATCGAACGGCAGTTGCACGGCGCCGTCGTAGTCGATCAGGATGGTCGCGGTCACCCGGTAGGGCTCCGGGTCCAGCAGCCCGTCGCCATCGAGATCGGCCAGATACAGCCGATCAGCCAGCACATGGACGGTGTCGGGATCGAGCTGCGTGTACAGGTCTGCGTAGTCGAGCGCCTGGAAGGGGGCGCCCGGCGGCAGCAGCGGAATGGCGCCGCTGACGTCGCTCGTCACGAAGAACTCGCTGGGCCCCATGCGGGCGCTGGACTGCTTGGCCCGCATCACGCTGCCATCGAAGAACTCGATGGTGAGGTCGCGCGTGAAGTTGCCATCGGTCAGCGTCAGCATGTTGATGGCGCCGCCGGTTTCCACCGCGGCCGAGCCGCACTTGACCGTGATGTGGACGAAGCACCAGCCGAGCGAGCCCCCGAGACCGGGATCCGGGATCGGGCCCATGTCGACCGAGAGGAACCCTGTTGTGGTGTCCCCGACGCCCATCATGTCCGCGGCGATGGGTATGCCGTTGAGCATGCCCGTCATCGGCCGTTGAAGAAGATGTCGTCGGCGAGGGCCGGGCAGGCAAGCGCTGCCGCGGCAATGGCGAGGTGGTGTGCGCGCATGGCTCGATCTCCAGGTTCGAGGCGGTTCCCCGGCGGAGGCTCGCGGGACCCGTCGACTCCGGCGCGGCGCTCGCAGCACATCTCAGGCGGGCGCCGGCCCCGCGCGCGTACGCCAGCGCGACGGCAACTCCGGGCGCTTCACGGTCTTCGCCGCAACGATCAACGCCTCGATTGTCCCAGCGGGCGCGGGCGTCCGATACGGGGAAATCACCCCTATCCGGCGCCCCGGTGCGCGCGCAGCGGCGGCGGGTGGCCCGAGGGGGAGCAGGCGCCACCCGCCGCTGTGCGCTGTGATCATCTCGCCGCCCGGTCGTCGGCCGTGCGGGCTCGAAGGCTGGGCTTACGCCGGTTACGGACAGCCGGCCGCGAACTCGTTCTGGAAGCAGAGGAAGTCGAACAGATCGAGCGCCCCGCTGCCGTCGCAGTCGGCGTAGGGCTCGCCGGCGCCGAAGGCGTTCTGGAAGCAGAGGAAGTCGAAAAGGTCGAGTGCGCCGCTGCCGTCGCAGTCGGCGTAGCAGCCGGCTGAGTCAACGGTCACCAGCACGTTGTCGAAGCCCATCTCCCAGAAGTTGGACGTGTAGAAGAAACCGGGGACGAAGGTCGTGAAGCGCACCTCGTCGACGTTCTCGAGCACGTTGCGCCACGTGCGCCCCTTGGGCAGGCGCGGCTCGAACGTCACCGGATCCTCATCGCCCGTACCGCCCCAGCCGGCCGGCAGGTCGCTCTGCATCGGATCCGGAACGTCGTAGACGAAGCGCTCCCACCCGGAGAACTGCTGCGGCAGGCCGGGTCCGATGTGATACACGCTGGCGATGGGATCGGATGTGCCCGGCTCGGGATAGTCCACGAACTCGAGCACGAGCGGGAAGGCGCCCGGGTCGAGCGGATCGCCGAAGAAGTTGTCGAGCCGGAAGACCTGGACATCGACGGCGAAGGTCAGCGGCCCGCCGTGACGCGTGAGGTCGCCGGTGACCGGACCCGGCGTCTCGTAGCGCAGCGTAATGCCCCAGAAGTCGGCGTAGGGCACGCCGATGTAGTTGTTGCTGGGCTCCACGGGATCGGGGAAGATCATCTCCTGGCCGTTGCAGAGCCAGCCGCCGCCGGTTCCGCCTTCGAAGTCCTCGGCGTTGATGACGGTCTGGGCGGTTGCGGCGCCGGCGCACAGCAGTGCGGCGAGTGCGGCAGTGGGGGCTTTGTTCACGAGCGTTCTCCTTGGTTGGTCTTGGTTCATCCCGGTCCGCCGGGGGTGGCCGTCGCTCCCCCTCGGAGCGAGCCGGGCCGAACCCGCAGGGAGGATCCGGCGGACTATGGAGGACTATTCTCCCCGGGGCGGCGAGCGGTTTCAAGAATGTTTCCCAGAAACTATCAGGAAACCGGGTTTTGGGCTCGCTTCCCCGCTATGATGGGCTGAGACGCCCATGACCACCGCCCCAGACGCAGCCCGAACCCCGCTCAACGGCGACGCCGACGCCTTGGAGGCCCAGATCGTGGCCACCGGCGATGACCTGCTGCGGTCGATCCAGGCCGTCCTGAGCCCGTTCGCGGCCGCCTCGCCCGGGCCCCAGGCCCTGGCCCGCCAGCTCGGGGTCGACAAGGTGCTGACCAGCCGCGTGCTGAAGGCGACCCGCAGCGGGGACCCGATCGGGGCCCTGCACGCGATGCCGGGGCCGGATCCGCTTCGCCGGCTGGTGCGGGCGGCGGGGCGCAAGGGCGCCAGCGCCGAGGCGGTGATCGAGGCGACCGGGGCGATCGCGGCGTACGAGGCGCTGATCCGCGACCGGCTGGGCGACCGCAGCCTGCTGGACGCCATCCTGAGCGCGTGGGCGCCGGAGGCAAGGCGGGAGTTCGAGCTGCGCCGTAAGCAGGCGGCGTTCAAGGCGCTCAGCCAGCTCAAGGGGGCCGAGGCGCGCACGATCCTGGCGACGGCGATCCTGAGCCCGGCGGCGGATCCGTTGCGCGTGGATATCGCGTGGATCAACGGGCTGATCGGCTTGCAGCGCCTGCGCCCGGGCGCGCCGGTGGTGCTGACGACGCGCAAGGTCGCCCCCGCCGAGGGCGGGCGTCGGCCGATGGCGCTGGACGGGGGCGCCATCGAGGCGCCGGAGAGCCTGATGCTGGCGCCGTTCTGCTCGACGCCGACGCCGCGCATGCGCGCGCAGCAGGCGGGCGATGTCGTGCACTATGCGCTGGAGGATGGCGGCTTCGGGCCCGGCTCAAGCGCCGACCTTGTACTGGCGGAGGTGAACCGGGCGGAGCTGCCGCGGTACCGGGCGCCGGACTCGGAGCGGCGCAGCTACTTCTTTGCCGAGTCAACGCCGTGCGCGCGGGCGCTGCAGTTCGATCTGCTGGTGCACGAGGACCTGTACCCCGAGACCGAAGCCCGCGGCGGGCCGGAGCTTCTGCTGTATGACACGGCGCTGGAGGGCGTGGCGGATGTGAACGACCCGTCGCGCGATGTCGACCGGCTGGACATGCTGGAGACGGTCGAGCCGTTGGGGCTCGGCCTTGCGCGGGTGCGCTCGATGGATGTGCCGCGCTACGCCGAGCTTGTCGGGCGGGTGCTGGAATCGCTGAAGCTGGACACCGGCCGCTTCCGCGGCTGGCGGTGCCGGATCGACTATCCGCTGTACGGGACGCAGGTGACGATGGCGTTGCTGCGCGAAGTGGGCAAGTAGGGGGCGGGCTGACTTCCGCCCACCCGCCGCCCACCTGCCGCCCACCGGCCGCGCAGCGGCGCGCTCCACGCGCCCGCGATGCCACGGCGTGGGGGTGAAACCCGAAAGTGTCGGCACGGAGTGTCGACCTGCCCCGGCTGCGCGCTGCGCCAGTTTGTGACGCCGATGACGGCGGCTGCCGCGATGGCGCCGAGGACGTCGGCGCCGAGCGGGATCCTGCGCCGCCAGCCCTCGAGATCGCCGAACTGCTGCGCTCCGGGCGTGGGTTCATCGTCGGATAGCATTCGCGGGCAACCCCTTGCACTGTCGCTCCATCGTGGTAGACTGGGTCCGTCACGTATCGGCTCTCCGGCGCACTGGCGCGCCAGGAGCCCGACACCACGACTGCGTTCCCCCGAATGAGCATTGGCGCGATGGCGGTATCGCTGCGCGCAGGGATGAGAGCCGATTCACTCGAAAGGGGACTCAAAATGGGTAAGGGAGTATCTGAGAGAAGGCGACACGCCGCCGCGGCCGCCGTGGCCATCGCCGCCGGCGCCCCCGTTGCGCTGGCGCAAACCGCGCTGCTCTGGAAGATCGGAAGAGCACAC
>JBICIE010000287.1:0-2819 GCA_043101635.1 Phycisphaerales bacterium JB039 | reverse complement strand
AGTGGGGGGGTACCCAAGGCACGCGGCATCGAGGCATCGAGGCGGCCGCTCAGAGCTCGGCCAGGATGGAGCAGAGGCGGGCGGAGCGGCCGGTCGGGCCGTAGCGCGCGCTGGGGGGAGCGCCGTCGACGAGCGATCGTGCCGCGAGTTGCGAGGCCAGCAGGTCGCCGAGGGCCATGGAGAGGGCCCGGTCGGTGATGCCGGTGAGCGCGGCTCGAACCTCAGAGAAGCGGGCCGAGCCGGCCCGGAGCACATCCAGCGTGGGCATGGACCATTTGCGCAGGCCGATGGGGCGGAGGTCGAGGCCGACGAGGGCGCGGTCGAGGGCGTCGCAGGGCTCGGCAATGCGCTCGCCATCGGGCGTGAGGATGTACTCGGGGCGCAGCGGGTGGCCGTAGCCGGGGTTGGGGGCGACCCAGCCGAGGTCCTGGAGGTGGTCGAGGGCAGCGCGGACGGCGCCGGGGCTGGCCTCCAGGCGGGTGGTGAGGGTGATGAACTTGGCGCCGCGGGCGCGGTGCAGTTCGGCGAGGACGGGAACGGTCCAGCGGCGGTGGAAGAGCAGGGCGAGGCGGTCGGGACGGTTCATGGCGGGGCCTTGACACAGAAAGTATAGCTGCTATATTCGTTGCCGCAAGCCAGCCCGGCGCGGGCCGGCGACCCACCTCCCACGGAGACGCAACCATGGCCTCGGACCTCAACTACGACGGTGGACTGACGCTCTCGATGCAGGTGAAGAGCCTCGAGAAGGCCGCGAAGTGGTACCAGGAGACCCTCGGGTTCAACCTGCTGTACAAGCTGGATGACATGGGCTGGTGCGAGCTGGCCACCGAGGTCAAGGGCGTGAACGTGGGCCTGTCGCAGGTGGAGAAGCCGCAGGTTGGCGCCGGGCCGGTGCCGACGTTCGGGGTCAAGGACATCGACGCGGCGAGGGCGAAGCTGGAGGCGCGGGATGTCCGCTTCGACGGGGCGACGCAGGTGATCCCGGAGATGGTGAAGCTGGCGACGTTCTACGACCCGGATGGCAACGCGCTGATGTTGTACCAGAGCCTGGCGAAGCACTAAGGCGGACGCGGGACGCTTTCGGAGCGGCGAGCGCCGGGGCCGGCGCCCCCTACCATCGGGGCCAGACTCCGCACAAGCTCAGGAAGCGCCATGTCCGAGACCCGGCCCAAGTCGATGGAAGACCTCGTCAGCCTCTGCAAGCGGCGGGGGTTCATCTATCCCGCCAGCGAGATCTACGGCGGGCTCAACGGCTTCTGGGATTACGGGCCGCTGGGGGCGCTGCTGAAGAAGAACCTGGCCGACGACTGGTGGCGGGCGATGGTGCTGTGCCCGCCGAAGGGGCCGGGCGGGCGGCCGGTGCAGATGGTGGGACTGGACTCGGCGATCATTCAGAATCCGAAGGTGTGGGAGGCGAGCGGGCATCTTGGCAGCTTCGCCGATCCAATGCGCAAGTGTCCTGGCTGCGGCCACTTTGTCCGGGCTGATCAGCTCTGGGAAACGCTCGCGCAATGGTCACCATGGTTCGATTCGCTGGTTCAGGAGTTTGAGCCTGTCACTGGCAGGATCGATAGCCCTAAGCTCCTCCACTGGGCCCGCGGCAAGGGCAAGCGACTGGCCCCAAATCTCGCGCTTGTTCGCAATCCGGAAGTGACTCTCTCATGGCTGGCGCAGCGCGTGGAGGGACAGCCAGATGCGCCTCCAGACATGATGGAGATCACGCGATATCTGGCGACCGAGCAGCTTCATGCGACGGGCCTCCAGGAGCCGTGTCCGAAGTGTGGTGGCGCCCTTGGCGAGCCGACTCCGTTCAAGCTCATGTTCGAGTCATGGGCTGGCCTCGTGCAGGATGACGAACACAAGGTCTATCTGCGCCCGGAGACCGCACAGGGCATCTTCACGAACTTTAAGAACGTCTGCGACACGATGCGGGTGCGGGTGCCGTTCGGGATCGCGCAGGTCGGCAAGGCGTTTCGCAATGAAGTCACGCCGCGGAACTACATCTTCCGTTCCCGCGAGTTCGAGCAGATGGAGATGGAGTGGTTCTGCCACGAGTCGGAGGCGGGCGAGTGGCTGGAGTTCTGGAAGGACCAGCGTGTCGCGTGGTGGAAGAGCGTGGGGCTGAGCGCTGAGAACCTCGAGCTTCGTCAGCACGAGACCGATGAGCTTGCTCACTACGCCAAGAGCGGGCACGGGACGTGGGACATCGAGTACCGCTGGCCGTTCACGCACCCGGGCTTCGGGGAACTGGAGGGCGTGGCACACCGGTCCAACTACGACCTGACGCGCCACGAGGCCGAGAGCGGGCAGAAGCTGAGCTACTTCGACCAGGAACGCAACGAGCGCTTCCTGCCGCACGTGGTGGAGCCGGCGGCGGGCCTGACCCGCGGCGTGCTGGCGCTCTTGTGCGAAGCGTTCACACCGGATGAGACGCGCCCGAGCAAGGTGTTCATGAAGTTCGACCCGCGCATGGCGCCGATCAAGGCGGCCATCTACCCGCTGGTGAACAAGGATGGCATGCCCGAGGTCGCCGAGAAGCTGCACGGCGAGATCATCGGCAAGTTCGGCCGGCTCGGCATGATCGAGTACGACCCGAAGCAGAACATCGGCAAGCGCTACGCCCGCATGGATGAGGCGGGGTGCCCGTACTGCTTCACGATCGACTCGGACACGCTGAGCGATCAGACCGTGACGGTGCGCCATCGCGACACGCAGCAGCAGAAGCGCATCGGGCTGGATCAGGTCGCGGCGTGGCTGGGGGAGCGGATTCTGTAGGGTTCTGGTGGCACAGGCGTCTCGCCTGTGCGGAGTCAACGGGC
>JBICIE010000286.1:0-6597 GCA_043101635.1 Phycisphaerales bacterium JB039 | reverse complement strand
TTGCCATATGCCGCTTTGCCCTTTGCCACTTTTGATTTGCCATTTGCCGCTTTGCCATGTGCCATTTCCTAGCCGCACCCCGCCGCGAACTCATCCTGAAACGCCAGGAAGTCGAACAGCGTCAGTTCGCCATCGCCATCGAAATCCGCGGCGAGGTCGCCGGCGGCGAAGAGGTTGAAGAAGGTGAGGAAGTCGAAGAGGGTCAGCGCGCCATCGCCATCGAGATCGACGCGGCAGAGGATGCAGGCGAGGTCGAAGATGTAGGCGGCGCCGCCGTTGGGTCCGGCGGTCGCCTCCCCGCGTGAACCGACGACAGCCCACCGACTCCGCACTGCTACAGCGCTTCCGTATGGTCCCGTCGCGGGTGAACCGTGCGCCAGTTCCGCGGCCTGGGCCCACGATCCATCGCCCCGGCGCGTGAAGACGTACGCGGCGCCGATGGAGTCGGGCCAGAGTCCGCGGTGCCGCGGCGCGCCGGCGACGAGCGTTTCGCCCGACAACGCAACGGCCGAGCCAAGCGCATCGTCATCGAGCGGATTGTCGTGCGTCACCTCGGAGCGCAGCGCCCACTGGCCGTCTACCAACTCGAAGATGTACACTGCGCCCTGTGCGACGAACTGCCGGTCGGAACTCGGCCCACCGACCGCCAGCGTTGCGCCATCGACCGCGATCGCTTGGCCGAATCGCGGTCCGACGGCGGCGTCGCGCGGCGTCAGCTTCTGTACGAACGTGAGTTCGCCCCCGGGCCCGCGCCGGTAGACGAACACAGCGCCGCCCAGCAGGTGGCCCGGCGCGCCGACGAACAGCCAGTCCGCGCTGAGCGCCAGGGCATAACCCATGTCGGCCGCCCCCGCAAGCCGTTCGCTGAACCTCCAGCCCCCTCCCGCCGCCTCCACGTACACGAACGCTTCCTCGCCCTGTGGGCGGCCAACCACGGCGAAGGCGCCGTCGATCGCAACGCTCTCGCCGAAATGCCCCAGTGACCTCGGCTCGACCGGCACGATGCGCCCCGACTCGTGCCACGTGTCGCCTTCACGATCGAAGACGTACGCGGCGCCGCCGCGCACGGAGCCGACCATCGCGCCCGGCGCCCCGGCGATCAGCCGATCGCCGTTGATCATCACGGGGTCACCAAAGCCGTAGCCCCAGTCGAGGAACGCCGGTCTGATCGTCTCCAGCAGCGTCCACGCCGCTGCGCCCGCGTCGAAGGTGTAGATGTGCGCTGCGCCGCTCGCGCAGTCGGGCGTTGTCGGACACATTTCGGCATCCATCCTGTCACCGACAACCAGGGAGGGACCGTCCATGGAAATGGAGCGGCCGAAACTCCCGTAGGCCCACGGCTTTGGCGGTATCAGATGCTGCGGGGGGCACTCACCGGGGCACAGCGAGGTGGCGCACGAACCCGCCAGCAGCGCTACAAGGAAGGTAGTTTTCATCGTTCGCACTCCGTTCGCACGGCGCGTCGGGCGCTTCAGGGAATTATCCCCTATTGCCGCGCCGATTGCAAGCGCCGGGGCGACAGATCGGACGACCCTTCCAAAAATGCGGAACATCCCGCCGGCGCAGGAGATCGCGGGCGGGAAAAAGGAGAGACCCATGCTGCCTCGCCTCCTGATCGCCGCGTGCGCGATCGCCGCATCGTCGGGCGCTGCCCACGCCCAGGTCAAGAAGGTCGCCTTCGTCGTGAACGAAGACTATCCCGTCGGGTTCCCGATCGATTCGCGGCCGGTGGACGCCGGGCTGGCCGCCAGCACCGCGCGCGTCGTCACGACATCCAACCAGTACGTCACGCTCTACACGCGCGCCGGCTCGCTGATCGAGGAGTGGCACGCCTCGGAGAGCGGGTTCCCGTTCAAACGCGTGGATACCGAAGAGGGCATCCTGTTCGATCCGCGCGTCGAGTACGATCCGATCAACGGCCGGCTGTGGATGATCTGCAGCGAACAGAAGGACGACAACCTGATCTCCGTGCTGCACCTCGCGGTGTCGCACGACGAGACGCCGGACAGCTTCTCGACCAACGACTGGTACATCTTCACAAATGCCCAACCGGGCGCCACCGGACCGCACTTCGACCTTGCGGATGAATCAATCGACCCGGATCTTCGGTTCATCACGATTGTGGACCTGCCGACGATGGCGATCGACGACCAGTTCGTGTACATCGCGACCTCGACGAAGTACCAGGACTCCGGCACCTCATCCGAGGCGTTCATCATCATCCCGCTCTCAAATGCCGGCGACTCCCTCCTGGATGGCGACCGGCCGGACGAGAGCACTTTCAGCATCCTGTATGGAGTCCTCCACGTCCCCGCCGACACTTCGACGCAGCACTACGCCGTGCAGGAGCCCTTCGACGAGTTCGACAATGCACAGTTCTTCCTCAGCAACGTCCCGGAGTTCGGGGAGCGGGATGAGATCCGCCTCAGTGTCCTGTACCAGGACGAGGGCGATTGGGAATACCGGCTGCCGAAGAACGCCAGCGGCGCCATCGCCGACCCGGAACTCGACGAGGGGTATGAGTTCTTCACGACCAGCGGCACCCCAGTGACGCCAGAATCAGGTTGGGGGCCGGCGGCGGGCGTCAGCAACTTCTTCTCATCCGCCGTGCTCGTGTACGATCCGAACTACGCCCCGACCATCTTCGCGGTGCAGCAGATACACGAGTCGGATGGCGGGACGCCTCCTGCAGCGCTCGGTCAGTTCCTGGTGCAGTGGTACGTGATCGATCCCGACCTCGATGACTACCAGAGCGACGACTGGGCGCCGGCGGTGCTGCAGACGGGCCGGTTCCCGGAGTCGGGCGACGCCTACCACCCGGTCATCGGCGTCACGCCGCAGGGCGTCGCGTACATCGAGTACATCTACTCGGACTCGAGCACCTGGCCGCAGCTGCGCCGGGCGCAGTTGAACAACTCCTACACCAGCGTCGCAGACGACGATCCTGTGCAGCCGGGGCCGAGCGCCTGGTACGACTCCGACCACGAGACATGGGCCGACTTCACCGACATGCAGGCCGACCCGGTCGGCTGCGGCTTCTGGTCGCTGCACGTGCTGGTGCACGATCCCGGCGGGGAGACGGCCTCCACCGACGAGCGGGCCGCGTGGCTCGTCGAGCACGATCTCGGCTGCAACAACGCCGAGCTGACCGGCGACGGCGTCATCGATGACAAGGACCTGTACCTGTTCAACGAGTACTACGCCCTCGGCAGCCGGCGCGTGGACATGAACCGCGACTTCAAGGTCGACTTTGTCGACTACGCCATCTACACGGATGAGTACGCCAAGCGGCCGAAGTAGGCAGCGTTTCGGCGCTGCGCGCGAGGGTCCGAGTACCGGGCAGCGCGGGTCGAGGCGGCGCCCGCGCCCGCCCGGGCCCTCGCACGGGCCTTCGAGGCGGTCCCGGCGGGCGCAGAGGCGGTTTCGATGGCCATCGCAGCGATCTTGATGGCCATCGCAACGATGTTTATGGCCACAAAAACTGCTGCATGACGGGTGATAACCCGCGGGCGCCGGCTTGCCGGATGCTCGCGGCGGCCGCCGCCCTCCGCAGCGCCCCTACCGAACCGGCGCCCACGCCCGGCCCTCGAGCTGCCCCAGCCTGCGCCCGATGCGCTCCACCAGCGCTGCGGCCTGCTGGCGCCCGTCGCCGAAGCGCCCCCACTTCGCCTCCAGTTCGATGGCCCCGCCCTCCCCGCGCAGCGCGGTGACCGTCACCGGCTCGCTGCGCACGGTCCGCAGCGTCGCCTCCAGCCGGTCCGGCCCCGGGCGGATCTGCTCCACCGCCAGTTCGCTCTGGCCCGCGGCGGTCCAGATCGCCGCCGGCACATCGTCCCAGTCCCCCGAGGCCTGCCCGCCCGCCGCGCTGCCCGCCTGCCGCGGCGAATCGGCCGGCCCCGAGGCGCACCCCACGATCCCCACGACCCCCACGCCCCCGGCGCCCCCGCCCGCCAGCAGCGCTGTAACCAGAAGCAGAATCCGCATTTGCATCACGCTCCCACCGGACCGGCCGGCCGATCTACCATACGCCTTGGCCGCGCTGGCCCGCAGCGCCCGCGTCGGGCGAGCCGGGCCGGCTGCCGGAGTCTCCGCTACTCGTGCAGGTTCACGTGCCAGTCCCCGCCGGGCCCGATGCCGTCGCGCTGCGGGGCGTCGGCGACCGCAACCTCAAGATGCTCCGTGAGGCCCTGGGCGTCTCCATCGCCGCCCGCGAGGGCTAGGTGAGCCTCGATGGCCCCTCGCGCTCGGTCGAGGCCGCCCGGCGCACGCTGGAGCGCATCGGCGCCTCCGGCGGCGCCCTGTCCCGCGAGGAGGTCCTCCAGCTCATCGCCGAGGAATCCGGCCGCCTGCCCGAGGGCCCGGCCGCCGTCGGCCCGGTCGGCGGCGCCTGGTGGGAAGGCCAGATGGCCGTCTACGCCGCCGGCAGGCTCATCCGCCCCCGCACGCCCAACCAGGAAACCTACATCGAGGCCATCCGCACCCACGACCTGGTCATCGGCAGCGGCCCCGCCGGCACCGGCAAGACCTATCTGGCCGTGGCCGCGGCCGTCCACCTGATGCGCACCGGCCGGGTCCGCAAGCTGGTGCTGGTGCGACCGGCCATCGAGGCCGGTGAGAAGCTGGGTTTCCTCCCCGGCGACCTGCAGGCCAAGGTCAACCCCTACCTGCGCCCCCTGCTGGACGCCCTGCACGACATGCTGGACTACGCGACCATCCAGCGGTTCATCGCCAACGATGTGGTGGAGATCGCCCCGCTGGCGTACATGCGCGGGCGGACGCTCAACGCCAGCGTCGTGATCCTCGATGAGGGCCAGAACACGACCGCTGGGCAGATGCAGATGTTCCTCACCCGCATGGGGCACGGATCGAAGATGATCGTCACCGGCGACCCGACCCAGATCGACCTGCCCGACCCCGCCGCCAGCGGCCTGATCGACGCCGCCCGGCGGCTGGCCCGGGTCAGGGGCGTGGCGATCGTGGCGCTGGACCGCGCCGATGTCGTGCGCCATGATCTGGTGCAGCGGATCGTCGAGGCCTACGGCGTTCGGGAACAGGCCGCGGAGTAGGCATGCCGAAAGACCCCCCCAAGCCCGCAGCCAGGGCTCGCCCGGCCACCGTCCGCCCGAGCGGACGCCGGACCTCGCTGCGCCGCCAGCGCACGCATCCGGCCGCGCTGCTGCGGGCGGCGATGCGCTCGCCGGTGTTCGGCTACGCCGCGCTGACGTGCGCGCTGTTTGCCATCTTCGCCGCGGCGGTCGCCACCTGGGCCCGCGAGCAGCCGCTGATCGCCGTCGGACGGGTGATGACCGAGACGCGCGTCGTCCGCGTGCCCTTCAAGGCCCTGGATGAGGCCGCCACCAACGACGCCCGGGAGCTGGCCCGCGGCCAGGCGCCGCGCGTCTACATCGAACTGCCCGCCCTCAAGACCGCCATCGACGAGCTGCGCAGCCTGCCCAGCGTGGTCGCCGAGGCCGAATCGATCGAGACCATCGCCCCGGAGATTCAGCAGAAGTTCTCCCTCGATCCCGAGCGCCTCGAAGCCCTGAAGCGCTACGCCCCCGGCGCCCCCGGCGCCGACCAGTGGCGCGACACCATCGGGCGTCTGGCCACCGAGCTGCGCCGCCACCCCATGGCCCCGCGCGACGCCGCCCAGGTCGAAGCCTCGCAGACCTTCCGCAAGACCATCGAAGTCCGCCACGAAGGCGGCGTCGAGACGCTGGCCAAGACCACCGGCGCCAGCCCCCTGATCAACGTCGGCCAGGCCCGCGAGCACGTCGAGGTCGATCTGCTCATCCTGGCCCGCAACGCCCAGGCGCCCGAGCAACTGCGCAAAGTCATCATCGCGCGCCTCATGCCCGACCCCGTCGTCCCGCTGTTCCGCCTCGACGAGACCGCCACCGCCGAGAAGCAGGCCGAGGCCGCCGCCTCCGTCGAGCCCGTCTTCCGCGAAGAGCCGCAGAACAAGCCGATCTACACGCGCGGCGAGGAACTGACCGCGGCCCAGTTCGCCCTCTTCATGGAGGAGCGCGACCGCTTCCGCGAAGCCACGCCCGTCTGGACGCTGTGGCTGCACCGCATCGGGCTCTTCGCCGTCGTCATTGCCATCACGCTCGCCGGCGCCGTGTATCTGGCCCTGTTCAACGATCGCGTCCGGCGCAATCCCCACCGCATGGCCGGCATCGCGCTGACGCTCGGCGCCACCATGGCCATCGCCTGCGTCGGCGCCGTGCTCGAGCCGCGACTGCTCACCCTCTTCGGCGTGGCGCCGAGCGTCTTCGTCGCCGTCATCCTCGTCATCGCCTATGACCAGCGCATGGCGCTGGCCATCAGCGCCCTGCACGCGGCCCTCGTCTGCATCGCGCTCTCCCAGAGCGTCGTCTTCTTCGTGCTCATCCTGACCGGCTGCGGCGTGGCCATCTGGCAGCTCGCCGAGATCCGCGACCGGCGCACGCTCATCTCCATGGCCGTCATGACCGGCGCCGCGCTCACCGTCGGCACAGCGCTGACGGCGCTCGTCGAGCGACCCATCAATCTCCCGTCGCTGATGGAGATCCTCTGGGATTCCGGCTTCGGCGGCGCCGGCGGCCTGCTCGTCGG
>JBICIE010000285.1:0-21848 GCA_043101635.1 Phycisphaerales bacterium JB039 | reverse complement strand
CCAGTTCGACGTCATCATCTTCGACCGCCGGGCGCCTGCGGCAGCCAGCGGTCGAAGATGATGACGTCGAACTGGCCGGTCTCGGCCCGGGCCGCCAGCGCCTCGTACTCATCGGGCGTGAGGATGCGCAGGCTGGCGATGGGCAGCCCGCTGACAGCCTCGCGCAGGAACAGGTTGCCGGCGGGCGGCATGACCAGCGCGATGGCGAGCCGCTTGGCGGGCGGCGCAACGATCCATGCGACATCATCGACGATCAGGTCATCCAGCGGCTCGGCAGCGCCATCGGCCCGGCGCAGGGCGACGGTGACGAAGGCGCCCTCGGGGCGGCGGGTTTCGAAGACCACGCCGCCGGTGGCCGGCGCCAGGGTCTCGACCACGGTGTCGGCGTCCGTGACGGTGGTCTGGATTTCGGCGGCGTCGAGCAGCGCCGAGCGGACAGCCGTGGAGACGCCGTTGATGAGCAGTTCGACATCCACCGTGCGAGACTGGCGAGCGGTGGACTGCAGGCCCACGAAGATGGAGAGCTGGTCGGGGTCCTTGAGGTCGCGCCCGGCCCGCAGGCCGGTGATGGCGATGTTGGGCGTCTCGGGGGCGCCGGTGCGGTAGTAGCGCAGGATGTCATCCGGATGCAGGTCGACCTCGGCGGCGCCTTCGATGCGCCCGTCTGAGAAGATGTGGATCGTGCCGACCGAGCCGGGGGGCAGGTCGACGATGCGCCCGGTGGTGTCATCGACGAAGCTGCGCGAGGGCGCCTGGGCCCGCACCAGGCGCATGGCCTCGGTGATGCTGCTCGGAGCGTCCGTGGGCGTGATCGATTCGACCGCCGCCCGCAGGCGGCTCTTGTCGGTCGTGAAAGGCTGGAGCACCTCGCCGGAGGCCCCGAAGGCGACGACCATCGCCTCATCGGCCTTCTGCTGGCGCCAGGGCAGCGCGCTGGGCGCAGACAGCGACTCGATGAGCGCGAGGGCCTCCCGCCTGGCCTGCTCAAGGCGCGTGGCGCCCGGCTCTTCGTTGGCGTTGAGGCCATCAAGGGCTCGCATGGAGGCGGAACGATCGAGCAGAATCACGTGGCGCGAGCCGGGGACCGGCGCCCCCAGAAGCTGCGGCTGGGCGATGGCGAAGATCGCCGCGGCCAGCACGAGGAGTTGGAGCAGCAGCAGGATGTTGCGCCGGAGCTTCTGGAAGGGCGCGTTGGCCTGGAGGTCCTCGATCGCCTTCTTCCACAGCAGCGTGCTGGAGATCTCGACATCGCGCCGGCGCAGCTTGAGGAAGTAGAGGATCAGCAGCGACGGAATGGCGATCGCCGCGGCGATGCCAGCGATGAGGGGGGCGCCCCAGGTCACGGCTTCATCTCCGATGAAGCCGAAATGGCAAATCGCAAATCAGCAAATGGCAAATACGGACGCCGCTGGGCGATCCCCGTCTTCTTTGCCATTTGCCACTTTGCCATTTGCCCATTTCTCATCTCAGCACCCCCCGTCGCCGCAGGTAGTCCATGATCAGCGTGTCGATGGGCGTGTCGCTCTTGACGGTGATCAGGCCGATCTCGCGCCGGGCGCAGAAGTCGCGGAGGTGGTCGTTGTAGGCGCGAAGGTTGGCCTTGTACCGCTTCAGCAGCGGGGCGCTGATCGTGACCTCGGCGAAGTCGCCATCTTCGATGTCGCGCAGGCGCAGGTCGCCGGCGATGTCGGGCTCGATCTCCTGCGGGCTGAGCGTCTGGATGCAGAAGACGTCGTAGCCGCGCCCCTTGAGCAGGCGCAGGCCCTGCTCGTAGCCCTCCTTGATGAAAAAGTCGCTGAGGACGATCATCACGCCCTTGCCGCGCCGGGCCAGCGCGATCCGCTTGCACGCCTCGGTGAAGCTGGCCGTGCCGCCGGGCTCCAGGCTCAGCACCCACCGCCCCAGATCGTGCACGCGCCGCCGCCCGCGCAGATCGCGGATGGCGCTGAACACGCCGCCCTCGCCGCCGATGTCGCCGATCGCCGTGGCGCCAACCCGGTTCATGTTGACCAGCCCGATGTACCCCAGCGCCATCGCAGCCCGCTGCATGAACAGGAACTTGTTGGGCGTGCCGCAGTCGCTGGAGCCGGAGGCGTCGAGGATGATGTGGACCGACAGGTCCTCCTCCTCCAGGAAGAGCTTGAGAAAGAGCCGGTCGAGCCGCCCGTAGATGTTCCAGTCGATGTGCCGGATGTCATCGCCGACGACGTAGGGCCGGTGATCGGCAAACTCGACGCTCTCGCCCCGCTTCTTGCTGCGCCGCTCGCCCTGGACCTTGCCGGCGAAGATCTTCTTCGATGCGTAATCGAGGCGCGACACCTTGGCGATGAGCGCAGCATCCAGCAGCTCATCGATGGTCTTCGGTCGCTTTGGATCGGTCGTCTTGAGCATGGGTCAGGAGTTTGAACGCAGAGAACGCAGAGGGAGCGCAGAGGGCGCAGAGTCGAGATGTTGGGTTCTTGGCTCCAGCGCGTCGGAGTTAACACGACGGTAGATGCTGTCCTTGAGACGGAGTGTATGAAAGTTGACGAGCAGTCCGAGCGGGTAGCGTCCAGCCCGGATGTAGCTGACGAGTTGTGCGAGATGCGCATCAGCCACTGCTTCGACCGCCTTCACTTCGATGACGATTAGCCCCTCGACCAGCAAATCGATACGTTGGCCCGCGATCTCGATGTCTCGATACCGGACGATGATCGGCGTCTGTCGCTGCACGGCCAGGCCGCTGGATGTCAACTCGTACGCGAGCGCATCTTCGTAGATCCGTTCCAGCAGGCCGTAGCCGAGTTCGCGATGGACAGCCATGGCACAACCAATGATGCGCCGACTCAGTTCGTTCAGCGCATCCGGCAGTTCCACCGGCTTGCCAATCGGCCCCTTCAAACATCCTCCTCTGCGCCCTCTGCGCTCCCTCTGCGCCCTCTGCGTTCTGCCTGCTTCATGATGTCCCCTCCAGCGGATCCTTTGGCGGCGGGGGCGGAGAGGGATAGCGGTGGATCCAGCGCATCGGCTCGCGGCGGGGGGCGCCGACCGGCTCGCCGTCGTAGTAGCGCAGCTCGTCGCGGAAGGTCGCGGTGCGCACGAGCCGGTCATCGGCATCGAAGACGAAGGAGATGTCCAGCCAGTTGACCCAGTCGTGGCCGGACTCGACCCAGAAGCCGCCCTTGAAGTGGCGCACCAGCAGCACCCGCCCGCGCTCGTCGGTCGCCGGGTACCACCAGTGGAAGTTCGTCGGCGCCTCGAGTTCGGCGAGGCGCTGCTTGACTTCGTCGCCGGTCATGCCCGGCTCGAAGTTCGCGGCCAGGTTCTCACGCAGGGTCTGATCGGACTGCAGCGGCGAGAGCGGCCCGGGGGCGGCGCAGGCGCCCAGCGCTGTCGAAGCCGCGACCATGAACGTGGCGGGGCGCATCATCGGATCGTCACGCCGCGGCGCCCGCCGGCTGCGTCGGCGTCAGGTCCATGACCTGCTTGACGATGTCATCCGGGTCGATGCGATCGGCCTCGGCCTCGAAGTTCAGCAGCAGGCGGTGGCGCAGCGAGAGCTTGGCCACATCGCGGATGTCCTTGTAGCTGACGTGGTATCTGCCATCGATGAGCGCGCGCACCTTGCCGCCCAGCAGAAGCGCCTGGGCGGCGCGGGGCGAGGCGCCGCATCGCACGTACCGGTTGATCGGCCCGGAGGCGCCCCCGGCGACGTACCGCCCTTCCGGGTGCGTCGCCAGCACCAGCCGGGCCGCGTACTCCTTGACGTGCGGCGCCACGATGCAGCCGCGGACGAGCTGCTGGGCCGCGAGGATGCCGGGCCCGTCCAGCACGCGCTGGCATTCGGGCACGGCCTGCCCGGTGGTGCGGTCGAGAATGGTCATCAGGTCGTCGAGCTGCGAGTACCCGACGTTGATCTTGAAGATGAACCGGTCCATCTGGGCCTCGGGCAGCGGGTAGGTGCCCTCCTGCTCGATGGGGTTCTGCGTCGCCAGCACGATGAACGGCAGATTGAGCTTGTAGGTCTCGCCGCCGACCGTGACGCTGCGCTCCTGCATGGCCTCCAGCAGGGCGCTCTGCGTCTTGGGCGTGGCCCGGTTGATCTCGTCGGCGAGGATCACCTGCGCGAAGATCGGCCCGCGCTGGAACTCAAAGGTGCGCCGCCCCGTCTCCCGGTCGTCCATGACGATCCGCGTGCCGATGACATCCGCCGGCATCAGGTCGGGCGTGAACTGGATGCGGCTGAATGGCAAAGTCAGGGTCTGGGCCAGCGTGCGCACCAGCAGCGTCTTGCCCAGCCCGGGCACGCCCTCGAGCAGCACGTTGCCGCCAGCGAACAGGCTGATCAGTACCGCCTCGACCACATCCTGGTGCCCGACGACGATCTTGCCGACCTCGTCGCGCAGCTTCTTGAAGGTCTGGCGGAACTGCTCGCAGTCCTCGCGGACGGCCTCGGGTGTCTGGGATTGCTCTTCAGCCATGTACGGGCTCCAGCGATTCGTATCTCAGGGTTCTGACGTTCGGGATCAGGAGTCAGGCTTGTCCTTATAATCTTCTTGGGCGCGGCGCTTGGCCTTGAGCAGACGGCTCATGCCTTCTTCCTCTTCTGCCTGCGCGGCTTTCTGCGGCTCGGATTTCGTCGGCGCCGGGCCGGCGCCGGGCTCATCACCAAGGATGTCGGTCGCCGAGGTCTTGCGGCGCAGGTCCTCGGCGCTGGCTTCGAATTTGACCCTGGCCGTGTCCGCCTGGCGCATCGCCTCGCGCAGCTTGGCGGCGCCGGCCTGCGGATCAGACCTGGTCAGGCGCTCGCGGGCGCTCTGGCGGGCCGCCCGCAGGGCGTCGATCTGGGTTCCGGCCGTCTCGGTGCGAGCCTGCAGCGCCCCCATGAAGGTGGCGGCGATGGCGACCACATCGATGCGCACGCGCCGGATGGCCACATCCATCAGGAACAGCCCCAGCGCGATCAACGCCGCCACCAGCCAGATCGGCCGGCGCGACACCGGCTTGTCCACGCCCTCGTGCAGCCAGAGGTCGGCGCCGGGCGCGGCCGGGTCGACCTCCAGCACCCGCCCGCCGGTCATCTCGGCCACCTGGCGCAGCAGGGCCGCGTTGTCCTGCGTGGCCCGGAACTCGTCGGCAAAGGGGCGATTGACCGCCGCCTGGGTCGAGCCCTCCAGCGGCTCGCCGCCATCGGGATTCGGCGCCTTGTACTTGAGGTTGAGCACGTACGAGCCGGGGTCGCCGCTCTCGAAGCCGCCCTCGTAGCGGCCCGGTCCGGTCTGCTTGAGCACCACCTCGGCGCCTTCGCCGTCCGGGGTCGCCACCCGCCCGCCGAAGCTGGCGAAGTTGAGCCGGCGCCCCTGCGGATCGGTCGCCTCCACGATCACCCGCGTCCTGTCGCCCTCGTTCTGCGTCACCACGCGCACATTGGCGTTGCCGCTGGGGCGCATGGCCCAGCGCACGTGCTGCTCCCAGAAGGCGTTGTACGAGCCCCAGCCCATCCACTCGGCGTTCCACTTCGGCGCCGCGTCGCTGGTGTACGTGACCACGCGCCCGAGGCCGTACTGCCACTGGGCCATGACCGGGTCGTTCTCCTTGCCCCGGATCGTGACCAGGTTCAGCCCCTCGCGCTCGCCGGCGACCACGTACCCGCTGATGCGCGGCGTGGAGCGGATGCCCCCCATCGTCTCGGCAAAGCCCGGATTCAGCGCCGGCGCGAACGGCTCGCCCTCCCAGATCAGCGGGCGCTTCACTGTCTGCGCTTCCTTGATGAAGATCTGCACGATGTTGCCGAGCTGGCCCTGGTTGGTCACCGGGTAGAAGTTGCCGCCGGTGTCCCGGGCGATCCGCTGGAGCGAATTGAGATCGCCCGGCGAGTGCGGAAACACGCCGACGGTGCTGATCGTGATCTGGGCCCGGCGAAACCTCTGCAGGATCGTGTACTGGATGGACGGGTCGCCATCGGAGATCATGATCACGTGCTTGACCGCGGCGTCAGCCTGGCTCAGACCGTTGAGGGCAAGCTGCAGCGAGGGCGTGAAGTCCGGCATGTCCCCGAACGTCAGGTTGTCGATCGCCGCGTACAGCGACCGGCGATCACCGACCTCCTCCAGTGGATGCACCCACGTGCACCCGCCGGAGCGGTAGTCGTACTCGATGATGCCGGCAAGATCGAGTCGCGTCAGCGTGTCCACCGCGGCCTGCGCCGTCTTCTTGCCCCACGCGACGCCGCTGGGCATCTCGATCGAGTGCATCACCAGCGCCAGGGCGCCCTTGGGCATCTGCCGCTTCTGCGGCGGGTCGAGCCGGATGGGCAGGGCGTCCTCCAGGCGCGAACCGATCCACCCGCCGGCGCCGAAGGACTGATCGCCGCCGACCATCACCAGCCCGCCGCCGGTGTCGTGGATGTACTGGCGCAGCATGTCCTCGGAACCCTCGAGGTTCCACACCGGCTGATTGACGAGGATGACCGCGTCGTAGGCGTTCAATTCCGTCAGCGAGGATGGGAAGTCCGACGGCTCGATGGCGCGCACCTCGACGCGGGCGTCGGTGAGCGCCTGATACAGCGCCTGAGCCTCGGCAAAGTCGCTGTAGAGCATCAGGGCCCGGCCCTCGCCGGCGACGAACGTCGTCGCCTCGGCGACGTTGTTCTCCGCCAGCGTGTCCATCGGCCGCCCGTCCGGCCCGGCGTCCGGCTCGAAGACGGCCTGGAACTGCAGGGCGCCGGCCTCCGGCACGCGGATCGGCAGCGTCAGCGGCGGGTTGACGCCCGCCTCGAGCTCGACCGGGAAGCCCAGCGACGGCGAGTCCGGATCCAGATCGAACGGCTCGCCGTTGATCAGCAGCATCACGCGCCCGCTGGCGGGGGCGGTCGCCCGCAGCACGATGCGGACGTTCATCGTCTCGCCGACGCGGGCGGTGCTGGAGACGACGACATCCTCGACCATCGTCTCCTGCTCCAGGGAGAAGTTGAGGATCAGCACGTCGATCGGCACGCCCTGGGCCCGAGCCTGCTCGGCCTGGCGCAGCAGGTTGCCGGTCGTCTCATTGCCATCGGAGATGATGGCGACGCGGTACGCCGCATCGTCCGGGCGCATGGCAAGGGCGAGGTTCACGCCGCCGGCCAGATCGGTCTCATCGGTCTCGCCGGTGAAGGTCTGCTCCACCTGGTTGAGCCGGGCGCTGGGCAGCCGCTGCACGTAGGCGTCGGCCGCGATCGTCACGATGCCGGTGCGATCATCCTCGCGCTTGTGGGCCGCGATCGCCTGGGCCACCCAGGCGTCGGCCTGCTCCTGGATCTCCAGCGGGACCGAGCGGCTGCGATCGGTGACGATGGTCACCGCCAGGTCCTTCGACTCGCGCCGGATGCTCGGCTCGGCCAGCGTGGCCACAATCACGCCGATCACGATGAGTCGGGCCACCAGCGCCGCCCGCCGCGCATTGGTCCCCAGGCCCGAAAGGCTGCGGCGCGCCAGCCACACCGACAGCGCCCAACCGATCAAAGCCAGCCAGAGCCACTCGGGACGGGCAAACTCGATGGGGCCAACCACCATCGATCCAAGAGTGAGCTGCCCGAACGTCAACGCGTGTTCCTCCGCGCCCGAAACCCCGCCCGGAACCGCTGGGCCCGGTCCTGCCCGGTGTCCAGAACGTACACGCTGGGGCCGATCATCGCCACCGCCCAAGGCGTCTTCAGCTCGCCCGGCTCGCGCCCGGGCCGGCCCCAGACGCCGGTGGTCCGGCCGTCAGCCAGATCGATGCGTCGAAGCTGGTTCCGCCCGTATTCGGCGATCAGCGCGGTCCCATCACCAACGCACAGCAGGCCGTAAGGGTATCGCAGCGCCTCGGCGCCGCCCGCGCCGCCATCGGTCCAGCCCTTCAGGTCCCCCTCGAGGCTGAAGCGACCGACGCGGTGATTGCCGGCGTCAGCCACCACCAGCTCGCCGCTGGCCGGATCGATGTCGATGGACTGCGGCCGGTTGAAAACCACCTCCCCGGGATGCTCGCCAGCCCCGAACGCGCCGAATGCGCCCATGAACTGGTACCGGTCATCGAAGATCTGGATGCGGTCGTTGCCGCCATATTCGGCGACGTAGATCCGGCTGACCCGCCCGTCCGGCGCCTGCAGCACCGCCACATCCGTGGGGTAAATGAACTGCCCCCCCTCGCGCCCGTAGGCGCCGAAGCGGGCCACCTCTTCGGGCTGATCGGCGCCCGGCGCCGGCGCCCGATACACCAGCACCCGGTGGTAGTGGGTGTCCGCGACGAACACCAGCGGCCGCTCGCGGGTCGCGATCACTTCGCCCCCGGGCCCGAGGGCGTGGTCCAGCACGGTCACGCCGACGGGCTTGCCCGCCGCCGACTCGGGCATGCTCCAGACGCTCAGCGGATCCCCGCTGTCGGGATCCAGCCGCTGGATGCGGGCCGTCTTGTCGATGATCCACAGCGAGCCGCCTGCCGCGTCCATGGCCCGCGGCTTGAGGAACTGCCCGGGGCTGGCCCCGGTTTCGCCCAGGATGACCGGGTCCGGGAGCGGCTGGCCGGCCTGCGGCGGCCCCCCGCAGCCCGCCGGGAGCGTCCCAAGGGCCGCGCCAAGCGCCAGGACCAGTCGCCGTGTCGCGGGGCGCATCATCCGTGACTGTTATGCGGATCCGGAGCCCGGCGGTTCAACCTTGGCAAAAACTGGCGGGAGGCAATGGTCGCGCTGACGCCCCCGGCGCCCAGCCCGGCCAGCATCAGCAGCACCGCCCCGGCCCCCAGCCGCTCCAGATAGGTGCGGTGGAGGTAGTCGAGCATGGCGCCCGGGAAGCTCTGCCCGAGGGCCGGGGGCGCCACGATCACCGCCGCCTCGATCTCGTGGAAGCTCAGGGCGCTGCAGCAAAGGCCGGCCCCGAGCAGCCCCGGGAGCATCGGAACCGCCGCCGAGCGCAGCCACCCCCAGAGGCCGGCGCCCTCCAGGGCCCGCAGTTCGGCAAGCTGGCGCGGCTCCATCCGGCCCAGCCACCACCCCGCCAGCGACGCGACGATGCCGAACCGCATCAAATGGGCCAGGATCACGATCAGCGGCGAGTCGGCCACCGGCGCCAGCGCCCCGGCCCCGGACCACGCCCGCAGCGTGATCGAGCCGATCAGGGCCCCCGGCAGCAACGCGGCGCCGCCCGTCATCGCAACTGCGCCCAGCGCGACGGCTCGGGCGCGGGCCCCGCCGGAGGCCAGGGCCGCGATCGCCCCGGCCAGCAGGGCCGCTGCGCCCCCCACGCCGCAAGCCACCAGCCCGCTGGAGACGATCGGGGCTCGCATCTCCTCCAGGAACCGTCCGATTGCCGCCGGCGAGGTGACCCGGATCAGCAGCCCCAGCGGCACGAGCGTGGCCATGGCCCAGATGAGCCAGGCCCCCAGTCGCGGCCCCAGCCCCGCGCTGGGCTCGTGCGCCAGCGGGCGATGCGATCCCTCCGCCCTGTGAGCCACCGCCACCAGTAGCGCTGCGCCGGCCGCGGCGATGAGGACCAGCGGCCAGGAAGCCAGCCAGATGCGCCACGCCTGCGCCGCCGGGGTCTCATCGAGCATGCGCCACAGCTCGATGGCGTAGGTCGGAACCTGGGCCAGGTGCAGCGGGACGGCCGAACCAAGGGCCACAAGCGTCACCAGCGCCACCGCGCACAGGATCGGCCGGCGCAACTGACTGATGATGAGCGCGCCGGCGCGCACGCCGCTGCGCATCTCCAGCCGGCTCGCCTCCAGCGGGCCCGCGCCGAGATGACGCACGCCCGCGGCAAGCGGGATCGCCGCGATCGGCCACGCCCACAGCGCCATCCCTCCCACCGCCATCAGATAGCCCGCCCATACAGAGCGCCACGCGGGACCGGCCGCGAGCCAGTCGCCGAGCGACGATCCCGGCGCCCGCAGCAGATCCCACGCGCTGTACACCAGGTAGCTCGGCAGCAGCAGCGGGGCCATCAGCAGCCCCACCCAGCGCCCGCGCCGGCCGATGACCCACGCAACCGGCAGGGCCAGCGCTGCCGCCAGCGCCCCGATGAGCAGGGCGACCCCGAGCGTCATCGCCAGAGACCTCGGACTCAGCCCCGGACCATCTGCGGCCCCAAGGCCGTCGCGGGCGAGCCCGGCGCCGATCTGGGCCGCGGCCCACGCAACCGGCCACAGGATCGCCGGGCCCAGGATGACGAGCACGACGGCTCCGGCGACGACCGGAGCGGTCCACGCGCCCGCAGCCCGCGTCGACGCCGCCATGGGGTCATCCTACGGGTAGTCGCTGGACGGGCGCCCGCCGGGCCGTGCCCGCGCAGCGGTGCACAGCGGATCGCCGCCGCGCGTTCTGGATGCAGTCCCCATGTTGCGCTGCGCGACACCCCCACTGACGCAGCTCGACACTCCAGAAGCCGCATATGTCAGAAAGGCCCGCCACACCGCCGGAGCCGGCTATCATTCACTTCAACCCGCTGCGCGTTCGTCGCGAAGCGAGTGGCTTTGCTGGCGTGCGTGCCTGAGACGCTGAGGCGTCTCGGCCGCTCCAGATGGTGGTCGTGCGCCTCGCATGGAGGCGAATCATGCTGACCGTCACCGACGCTGCCAAAGCCCACCTGGCCACCATTCTCGACGAGAACAACATCCCTCAAGATCAGAGTGTTCGGCTCTTGACCGGGCCCAATGGTCTCGGCCTCGCCCCCGACATGCCCAAGGAAGAGGATGCGTCCTTCGACCACGACGGGCGCACCGTGCTGGTCATCGAACCCGCCATCGCCGATCAGCTCGATGGTCGGACGATGGATGTTGAGCAGACCGCGCAGGGCGTGCAGATCAAGCTGTCCTGAGTGGCACGGGGCGTCCTGCCCTGCCTGCTGCTTCACGCTGGCCGGCGCCCGCCCTCGAAGATCGAGGGCGCTTTGCGTGCGCCTTGCCGGCCTACCAGCGAATCACGATCTTGCCGAACTGCTCGCCCGCCTCCAGCCGCTCGTAGGCGCTGCCGGCGTCCGCGGCGTCGAAGACCTGGTCGACGACGGGGCGCAGCGCGCCGGCGCGCAGCAGGGCTGCGACCTCACCGAACTCCTCATTGGATCCCATCGTCGACCCGAGCAGGCGAAGCTGATTCCAGAACAGCCGGGCCAGATCGGTGGTGGCGTCCGGACCGCTGGTGGCGCCGCAGCAGACGTAGGCGCCGCCGCGCGCCAGGCTCTTGATGCACGGCAGATGCGTCGCCTTGCCCACCGAATCCACCGCCATGTCCACGCCGCGCTTGTTGGTCCACGCCCGCACCTGCCGGGACCAGTCGCCGCCATGATCGAGAATCGCGCAGTCAGCGCCGAGTTCGGTCGCCTTGTCCAGCTTCCACTGATGCCGGCTCGTGACCGCCACCGGGCACCCGAAGTGCTTCGCGATCGCCAGCGCGCTGGTCGCCACCCCGCCGCCGATCCCGGTAATCAGCACGCTCTGGCCCGGGCGCAACTGCCCCTTGGTCATCATCATCGACCAAGCCGTCAGCGCGCACAGCCCGAACGCCGCCGCTTCCGCCGGCTCGACGCCCCCTACTTCCGCCAGGTGCGCCGCGGGCGCACAGAAGCGCTCCCGCAGCATCCCGTGTTGTTGCTCGCCGATCAGCTCATACTGCGGCGCCAGCGTCGATGCCGGCGGATCGCCCGGTCGCGCCGGCTGCGCCACGCGCGTCGCCGCGTTGACGATCACGCGCCGCCCGACCCACGCCGCGTCCACGCCGGGCCCGACCGCCTCGACCTCGCAGCACGCGTCGCACCCGCTGATGCGCGGATACTCCAGCGTCAGCCCCGGCACGCCGCGCCCCACCCACAGGTCCATCTGGTTCAGCGCGCTGGCAAGCGTCCGAAGGCGCACTTCCCCCGGCCCGGGCTCTGACGCCTCCGGCCAGTCCGAGATGTACTCGATGTTCGGGGCGACAGGGTCGCCCTGCTTCGTGCAGACGATGGCTCGCATGCCGAAGCGTAGGGGAAGCGCCCTGCGACTCGTGGCACACCGCGATCCCCGACTCCCGATCCCTGATCCCTGATCGCTTCTCTCACGGCACAATGTGCACGTAGCTGACGTCCTCGGCCAGCATTTCATAGACCAGTTCGACATCTTCGGCCAGCATGCGGACGCAGCCCATGGAGCGCTCCTGGCCGATGCTCTCGGGCTCGATCGTGCCGTGGATGCCGTAGCCGGCGAACGCCGCGGCGTCGGCGAGGCCGCGCAGGCCGATCCAGCGCTCGCCGATGGGGTTGTCCGGGTCGTCGGCGTCGTACATCTCGCCGGTGCGCGGGTTGGTCCAGACCGGGTTGATCAGCTTGCTCTCGCGCCGCACGACGAAAACACCCGTCGGGGTCGCGCCGCTCTCGCCCAGACCAACGGGCCTGGACGTGATGTAAATCCAGTCACCCGGGTTCTCGCCGGGGCCGGCGTACAGGTCCATGCGGAATTCGCTCTTGTCGACGATGGCATGGAACGGCCCGCGCACCAGCTTCATCGTCTGGCCGACGCTGATGCGGTCGGCACTGCTCAGCCGGTTGACCCGGGCGATGAACCGGTAATCGGTCGCCAGGCCGAGTTCGGTGGCCAGGTCGCTCAGCCGGTCACCCGACTGGATCACGTACCGCTCCACCAGCGGGTCGCCGGGGAGCAGGCGCGGGCTGAAGACCAGGTCTTCGTTGATGGCCGACATCTGCGAGCGGATGGACCGCCGGTCGGCCTCCGTCGCCTGCGGGTGGCGCAGGGCGTCGTTGAACAGCCGCCGGGCGGCGACCGGGTCGTTCCCCTGGAGCTTCTCCTCGGCCACCTGCACCAGGGCCTGCACCTCGGCGCCGGTGGTCCGGGCCGCGGCAGGCCGGGCGGTCGTCGGCGTCGCCAGCGCGGGCTCGGGCACGGGCTTCGGAGGCAGTACATCCTCCTCGGCGCGGTCCTCGGTTTCGGTCTGCAGCGCGGCGGCCCCGCGGCGCTGGGTCAGTTCGTACGGGGCCGGGGCGGGTGGTTTGGCCTCGAACTGCTCGCCGTTGATCGCGAGCGTCGCGTCCTCGGCGCCGGCCTTGGCCTCGCTGGGCTTGGAACGCATCAGCCACCATCCGCCGGCGGCGCCGGCCCCGATGATCAGCCCCGCTAGGGCCAGCCGGGGTCCGCGCCGGGCAGCGCGCCGGCGTCGACCGAGACGAGTCCGCCCGCCGGCGGAACCAGAAGATACCTGTGAGGGAAGCGGCATCGGCCCTCGCTCCTGCATCCAGAGTGCTGTTGATCCGCGGGGCGCGAAGCCCCATCTCGCTAGATCGGCCGGCGCCGCCCGAATCCTTCGAACAGCAGCAGATTCGACTCGGTGACCAGCCCGTCGACCGGCTGATCGTGCGCTTCCAGCGGCACCGCCTCGACGACCTGCGCCTCCAGCGCCACGCCGATCGCCGGCGCCCGGCGCGCCGGATCAGCCAGCAGGCGATCGTAAAAGCCTCCGGCCCGCCCGAGCCGGCCGCCGAAGCGGTCAAACGACAGGCCCGGAACCAGGATGCAGTCGATCTCGGCGAGTGCAACCGCATCGAGATCGGCGTGGGGTGTCGGCACGCCGCGCCGGCCCGGCGGGGCGTCGGTGTGGACATCGCGGATCCGGGCGCAGGCGAGCCCGCCGGTCTCCCAGTCCACCCGAGGCACGCAGATGCGCCGGCCGGCGCCGATGGACCGCGCCGCCAGGGGGCCCAGATCCGGCTCGCCGGGCAGGGGGAGAAACAGCAGGATGGCGCCGGCCCGCCCGAACAGATCCCAGGTCTCCAGCCGGGCACAGATGGCCTGCGAGGCCCGGGAGAGTTCGTCGGCGGGAACAGCGCGCAGGGTGGCGCGCATGCGCCGGCGCAGTTCCTGCTTGTCCGCCGCGGCGCCGGTCATGGCCCGCCGCCGTAGCGCTCGCGCCGGCGCCGCCGGACCTCGGCGACCTTCTCGGCGAAGGCCTTCTCGACGCCGGCGCCGGCGGGGCGGTAGTAGCTCTTCTCGACGCCGAGGTAGTCCTGGCCGGAGAGGGCGTCCGGGGCGCTGTGGCTGTACTGGTAGCTTTCGCCGCCGGACTGGCGGACGCGCACGCCCTTGCCCTCGGCGCCGGCGACCGGCGAGGTGTTGCTGTCGCGCAGGTAGAGGGGGACGGGCAGCGTGCGACCCTCGCGGACATCGGCGAGGGCCTCATCGATGGCGACGTACGAGGCGTTGCTCTTGGGCGCGCAGGCGAGGTAGGTGGCGCACTGGGCGAGCGTGATGCGGGCCTCGGGCATGCCGATGCGCTCGACGAGGATCCACGCGGCCTGAGCGACCATGATGGCGCGCGGATCGGCGTTGCCGATGTCCTCGCTGGCGAGGATGGCCATGCGCCGGGCGATGAAGCGCGGATCCTCGCCGCCCTCGAGCATGTAGGCGAGCCAGTAGAGCGCGGCGTCCGCGTCGCTGCCGCGGAGGCTCTTGATCAGGGCGCTGGCGGCGTCGTAGTGCTGGTCGCCGGTCATGTCGTAGACGGTGGCCTTCTGCTGGATGGAGTCTTCGGCCGCGGCCTGGTCGATGAGAATCTCGGCGTCCTCTCCCTGGCGTGCGCGCGCAGAGAGGACGCCGACTTCGAGGGCGGTGAGGGCGCGCCGGGCGTCGCCGTCGCTCTTGATGGCCCAGACCTTCAGTGCGTCGTCGGTGACGGTGAGGCGCGCCGCGCCGAAGCCGCGCTCGGGGTCGGCGATGGCGCGGCGCAGCACGGCGATGATGTCGTCCTCGGTCAGCGGCTCGAGGCGGAAGAGGGTGCTGCGGCTGACGAGGGCGGCGTTGCAGGCGAACAGCGGGTTCTCGGTGGTGGCGCCGATGAGGGTGACCACGCCGCGCTCGACATCGCCGAGCAGGACATCCTGCTGTGCGCGAGTGAAGCGGTGGATCTCATCGAGGAAGAGGATCGTGCGCGGGCCATCATCGGCGAGGCGGCGGGCGCCATCCTCGATGATCTCGCGGATGCGCTTGACGCCCACGCTGGCGGCGTTCTCGCGCACGAAGACGCGGCGCGAGGACTGGGCGATGAGTTCGGCTAGCGTGGTCTTGCCCGTCCCGGGGGGGCCGTGGAGGATGAGGCTGGTGATGACGTCGGCATCCAGCATGCGGCGCAGCAGCTTGCCCTCGCCGAGGATGTGCCGCTGGCCGGCGAACTCCTCCAGCGAGCGCGGGCGCATGCGCAGGGCCAGGGGGGCCTGTGCATCCAGCTTGCGCTGGCGTCGTTCGGCGAAGAGGTCGCTCACGCGGAATGCTAGCGGCGGCCAAGCCGGCTGACGCGGGCGGTGCGGTCGTAGCTGGCGACGGGCATGAAGTGCAGCCAGTTCACGAGTCGCTTGCAGAGGAAGAACGTGGCGTCGTAGGCGCCATCCTCCCAGGAGAAGATCATGAATTCATCGCAGCCGCGCTGCCATGCGAACGTGATATCGCTCCAGAAGTCCTCGGCGGTCGGACGATACACAAGGACCGGGTCGCCGCCGCTGGGGTCGAACATGTAGCTGTGGCCGAAGCTCTCGAACCATGGGGCCAGCGGCAGGGGCGACTGTGCGTTGACGCACGCTTCGATCCGTGCCTTCTTCAGCCGGCGCACGACCGTCGCGTAGTCCATGCCGAGGTTCATTTCGGGCTCTGTGCCGCGCAGGTTGGCGCCGTTGCGGGAGTACAGCTTGGGCTGGGCATAGTCGCCGGGCACGGTCACGCCCGAGGGCGTGTTGATGAAGTAGGGCGCCAGGTCCTCGGGGTAGGTGAACTCCGGATTGTCGGCGCGATAGCCCCAGTAGTTGCCCCACTTCGTCTCGGGGAAGACATCCTTGGCGGTCGCGAAGATCGACTCCGCCAGCGCATGCTGGCGGATGACCACGGACCATGGCTCCCAGAACTGCGTGAAGAAGTCGAAATTGTCGGGGTCGAGCGTGCCGCCCAGGTCGGTGTACGTGCCGCCCCAGTCGTCGAAGATGTCCTCGAGGGTGGTCGGCGCCGAGCTTCCGGCGAGCTGCTCGGTTGCGGCCCGTGCATCCTCGAGCTGCGGCGTGAAGTTACCTGTCGGCGCGGCGTTGTCCACCCGCAGCGCCTCGCGGTTGCGGGGGAAGCTCTCGTAGTCCCAGAAGAGGCGCTTGGGGTAGCAGAGGTCGCGGGCATCCAGTTCGGCCTTGAGGGCGGGCCAGAAGTGGTCGTAGTACTCCTTGACCAGGCGCTCGCCGTTGGCCCGGAACCATGTGCTCCACTTGTAGCGCGGGTCGATCTCGGTGGGGCTGCTGATGGCGCCGACGGCGTCGAGCGGGTGCTCCCCAAGCGGGATGCCGCGCCCGTAGCCGCCTTCGAAGCCGCGGGGG
Organism: Phycisphaerales bacterium JB039; assembly: GCA_043101635.1. Taxonomy (GTDB): domain Bacteria; phylum Planctomycetota; class Phycisphaerae; order Phycisphaerales; family UBA1924; genus CAYMJK01. The sequence goes on along the minus strand of JBICIE010000285.1, from coordinate 5,529 downwards.
AGGCCGAGCTTCAGCGGCTCCGGCTCGCCCGGCTTGACCTCGCCGGGCGCCTCCCAGTCCTGGTCGCCGATGCGCTTGAGGTAGATGATGCCCTCGTAGTCGCCGCCGCCGGCGGAGCCGGTTCCCTTGGTGAAGCCCTGCATGGCCTGCCAGTCGGCGATGCGCTTGGCGGCGAGGCCGATGTCCGAGGCCGGCGTGAGGATGATCGGCGGAATGAAGCGCGGCGCGAGGAACGCCTGCGGGTTGAAGGCGTTGATCTGCGAGAAGACGACGAAGTTGGGGTCGGTGTACATCGGGTGCGCGCCGGGGGCGAACGCGGTTCCGGTGGCGAGGGAGGGGAAGTTGAAGTAACCGAAGAGGGGGTCGCGCCGGCGGGTGACGGCCTTGGGGGGCGCGCCGAGCGGCTGATAGGAGGTCGCTCGAAGGTACCGGATCGCGGGCCGGTACGCGGACCACTCTGGGTCGCCGCTGTGCCAATCGAGCCTTGGACGACCGAGTTCATCTTTCTGCGCGCCATAGTTGCGTAGCTCCCCATCCTCCAGGACGGCGTAGTGGCCCGCTTCGAGGATGGGGATTCCCCCAGCGGTGTGGCCGATCAGGGGCCAATAGGCGACGCTTGGGGCGCCGATGTCCAATCCGATCTCGTCGAGGTCGGCGTCCCAGGGCGCGATCTTCTCCTCGTACATCTCCTGGAAGTCGGCGCTCGAGATCGCGGCGTTCCAGATGGCGAAGTGCTCAGCGCGAAAGCCGCCGGGATCCTGGATATTGGCTTCCGTGCGGGCGCCCATCGACACCACGCCCCAATCGCTCTCGCTGATGGTTGCGCTCGCGGTGGCAGTGACGACCGTCAGATCGTCCACGTACAATTCAATGGTAAAGTTGCCCTCGCTGACGCCCGTCTTGAGCGCTACCGCGACCTGATGCCACTCTTCGGTATCAAGCTCGGGGGACGTCGCCGTGACACTGCCGGTCACGCCGACGAGCTTCGCGGCGAGTTCGAGTTTGTTGCCGGTCGAGCGCTGGGCGTAGAGCGTGAGCGCGTTGATGGCCCTGGCGCGTTCGCCATACCACCAGACTGTCCAGGTCTCTGAAGCGCCAGGCACGCTCTCAAACCGAAGCCACAGCAACGCGGTCAAGGGAAGCGTCGGCGCCAGATCGCCGCCGGCGCCGTCGTCGGCCCGCAGCGACTCGATCTGTAGTTGATTGGGATCGCGTACGAACCGGATGCTCATCGTGGCTCTCCTTAGCCGCAGCCCACTGCAAACGCATTCTGGAAGGCAAGGAAATCAAAGAGGTCAAGCGACCCGTCGAAGCAGAAATCGGCGCGAGGATCGCCGGCAGCGAATAGCGATTGAAACTGGAGGAAGTCGAACAGATCCAGGGTACCGTCGCCGGTCAGGTCCGGTGGGCAGGACAGCAGCCATCGCAGTTGTGCTCTAGCAATGATGACCCCGGAATGGCTGTCCCAGTCGAAGCCGTTCACAATACACCGAGCACTTCTGGCCAGGAGGACCGCGGGATCACCGATGTCGGTACGTCCAATCACGATGCCGCCGCCAGCCGGCGTCAGCACATCGCCACCATCTGGCCACTCCTGGAAGATGACAGAGGCGTCGCCGCTACCGCCCCACGACGGGTGGATTGGGCGCGTGGCGAAGACGTCGCGCGCCTCGAGAAGTTCATCCGCTCGCGCTAGGCCGAGCACTGGCCACATCTCGGGCATGTCGTCGATGCGGTTGCTTGTGACATAGAGGGCCCCGCCGCGGGCGAGGTGCGCTTCGAGGGCCGGGGCCACGAGGTCGGCCCGCTCGATCGGGCGCTCATACAACTCCAGCGCGACGAGGTCCCAATCCCGCGACGCGAGTTCGGAGAGAAAATGCTCCTCCGTGCCGACCTCCAGGTATTCGGTCGCGAAGGGGATCGCGGCGAGCACCGTGTGTCCCTCGTCCCCGCGCCAGTAGATGAGGATGCTCTGGGCGGCGGCGAGTGGCGCCGCCGATGCGAGCACGCCGATCAGAAGGAATCGTCGCATTGGTTCTGTCCTCCGTACTCCGGTCTAACGCGCCCCAATCGCTCTCGCTGATGGTTGCGCTCGCGGTGGTATTGACGACCGTCAGATCGTCCACATGCAATTCAATGACAAAGTCGCCCTCGCTCACGCCTGGCTTGAGCACTACCGCGACCTGATGCCACTCTTCGGTGTCAAGCTCCGCGGACGTCGCCGTGACACTGCCGGTCACGCCGACGAGCTTCGCGGCGAGTTCGAGTTTGTTGCCGGTCGAGCGCTGGGCGTAGAGCGTGAGCGCGTTGATGGCCCGGGCGCGTTCGCCATACCACCAGACCGCCCATGTCTCTGAAGCGCCAGGCACGCTCTCGAACCGAAGCCACACTAACGCGGTCAGGGGAAGCGTCGGCGCCAGATCGCCGCCAGCGCCGTCGTCGGCCCGCAGCGACTCGATCTGCAGTTGATTGGGGTCGCGTACGAACCGGATGCTCATCGGGACTCTCCTTAGCCGCAGCCCACTGCAAACGCATTCTGGAAGGCAAGGAAGTCAAAGAGGTCAAGCGACCCGTCGAAGCAGAAATCGGCGAGCGGGTCACCTTTCGAGAACAGAGACTGAAATCGCAGGAAGTCGAATAGATCCAGCGAGCCATCGCCGGTCAGATCCGGGGGGCATGACAGAAGCCACGTCATTTGATCTCGCGCAGTCAAGCTGGGGTGACTGTCCCAGTCGAAGCCGTTCACAATGATGCGGCCGCTGCCAGCAAGAACTACTGCGCCTTCACCGGAGTCGAAGACGCCGATCAACGTGCTTGCACGCGCTGGCACAAGGGCGTCCCCACCGTCGGGCCAGGCCTGGAAGCTCACCGGGTCGAAGCCAAAGCGCCCCCATGACGGGTGCATCGGCTCCGTGGCAAGCACATCCTTTGCGATCGTAAGTTCCTCCGCGTCCGACAAACCGAACGTCTTCCACATCGCCGGCATGTCGTCGATGCGGTTGCTGGTGACATAGAGGGCCCCGCCGCGGGCGAGGTGCGATTCGAGGGCCGGGGCCACGAGGTCGGCCCGCTCGATCGGGCGCTCATACAACTCCAGCGCGACGAGGTCCCAATCCCGCGACGCGAGTTCCGAGAGGAACCGCTCCTCCGTGCCGACCTCCAGGTACTCGGTCGCGAAGGGGATCGCGGCGAGTACCGTGTGCCCCTCGTCCCCGCGCCAGTAGATGAGAATGTCCTGCGCGAGCGACGCCGGCGCGACGACGAGCGCTGCGAGCCCACAGGCAAGCGGTCTCATGATCAGACTCCTTCCTTCACCAGCCTATCAGAGTCCGGGCCACGATCCAACAGGAATCAGAGCAGCCGATAAGCGAACCCGAGCGTGGCGAGAGCGCTCGCCCCCGGCGCCGACGCTGGGACGATCTTGCGGCCCTCGACGATGTACCCCTTGAATCCGAGAGCGTCCAGAAGGAGCAGGGCCGCTGAGTCCTTTCGCGGGTCCGCGGCGGGATCATCCGGCTCCTCGCCGACGATCCGAATGCCGGGGAACAGCGTCCGGTCCCTGGTGGGCGTGATGAGCTTCGCGAAGCGGATGTTGTCTCCGAATACCGTTCCGCTCCCCTCGTCACGCGCGCCGAGCGTGATCGTCAGTTGCGCGAGGAACGTGGCGGTGAACTTCGTTCCGCCCTGATCGGCGAAGGAGTAACCCCAGAGCCGGATCTGGCCGACCTCGTCTTCCGCATCTGTGCCGAAGAACATCAGCGCGAGATTGCTCGACTGGGCGATGTTGCTGATGACCTTGCGCTTGCCGCTGACATCGCTCCATAGGGAGGCCGCGTAGTTGTACTCGCCCGGCGAACTGAAGTCGTCGGCCGAGTTGAACCCGTCCGAGTCGCCCTGCAGACCGATAGCCCACGGGTTCTGCGCGGTCACGATTGTCTCAGCCATGGCTTCTCCAGTAGATGTTCAATTCTGACCCGGCGCCATCGAGCGCCGACGTTGGCAGTTGGCACGCCTCCTCTATCTGAACGGCCTTGCCCGGCTGCAACTGCCACGAATTCCTCCAGCGCGAGGTGAATACCCGCAAATCTCCTTTGCCAAAGACTTTGTGTACGCTAACATAGCTGGGTGACGACTGCCGGCTGGATCCTGCTCGCCTTGGCTGCGTGGACGCTGTGGGCGATCTGCTGCGCCTGGCTCACCGGCGGGCCGCGGGAGGGGCTGGTGGGCGGGCTGGTCTGGCGGTCGATTCAGATCTATGGGCGACTGGTCCACAACTTGCGCATCGAGGGGCGCCACCTGATCCCGGATCGGGATGCCGGGCCGCTGGTGGTGGTGTGCAACCACACGGCCGGGGTCGATCCGGTGCTGATCCAGGCTGCGTGCCCGTTTGAGGTCCGCTGGATGATGGCGCTGGACATGAAGACCCGGCGGTGGGGCTTTGTGTGGGACTGGGCCCGCGTGATTTTCGTGGACCGGGCCGGGGGCGATGCGGTCGGCGCGAGGGCGGCCATCCGCCACCTGCGCGAGGGCGGTGTGCTCGGGATCTTCCCGGAGGGGCGGATCGAGCGGCCGCAGCGCCGGCTGCTGCCGTTCCAGCCGGGGGTGGGCATGGTGATCCGGCGGACCGGGGCCGACGCCCTGCTGGTGGCCGTGGAGGGCACGCCGGAGATGCCGACGGCCTGGGGCAGCCTGTGGATCGCCAGCCGGGCCCGGGTCCGGTTCCTGGAGCGGGTCAGCTACGCGGGCACGAAGCTGGGGGCCGCCGAGATCGCCGCGGACCTGCGCCGGCGGTTTGCGGCCCGGACAGGGTGGGAGACCACCGACGACGCGGCCCCGCCGGCCGAGGCGCCAGAGGCCACGACCGAGGCGGCCGTGGCCCGCCGGGCGGCGGTCTGACGTCGGGGCTAACAATCGAGCATGACCCGCGCGACACGACATCACGCAATGGTGCAGGAAGGCGGACGCATCGAAGTGCGATCGGCTGACCTCAAGGCCGGGCAGGCGGTCGAGGTGATCGTCCTCGTCGAGGAGGCGGCCAACGGGCGTACCAACGCGTCGTTCTTCGGGGCCGGACGCGGGGCGTACGAGTCTCCCGAAGAGGCCGAGCGGCTGCTGCGGGAAGGGCGCGACCAGTGGCGAGCCTGAGCCGGCCCAAATGCCCCACAGGGTCGATGCGACCCGTCAGGGACTCTATACTAAGGTAAGGCCGTCAGTGGCCGCCTGATCGGGATCTGTGCGGCACATCAGGCGGGGGCGGCCGGAGACCTTCGGGCGCGGATGCGCCGGGAGCCCCGACCCGTATGAGCGAGACCACCACGAACCCGCCCGGCGCCCTTTCCAGACGGGCCCAGGGCGCGGCGGATTATTCCGAGGCCGCCATCAGCGTGCTGGAGGGCCTCGAGGCCGTCCGCAAGCGGCCGGGCATGTACATCGGGGGGACCGGTGTCCCCGCGCTGCACAACATGGTCTACGAGGTGGTGGACACCTCCATCGACGAGGCCATGGCAGGGTACGCCTCGACCGTCAGCG
>JBICIE010000284.1:0-3820 GCA_043101635.1 Phycisphaerales bacterium JB039 | reverse complement strand
GTCGACCACCAGACCATCCGGATCGACGAGGGCCACGCCGTCGGCATCCCCGTTCTGGATGGCGCCGAGCTCAAAGGCCACGGCCCCCATGCCGGCCTGCTGGTCCGGAATCGAGGCGTCGGCCTCCAGCTCCGCATCCGTGTACGGGGCGCCATCGGCGCCGTTGTACAGCACCAGCCGCCAGCCCTCCAGACTCAGCCCGGCGGGCCCGGCGATCTCGATGAACTCGCCGGTGTCACTGCCGGAGTTGTCGTAGTGGATCTCGTTGATCCAGGGCGTGATCGCGGCGGCCGGGACGAAATCCTCCGGATTGTCCGGGCCCTCGACGATCACCACCTCCTCGGCCTCACCGAAGACCTGCCCGACGAACTCGGGGTGATCGACGAACGGATTGCGGTTGCCCTGAAACAGAAAGACCATGGTGTTGCGCCGCCGCTCCAGGTCGTCCACCGGGTCCTCGGCGTGCCACGCCAGCAGCGTCGCCAGCAGCCCGAGTTCGGCGACGCCGCCAAGCTCCCAGGCGCGCTTGGTGTCGGCCGTCTGGTCGATCTCGGCGGGATCGTCGGTCAGGCGCAGGTCCGCCTCGCCCTCGACATCCGCCTCATAGCGCACATCCATGTAGAACATGGCCCGGGCAATGTCGCCGCGCCGGCCGGACCAGACCTGCCAATGACCCTCGTGGTCCGCGTTTCCCGTGCGGTAGGACGCTCGCTCATCATCGCCGGTCGCCGGGCCGCCGCGCCCGAGGTTCGCCGCCGTCTCAAACTCGGTCACCTCGGCAGCGCCGCGCGGCCCGAAAAGGGTGTTGTTGCGCTCAGTGTTCGTGTTCGACTCGCACGCGAACAGGTGGTGGCAGTCCGACCACGCCGGGTTGGCCATGACCTGGGCGTCCTTGAGTTCCGAGCCGATCAGGCGCTTGCTGAACCCGTGGCTCTTGGGCCAGGAGTGCTCCCGGTCGTAGGCCCGGCCGGGCGCGACCGCATCGACCCCCGTGAAGACGACATCCATCGTCCGGTTGGTGTAGATGCACAGCACCGAGTCGTCATCGTCCGGGTGGCGGTCGGCCAGCGCGATGATGTCCCACACATCCACACGGTGCGACGCCTGCCGCGGCAGGCTGCCGTGCGTGTACGGAAACACGGTGTGATCATCGATCAGATCATGCAGCCCGGCGCGCAGCGCCGTCCCCTCCAGCCCCTGTACCGAGTCATAGAAGCCATCCGGCGGCGCCAGGGGGATGGCCCAGTACGCCAGCGAGTCCAGCAGCAGCCACGTCTCCGCCGCGGGCCGACTCTCCAGATCCGCCAGCGGCGCCTGGGCAACCGCCGGATCCCGCATCACCCCCTGCTGCGCGCAGGCGGCCTGCAACGCGGCCTGCCAGAGAACCACGACGATCGCGGCCGCCGACATGGAACATGTGCGCATGGGCCTTTCCCCCGCGGGCGCCAGCGACGCCAGCGCCAACCACGCTACCAGACCCTGAGCCGCCCGTCAATGGGTCCCCGGAACCGGGGGCTGGGGCGGCATTGCTCCCGCGGCCGCCCGCCTGCGCGGCCCCGCGGCGGCGGCCGGCACGACAAGCCAGCAGCGAGATCGGCAATCGGGTGGCGAAGGCGTGCGATGCTTTGTTGCGGAACCAGCGCCCTGTCACAGAGCAGCGCAACCGGCGACCGGTCAGCGCGCCTTGTGAGCGTGATCGAAATCGCAGCAGGGCCTTCCAACAGGCTTTCCACCGCAGATTGATCTCCATCTGCGCACTTTGGCTGCACTTCCGCGGAATCCACAAATCTGTGTGATCAAATGAGCGTCCGAGCGGTCTGTATCGCACGCGCCGCACAGACTTGAGTGAATCGCGCCATACGACGGTGTGGCCGGCGCACTGGAAGACACCGGGGCGACCGTGGGCCCGCGACTTGTCGCAAGCCCGGGCCGCACATGGAGTTACACAACTTCCTCGTTCTTGCCAGCGGATTGCGCCCGCCGCGCCCCCGGAATCGGGGAAGCCTTGCGTCTGAGTCGCCGACCGCTCATGCTCGTTGCGGATGTCGCGAACCAGGCGCTTCGGCGTTCACAACGGAGACCGGGCGATGCAGCAACTCGAAGAAGGCGGGCGGCGTGCGGTGGCGAACAGGTGGATCATGTCGCTAGTCGTGATGGCGCTGGCCACGCTGCCGGTGGCGCCTGCGGCAGGGCAGGCCCTCCCGCCCGCAGCGCCGCCTGCGCAGGAGCAACCGCATCATTCGGATCCTGACGACCCGACGTCGGGATTCGCATATCCGTACAGCGATGCGCAGGTTGTCGCGCATGGACCGGTCGCGATTGCGGTCCCGCCCGACGGTCCTTATCCGACGACGGGCTTCCCATCGACCGCTCATCCATCACTTTGCTTCCACTGGCCGACCGGGAATGCAGCGGACAACCCGTCCATTGCGGGGTGGGACCCGTGGTGGGGATTCCCGATGAACCTCGATCTGGCGATCGGCGCAAGCCCTCCAGCGCTTTCGCCCCGTTCGATAAACCCAGCGTCCTCGTCAAGCCCGCTCATCAGCGCTGGACCCGGTGAACGGCGTAGCCTCGTGTCCTTCGCTGAGCGCCCGTCAATCGGGGGGGCACTTGACCTTGTAACCGGCGCTCCGATGCTGCAGGCTGTGGATCTGGAACTGCCCTTCGGCGGCGCCGTATTCCGGCATGTGCGGACCTATGCGGATTCCGTCGGGCTCGGTGCGCACGAGAACAGCGAACTCCAGAGCCTTGGACTCGGCGGCAACTTCTATGGCGCCGGAGGCCGGCTTTGGGATTGGCACGGGCTCGGTTGGATGATGAGCGAGAACCCGATCTTCCTGTTCGACGCGGCGCCGTGGGGCTCGACGGTCTACGACGGCTCGGCACAACGGTTCAATCGCCGCTGCGCACTCGTGCTTGACGCGCACCACTCGATTCCGTTCGACCGTGTCGTGATTGACAACATCCCCAGGTACGTCGCCCCAGCTCACTTCGACGCCATCCTGGACTACGAAGGCGGCGCCGTCGATTCTGCGACCGGTGAGTGGACCATCTACCCCAGTGCATTCACGGTCTGGCTGCAGCAGGGCGCGGTGAAATACACCATCGTGCCTGTGTACGAAGACGTGCGTCAGCAGAGTGATCCCTACATGAGTGCGCACACCCGGCCGGGGTTCGAGATCGGTCAACCTGAGGCTGGTGTCCCGTATTACGGCCTGGTGACGCGCATTGAGGACCGCTACGGCAACTATGCCGCACTCAGCTACTGCGGCTTTCGTCAGTGGGACTGCAACAAGCTTGATTCGATGTCGGGCGAGGATCCTGATCCCGGCTGTATTGAGGCATGCCAGAACTGCCATCAAAAAGGGCAACTGGAACGCGTTCAGCTCTTCGAAGCCGGCGCAGTCGATCCTACCTGGACGCTCATCTATGTACATCGTGACTTTCGACAGGAGCAGCACGGCTTTGTCGGCCCAACCGCATCGGGTGGCACGAGCACGGACTACGACGACTACCCGTACTTCCGGCAGACTGCGGTGCAGTCGATCTATGTGTTCGAGGGCGACCCGGATTTGCCGGCCTGTCCGACGCTGCCTTCGGCATCGTTCTACCCGCATCTCATCGATCCTGCGCTAGTCGAGTGGCCCGATTACGGAACGCAGGACTACGTCGACGCTCTGCTTGAGTGTCTCTTCGTGCTGCGCGGCGTGGCGCACAGCACTCTGGAAGCCAGCAACTGGGTGCAGCACATTCGCTACACCTACTCCGACGACTCGGACCTGTTCACCGGGGGGCCAACCGGCGAGAACCTCGATCA
>JBICIE010000283.1:0-5713 GCA_043101635.1 Phycisphaerales bacterium JB039 | reverse complement strand
CTCGGCCCGGCCTCCGGCCCCGGCGGTTGTGGGCGCGGGCCCCCGGCGCCGCTACATCTGGGCCCAGCGGGGCCAAAACGTCACCGGCGGGCGCCAGACACCGGGCGGCGCCCGCCGGGGAGGTCGATGTGCGCCCGGGTCACTTCGGAAGGCGCAGGGCCTGTCCAGGCTCGAGCTGGCGCGGATCGACGCCGGGGTTGCACTCCAGGATCTCCGACCAGCGGTCGGCGCTGCCGAGCGCCTCGCGGGCGATCGAGGCGAGGGAATCGCCCTCTCGAACGATGTAGAGATCCGCCGACGGCGCGCCCTCCTTGAAGAGGTGGCCGACGATCGGGATGCCGCCGAGCAGCGGGACCTCGGCGCCGATGCGGGCGTCGTCGGCCTGGAGCCGTTCGATGCGCCCGAGCAGTTGCACCGAGGCGGCTTCGATCTGGCCGGCCTGCTGCCCGCCGGCCTCATCCCAGCGGACGATGACCTTGCCGCCCTCGGCCGAGATGGAGATGGGGGTGAGGCCCGTCGCGTCGGCGCCGCGCTTCGGCTCGACCTCGCGGTCCAGCGCCGCGACAAGCTGGGCGATGCGCTCCTGCCAGACTTTGTCGGCGTGCACGATCAAGACGTTGCTCCGCTCGTCGACGGCGATGCGCACGGCGTCGACATCGAGCATGGCCTCGATGGCGCCGGCAACATCATCGGCGCGGGTGTGCATGATGGCCAGCACCCGCACCTCTGCAGGGGGCAGGGCCGCGGCTTCGTCTTCCTCGTCGGCGGAATCCTCGCCGGCAAGCTGCGCCAGGATCCACTCCAGCTTCGGGAGCAGGCGCTTCGGGGCGCGGACGAACATCGATTCGCCGACGATGTGCAGGGAGGCGACCACGCCGCCGTTGGCCTCCCACGAGTTCGGCTCGACAAAGTTGTAGATGAGCCCCTCGATGTCCTCGGGTGTGGCATTGACGAGGGCGTCGCTCAGGTCGTAGCGGAGAAGCTCGGCCTCGCGCCGGTCGAAGTAGTCGCGGTCGGCGAACTCCAGCACGCCATCGTGCACCCGGTAGCTGATGGCGTCATCGCTGTCGGCGAAGCCGAAGCGCATGTTCACGAAGCGCAGCGCCGTCGGCAGGGCAACCTCGCCGAGCTGCAGCGTCACAGTGTCCTCTTCCGTCAGGGGAAGCTCATCCCAGTGCACGAAAACGGGCAGTTCCGCCATCTTCCCGACCAGGGCGAACAGCTCACCGATCGGGGTTTCCTCCAGGCCCAGCTTCAGGCGCACATCATCCAGCGAGGCGCTGGTGGCGGCCGGCTGGATCTCCCGGAATACGACACCCGAAGACTGCTGCTGCCCTGTGCCGAGGGCGCCGCCGCTGATGGCGACGACGCTGAGGGTCAGCGCTGCGGCACTGATTCCGAGGATACCCATGCTCATGATCCGTCTCCTTGCTGTTCCATCTGTTGCGTGGCGGAAGCGGGTGGCCAGTTCGGCCGCTTCGCCAAGTTCCTCGATGCTCCTGCGCACGGCCTCGTGCTCGGGGGCGCCTGCGACCATCAGGTCGTGGGCGCGGCTGCGCAGGTGGTCTTCCAGTTCGTCGGTGATGGCGCGGCGCTGGGCCTCGGGCAGGCGCAGCAGGGCGCTGAAGGCGCCGAGCCAGCGGTCGATGTCCCCCGGTGGCATCGGGCTTCCGCCCGATGCGCTCTGCGAGCGATCGCCGGCGCGATCGTCGTCGCGCTGCGGCTCATGCTCGGGCTGGCGCAGATGCAGGGTCATCGGGTGGGTCATCCGGCTTCGGCTTCTGTTGCGCTCCCGGCGATGAACGACTCCATGAGGCGCACCTGGGCCCGGTGGGCCTCGATCCGCTTTGCCAGGCGCTTTCGCCCTTTGGCCGTGAGGCTGTACCACTTGCGCGTGCGGCCGCGGGCGCCGGGCTCAGCGCGGTCGGAGCGGACTTCCTCAGCGCGGCTGGCGATCAGGCCCTGCTTCTCGAGGCGGGCCAGCAGCGGGTAGAGGGCGCCGGGCGTCAGGCGCAGTTCGCCATCGGAGCGTGCCGCGACGGTCCTGGAGATGGCGTAGCCGTACTGCTCGGCCTCCTGGAGGACGCTGAGGACGACCAGTTCGTTTCGCTCCTGCCCCGGATCCAGCCTGGCCATTGGGAACCTCCGGCGTGTCTGTTCGCACGCCGAATATATCGGTTCCAGATATATCTGTCAAGAGAGAAGAGGGTGATTAGCCCTTTGACGCATCGCCCGCCCTACCTTAGAATAGTTCTAATCTGGTGCAGGTTGTCGGTTTCGGATAAACTCTGGCCCCATGGATCGGCCGAGCCCTGTCCAGCGCACAGATCGGAAGGAGCTTCAGGCCCGAGACCCAGCGGACTGGGGCTCAACAATGACGGTCTGGGTCACGCATCGTCGGCTGGCCTGGGCAGCTCGTGCTGGGATGCACGCTGTGTGTGACGCCGCGTACCTCATGCCGGAGTGCCTTGATCGTCCGCGAGCCATCTTTGAAGGTTTGCGGCGGGACTCGGACGATGCCGATGGAGACTCGGACGGCTGGCTCTGCTACTCATTTGTGCCCGACAGGGCCTATAACGGGGACGGAAGCGTGAGGAGGCCGTATGAGGGCGAGGTTTTTTTGGCGTTTGTGAACAAGGAGCGCATCGTTTACAACTGGGGTTGGGAACAGGCCGACCCAATGGACGCAGCGTTGCCCGAGGAATACGAGGACCGATTCCAAAGGAGGGTGATGTGAGCGAGGGCAATAGGGATTTCACTGACTTCGTGCTGTCTGAGTTCCGGCCCGTCGAGCCCTTTACGCCCGCTGCGTACTACGACCGGGATGGCGACTGCATTGAGTTCCTGGCAAGCGCGGAACCATACCGGAGAACCCGGCTCGACAAATGGGTTACTGTCTACCACGGCCGCGAGTCTGGAGACATTGTGGGCTCCTGCATCAAGTCTGTTAGCGAGTTGATGAAAGAGTGGCCCGGCCTCGACATTGAGGTTGAAGGTGGACAGGTGTGGCTATCACACTTCTTTCGGGCGACCGCTTGGTCCGAGGGCGATCCAGTGAAGAAGGCTCGCTATCGAGCTGTCATCGCCAAGTTGGATGAGCTTCGGATTACGGCGGAGTTAGAGCCTGCCTGACTCACCGAACCGCCCCGCCCGTCAACTCTGAATACGTCAGCCGCTTGCCGACGATCTGCCGCATGGCGCCGTCGAAGCGGTCCCACTCGGACTCGTGCCGGACGTTGAAGCGGTAGGCGACCTCATCGACGTAGGCGGCCAGATGCTCAGGCGTCGGCTTGATGTAGGTCCCCTTGACGGTCCTCCTGAGGCAGTTGAAGAAGTTCTCGCAGCCGTTGGTGTGGACCGTCCCATTGACGTACTGCCCGTACTCGTGATTCACGGCGTCATGGCGGTACTCCCAGTACGTCCAGCCCTTGTAGACCTTGGCCTCATCGGTGTAGAGCCGGGCGTTGGGCGCGACATTGCTGCGGATCTGCGCGCGGATGGGGTGGCGCCGAGCGCCATCGACTAGGACGGATGCCCGGACCGTGCCGCTCCGGCGTTCCTTGATCGCGTGAACCACGACCTTCCCGTAGTTCTTCTGCCGCCGGGCCCGCTCCCGGCGCTCGTGCGGCATGTTGGACACGAGGCCGCCGACGTAGGTCCAATCGGCCTCACAGACCCCGCCTCGCTGCCCCATGGGTTCACCGGCCGCCTGGGCCAGAATGTGGCGCACGCGGTGGAGCAGATGCCATGCCGACTGCTGCTTGCACCCGATGGCCCGGGCGATCTCGCACGAGGACACACCGTTGCGGCAGTTGACGATCATCCAGACCGCCACGAGCCACTGATCCAGCCGCAGGTGGGTGGCCTCCATGATCGTCCCTGTCGTCAGCGAGAACTGGCGCCGGCAGTCCCGGCACTGGCTCCGGTTCCGGCTCTTGATCGTCCCGACATTGACGCTGCCGCAGGCCGGGCAGACGGGCCCCTCGGACCACTTGATCGACTCGATGTAACGCTGGGCCGTGTCCCGGTCGAAGTACCGGATGGCGGCCATGAGAGTGCTTGGGCGCTTGGCGGCCATGGGGCCACCCCTTCCGCGAATGCGGCGGGCAGCGTACAATGGCCTTCCACGGTGCCTTGGCGCTTATCCCGCCTCGGTGTCGCCCCGCTTGGCGTTGCCGCGCCAGCGGGGGTTGAATCCCGGCAGGGGCCTTTCGGCCCCCGCCGGTCAAGAGTGCTGCCGGACACGCTCCGGTCGGCGACCACTTGGCCCCCTCTTGCACAGGGGGCCTGTTTCTGCGCCATGCTGGGCCGCGCAACCGCGATTTTTCGCGGGCCCGAAAACAATCCTAACCATCATCATCCTCGTCAATGTTTGAGTGCGCCTTTGCGTACGCCTCAACAGCCGACAGGACCGCATTCACCATTGTCATGTCTGCGGGCGCGAGGCTCTTTGGAACTGTGATCTTGCCCGCTGGCTTACCGGGCAGGTGGATTGGGAAGTCGATTGTGTCAGGGGTCGGGTCTGGCTCAGTTCCACCAGTGCCAGCGCCGCTCCCATTGCGCTTCGGCTTACGCCGAGCCCCCTTGGCCTGTCCAGCCGTGGTCTGCCGCTTCCCCCCACCTTTGGCGTGGCGGCACCAATGGGCAGTTCGGCGTCAGACGCCGCAGCAATCAGGAACCGGACAACCTTGTCCAGCACAGAACCCTGTAGTTCGTAGTCGGCAAAAGCGTCGCGCAGCGATTTGGGGCTCCCCTTCGCCAGACTGGGCAACTGCTCCCCATACTTGGCCTCAACGATCTCCCGGAGGGTCGCCTTCCACCCATTGGCGTCAGCGGTGGCAAGGGTCTTGAGCCGGTCCGAGGGCTGCCCCTGTGCCTCGATCAAGCCAAGGAAGCGGAAGGCGCTCATAAGCTGGGCCTGGGTCGCCCCTGAGTCTGTCTGGAACAGACTCTGGTCAATGACGTGCGGCACCTCACCGTCGCTGCCGCCAAGCCCCCGCACGCGGTTCTTGAATGTAGTGAATGAGACGTAGGGCGGGGCTATCCGCTTGTCGTTTTGATCTGCCATCGGCTCGTCCTTTCCACGGAACTTGTGCCAGCATACCCAGCCCGTTCCAGCCTGTCAAGCCTGTGCCGGTCGGAACTGACAAGTGCCACGCCGACATCCCGAAAGGTGCCGGTTAGAACTAGCTAAGTCGTGGGGCTATAGTCCAAAACGAACAGCGCCCCGGAGGTGGATCTCCGGGGCGCCAAGTTCGCGGAGGCGTAGTTCAGTGGAAAGAACGGGGGGTTCGTACCCCTCAGACGCCGGTTCGAATCCGGCCGCCTCCGCTTCCCATTATACGCCCTTGCCCCGATGCACCAAAGGGCTAATCACCGAGAAGAGGATAGAGAATGGAGAGCGGAGAAGGGGTCACGGGGCGGACCGGGGCCGTCTGCCTCGTTCGGGGGCGCGGGGTCGGCAGGTTGGAAACCTGCCCCGCTCGGCGGGGCGGGATCGGACCCGTGGGCGGGCGCGTCGGGGCCGGTGTCAACCATGTCTCCGAACGCCGGGGCGGGGGCGCCGGTGGCCTCGGCGACGGCTGTGAGTGCGGCGGCGACGAGAGCGTCGGTCTGGTCGGCAGAGGTGGACTGATCGGGCGCGATTGGGTCTGAGGATCGCTCGCTGCGCTCGCGAGTTGTTCTATCACCCTCACCTGTGGCGCTTCGTGCC
>JBICIE010000282.1:0-28002 GCA_043101635.1 Phycisphaerales bacterium JB039 | reverse complement strand
GAAAGAAGGGCGCCGGCAACCCCGGGCTCCGCTGCGCTGCGCCCGGGGCAAAGCGCTTCGCCCCCGCACGCGGGGGCGGCGGGATCGGGCGCTGGTCCCTGCCTCTACCATGCGACCATGATGACCGGACTGATCGCGTGCGCTGCTGTGCTTGCCCTGCTGCCGGCTGCGCTGGCGCAGGTGGGGGTGGGCGTGGGGGCCGGCGAGCCGGCCATGACCGGCCCGCGCATCCGGGCGATCGGGACGGTGCAGGATGGCGGGCTGCCGCACGCGGCCTGCTCGTGCGATCGCTGCGAGGCGGCCCGGACCGATCCGGCCCGCAAGCGGCACGTGGCCTCGCTGGCGGTGATCCTGCCGCACGAAGATGGGCGCGAGCGCCTGTGGCTGATCGATGTCACGCCGGACATCCGCGAGCAGCTCAACATGCTGCGCGATGTCCGCGATGATCCGGCCGGGCGGGTCGATCGCAACCCGGTCGATGGCGTACTGCTGACGCACGCGCACCTGGGCCACTACCTCGGGCTTGCGCACTTCGGATACGAGTCGGTCCACACGAGTGAACTGCCGGTGCTGTGCACGCAGCGCATGGCGGCGTTCCTGCGGGACAACGGCCCGTGGGATCAACTCGTCGAGAAGCGCGAGATCGCGCTGCGCGAGATCACGCCCGGCGAGCCGGTCGAACTCGGCGCCGGGGTGACCGCGATGGCGATCCGCGTGCCGCACCGCGATGAGTACAGCGACACCGTCGGCTATCTGCTGCGGGGTCAGCGCAGCTCGATCCTGTACATCCCGGATACCGAGCCGTGGGACCGCTGGGAGCGGCCGCTGATCGATGTGCTGCGCGAACACCAGGTGAACACGCTCATCGTCGATGGCACGTTCTACTCGGCCGAGGAACTGCCCGGCCGGCGGCCGGAGACGATCGGCCATCCGCTGATGACCAGCACAGCGGAGCTGCTCGGCCGGATCATGGATCGCAGCGGCATCCGCGTGCTGTTCACGCACCTGAACCACTCCAACCCGGCGCTGGACCCGGACTCGCAGGCCCGGCGCGACCTGTTCGCCAAGGGCTTCGAGGTGCTGGAAGAGGGGCAGGAACTGGAGCTGTAGCGGGGCGGCTCAGCCCCCGAGATCCTCCTGCGCGTTGATGTTGCGCAGGCGGGATGGGTCGAGCCGGACCAGTATCACGCGGCCCGGGTCGAGGGCATCGTGCAGGCTGCGGCGGCCGGCTTCGAGGCGTGCTGCCAGGATCGGCAGAGCGCCGGGCAGGTAGATGGCGCAGCAGGGCTCCGGGCGGTCGGCGCCGGCCATGATGGCCAGGGGCGCCGCGGGGGACTGCTCCCGGCAGGATCCAATCCTGCCCCACCCCGCCCTGCGCGCCGGGGCCCGGCAGGGCGGAGTGGCGCCCCACTCGGTCAGCAGGGCGCGAACCTCATCCGCCGTGATGGATGCGAGATCGCCGGCGAGGATGAAGACCGGCGCCTGCGCGTGCGCCAGGGCGCTGATGATGCCGCCGATCGGTCCGGCGCCGGGGTGCAGGTCGGGGATCACCAGGTCGAAGCGGGCGGCGACCTGCGGGTCGCACTCGCCGACGCACGCCACGCGCGGGCCGAAGATGGCGCGGAGGGCGGCGATGGGGCGATCGACCAGCCAGCCGCCTGCGACCGGCTCGCGCAGCTTGTCGCGGCCGAACCTGCGGCTGCGCCCGCCGACGAGCACAACCGGCTGGACCTGGGCCGGATCGAGCCCGGCGGGCCCGGAGCCGCCGGCATCAGGCCCAGCGGCATCAGGCATAGTGCGGCCCATCGTGGCCGCCGCCGCGGAGGATCTCGAGGGCGTGCGGGATGACATCGGTCATGGCCTGCAGCGTCTCGACCGCGCCGCGCTGCGAGCCGGGCAGCGTGATGATCAGCGTCCGGCCATGAATGCCGGCAACCCCGCGCGAGAGCGCCGCCAGCGGCGTGCGGGCGCAGCAGCGGGCCCGGGCCAACTCCATCATGCCGGGGGCGTCACGCTGGATGAGCCGGCCGACGACCTCCGGCGTGATGTCGCGCGGGCCGAGGCCGGTGCCGCCGACGGTGATGATCAGTTCACAGGGCGGATCGGCCGCAAGCCATCCGCGCAGCATCTGCTCGATGCGCCCGGCATCATCGGGGACGATGGCGGTGTGCTCGATGTGGCCGCGGAGGTCGTCGCGCAGGACCGCGCTGACGGCGGGGCCGGCGGTGTCGGTCGCTTCGCCAGCGCTGCAGCGGTCGCTGATGGTCAGGATGCAGCAGCGGGGGGGATCGGTCATGGCCGGGGCTCCTCGGCAGATGGCTCGGCGCCGGGCACCACCCAGTGGCCGGAGCGCCCGCCGCGTTTCTCCAGCAGGCGCACGCCATCGATCACCATCGCCTTGTCGATCGCCTTGCCCATGTCGATGATGGTGAGGGCGGACACGCTGACGGCGGTGAGCGCCTCCATCTCGACGCCGGTGCGCCCGTGACAGCGGGCCTCGGCCCGGATGCGGATGCGACCCGGCTCGAGCGTGGCGTCGACCGTCACGCGGTCCAGGGGCAGCGTGTGGCAGAGGGGGATCAGTTCGGCGGTACGCTTGGCGGCCTGCACGCCGGCGAGTTCGGCGATGCGGAGCAGGTCACCCTTCTTGAGGGCGTTGTCCCGGATCGCGGCTTCGAGCTCGCGGCTGATGCGCACGAAGCCCTCGGCGATGGCGATGCGGTCGGTGGCGGGCTTGGCGCCGACATCGACCATGCGGGCCCGGCCGGATTCATCGAGATGGGAGAGTTTGCTGTCTGCGGACACTGCGGATCGTACCGATCAGCCGTTCCACGCGTAGAACGGCCACGGCCCGGCGCCGGACTGCCCGGGCGGGATCTCCACGAACCCGTCCGAGCCTGCCGCGCCCGGGATGTCGCCGGAGCCCTGGTTCGCAATCAGGCTGGCGATCCCGGCAGGCTGCAAGCCTGCCCCGCCCGGCGCTGCGCTGGCGGAGGTAAGGCTGACCGGCCGATGCCACCACAGGCGCAGCGAGCGCCCGTCGTCGTTGTCCAGCGTCACGGCCGGCGGGGCCGGGTCGCGCCCGAAGCCCGCCAGCCGGCGAAGCGCCGGCAGGGCGATGCGCCGGGCGGTCACCATCACCGAGACGGGGTTGCCCGGCAGGGCGCAGATCGGCTTGCCATCGAGCACAGCGCCGAGCATGGGCCGGCCCGGCCGCTGCGGCAGCTTGTGAAACAGTGTCTCGGCGCCAAGCGCCGCCAGGGCGCCGGGCACGTGGTCGTGGTCGCCCATGGAGACGCCGCCGGTGATGATCGCGGCGTCGGCGCTGGCGAGCATGGCCGCCAGCGTGTCGCCGATGGCGGCGAGGTCATCGGGCGCCCGAGCCCGTTCGATGGCGCCGATCCATGGCTTCGGGCCGAACAGGGCAAGGAGCGTCGGGCCGTTGGAATCGCGAAGCTGGTACTCGGTGATCGCCTCGCCGAGGGGTCGCAGCTCATCCCCGGTGACCAGCAGGGCCAGTCGCAGCGGGCGGTGGACCAGCGGTTCGCCGACGCCGCAGGCGGCAAGCGCCGCGGCAACCGGCGGGGTGATCTCGGCGCCGGCCTCGGCGATGAGGGCGCCGGCTTGGGCGTTCTCACCCTTGTGCCGGATGTGCGCGCCCGGCTCGATCTCGACGCCCTCGCGCACGGTGATGGCATCCGGCGTCTCGTGGACATCCTCGCGCTTGATGACGGCGTCCGCTCCGCGCGGGATGGCAGCGCCGGTGACGATCTTCGCGCAGGCGCCGGGGGGCAGGTCGCCGGGATCCTGTCCGATGCGGACTTCGTAGGCGATCGGAACGACGCTTCCGCCGCGGACGGGCGAGGCGCCCAGCGACACCGCGTAGCCGTCCATCGCGCTGACATCGGCGCTCGGGCTCGGCCGATCGGTCCGCAGCGACTCGGCGAGGGCGAGCCCGGCAGCGCGCTCGAGCGTCACGCGCTCCGTCCCTACGGGACGGATCGCAGCGCACATCGCCTCGACGGCGCGCTGCGGGCTGTCGATGGCGCCGCTCAACGCTTGCCCTTCTCCAGCACATCCAGAGCCCAGCTTCGGGCCCGCATCATGGTCGGGAAGCCGATGGTGGGGGCGCACAGGTGGGCCACGTGCAGGATCTCATCCGGAGCGCAGCCGGCCTCCAGCGCCTTGCGGGCGTGGGAGTGGGCCCCGCCCTCGAGCCCGGCGCCGAAGCTGATGGCAAGCTTCACCAGCGCGATGGTCCGCCCGTCCAGCGGGCCGGATTCGGCGCAGGCCTTGCCGAAGGCCTCGTACGCCTCCAGCAGGGCGGGCTGCTCGTCGCGCATGCGGGTGTAGGAACCTGGGAGCTTGCTCATGGTGGCCTCCGCTTTGGCGTAGCGCCGGACGATAGCCGCCGGTACACTTGGGCGCATGGAGATCGAAACCCTGCTGTTCGGACCGGCCGTGGATGCCGCGGGCACCGACCGCGTGACCATCACGCTTCCTGAGCGGGCCACCGCCGCCGAGGCTCTGGCCGCCCTGGCCGAGCAGCATCCACGGC
This sequence comes from Phycisphaerales bacterium JB039, assembly GCA_043101635.1. Taxonomy (GTDB): domain Bacteria; phylum Planctomycetota; class Phycisphaerae; order Phycisphaerales; family UBA1924; genus CAYMJK01. Next base: position 23,444 of record JBICIE010000282.1, on the reverse strand, counting down.
TGGCCCAGATGGTCGGTTTCGGCCGGCTGGCCGTGAACCACGAGTACGCGGCGCCCGATCAGCGGCTGACGCCGATGGACGAGGTGGCCCTGATCAGTCTGGTGTCCGGCGGATGACCGCGAAGATCCAGATCGTCGACGGGCCGGTGCGGCGCGATGGGCCGCCGGCCTTCGATGGCGCCGGGGCGGTCGTCGAGTTTCTCGGCATCGTGCGCCCGGTCGAGGGGACCGAGCCGATCGAGGCGCTGGAGTACGAGACCTACGAGCCGATGGCGGAGCGCGAGCTGGAGCGCATCGCGCTTGGGGCGATCGAGCGTCACAAGCTGATCGGCGTGCAGCTCTGGCACAGCCGCGGCAGGGTCCCGGCCGGCCAGGCGTCGCTGCGGGTGATCGTGGCGGCCGAGCGGCGCAAGGCGGCCCTGGCGGCGACCGATGAACTGATCGACGAACTCAAGCGGGATGTTCCCATCTGGAAGTGTCCGTGCAAAGCTGTCGCAGCGGAAGCGGCAGAAGGAGATGGTCATGAACGTGCGCACAACGTGGGCCGGTAGAACGATCGCGGCGGCAGTCGTGCTCGGCCTGGCGTCGCTGAGCGCAGCGCAGAACGACAGCGAGCCACCGGCGGCGACGGCCGCCGAACGGGCCATCGTTGGCGGCAGCCTCACCGCAGCACAGCAGCAGATCGAGGAAGCCCTGCTTGCCGCGCCGAACGATGATCACCTGCTCTTCGCCCTCGGCGTCACGCAGTTCCTGCGCTCGGGCGAGCGCCTGGCCCAGGCGGCCCACCGCTACGGCGCCAGCGTCGAGGGCAACCCGCTGCTGCGTCTCGTCGGGCTGCCGGGGGCGCCGATTCCGCAGAGCGCCGACCCGCAGGAGATCTCCTACGAGCAGCTTCGCGCCATCCTCGAGGCCTGGCGCGACGATGTGGCCGAGGCCGAGGCCATCCTCGCCCGCGTCGGCGACCGCGAGGTCTCGCTGCGCCTGCCGGTCGGGCTGATCCGCATGGACTTCGACGCCGATGGCGCCGCCGAGGAAGCCGAGGCGATGTGGGTGCTGTTCAACCGCCTGCGCACCAGGTTCCGCGCCACCGAAGATGGGGCCCGTGACTTCGTCATCGCCTTCGACCGCGGCGATGTCAACTGGCTGCGCGGTTACTGCCACATCTGCCTGGCGGTGGGGGAGATGATCCTGGCCCACGACTTCCGCGAGTTGTTCGAGCGCTGCGGGCAGCTTGCCTTCGCCAAACCGAAGACGCCGTACCCGTTCCTGCTGACGCGCGTGCCCGATGAGCACGAGCCGTTTCTCGACATGGTCGCCGCCGTCCATCTGCTGAACTTCGAGGTGGTCGATCCCGCCGGCCTGGAGCGCGTGCGCCAGCATCTGCTGGGCGCCATCGGCCAGAGCCGCGCCATGTGGACCTGGTACGACCAGGAGACCGACAACGACCGCGAGTGGGTGCCCAACCCGCGACAGGCCGCGGTCATCCCGCGGGCCGAGGTGACCGACGACATGCGCGCCATGTGGATCACCTTCCTCGGCGAGGCCGAGGAGGTCCTCGAAGGCGAGCGGCTGGTGCGCTTCTGGCGGCCATCCGACACGCGCGGGGTGAACCTCAAACGCGTGTTCACCGAGCCGCGCCGGTTCGACCTGGTGCTGTGGGTCCAGGGCACGGCCGCCGGGCCCTACCTGGAGCAGGGCCAGACCACCTCGCCGCGCTTATGGGACCGGATGGAGCGGGCCTTCGGGTATCACGTGTTCCGCCACGGCTTCTGGTTCAACTGACGGCGAATCGGGCTTCAGCAGGGGCAAGTCCGGGCCGATGGTCCAGATGGACCTCTGTCATGAGCCGTATCGGCAGCGCCATTCCGCACCTGCGAAGCCTCGGGGCCCTGCGCCGGGCCGATGGCATCGTTGCCCAGGCGATGGAGCGGCTGGCCACCGGCAAGCAGATCAACCGGGCCTCCGACGATCCGGCCGGCTTCGCCGTCGCGGCGGACCTGAAGTACCAGCAGACGACCCTGGAGCGCCGGATCACGGCGGCCCAGCGCGAGAGCTACCGGCTCGGCGCCCAGGAAGGCGCCCTGAGCGTGGTCAGCGACCTGGCGATCGAGCTGCGCGGCCTGACGGTGCAGGCGGCGAGCACCGGCGGGCTCAGCGAGGCCGAGCGGGATGCGATTCTCGAACGGGCCGGTTCGATCGTCGAGTCGGTGGACTTCATCGCCAACACCAGCACGTTCGGCGGCGAGCAGATCCTCCGGGGCACGAGCAGCGCTTCGCTGGGGCTGGCCGAAGCCCTGGAGGCGCTGCGGGCCGGCGACTTTGAAGCGGCCGGCGAAGCGGCCGAGGACGCCGTCGACGGTGTGGCGACCCAGCGGGCCGGCATCGGGGCGCGCATCCAGCAGCTCGAGAGCATGATGCGGGTCCACCAGGCGGAGATGGAAGCGGTCGCCGGCGAGCTCAGCCGCATCGAGGACGCCGATTTCGCCCGCGAGACCGCTGAGCTCGTCCGGGGTCAGATCCTCCAGCAGGCGGCCATCGAGACGACCCGTATCGCCAGTGAGAACGCCCGCTCGGTGCTGACGCTGCTCGAATCGGTTGCGCCGGCGCCGCGAACCGCCCCTGCGGCGGGCCTTTCCTGAAGCGCTGGCCGCGACCGGGCGGTACATGGGGTGGACCCCAGAGGCCGTAGGATTGGCCAAAGAAAGGGATGGATCCATGAAGCGGATGTTGTGCGCGATGATGCTCGGGGCGGTCGGCCTGACCAGCCCCGCGGCTCTGGCCCAGGGCGAGGTGCGCCTGGGGCTGCTGGAACTCAAGGGGACGCCGACGGAGGCGCCGAACCCGTTCGCCTGGCTGATCGGGACCGATGGCGCCCCGACCCTGCGCGAGGTGACCGACGCGATCACCGAGGCGGGCGCCTCGGGCGATCACGACGCCCTGGTGGTACGCCTGAAGGATGCCGAACTCGGCATGGCCCACGTCGACGAGATCGGCGCCGCCATGCGGGCCGCCCGGGCCGCCGGCACGCCGGTGTACGTCTTCGCCGAGATGTTCGGCCCGACCGGCCTCATGCTCGGCGCCCACGCCGACGGCGTGTTCCTGCAGCAGGGCAGCATGATCTCGCTGCCCGGCCTGTACATGGAGGAGATGTACCTGGCCGACACGCTGGACTGGATCGGCATGAAGGCGGACCTCATCCAGGTCGGCGATTACAAGGGCGCCAGCGAGCAGATGACGCGCTCGGAGCCGTCGGACGCCTGGGACCAGAACATCAGCCACCTGCTCGACAGCATGTACGGGCACATGACCGGGACCATCGCCGAGGGGCGCGGCCTGAGTTCCACGCAGATGGACCGGGCCATGGAGATCGCCTGGTGGGCCGAGGGCGAGGAGGCCATCGAGGCCGGCCTCATCGACCAGGTCGTGGATCTGCCCGACCTGGGCGACCGCGTCGCCGCGGCGATGGACCAGGACACCGCCAGCGTGCAGTGGGAAACGGTCGCCGTCGGCGCCGGCGGCCAGAGCCTCGACACTGCCAATCCATTCGCAATCCTCAGCATGCTGTCGTCGACGCCGACGCACAAGCCGCGCCGCTCGACCATCGCCGTGCTGCACATCGATGGCGTGATCGTCGATGGCGACTCGACGCCCGAGAGCATGTTCAGTTCGCCCTCGACCGGCAGCCGCACCATCCGCAACACCATCGCCAAGATCGCCAAAGAGGACCTGATCGAGGGCGTGATCGTGCGCATCAGCTCGCCCGGCGGCTCGGCCATCGCCAGCGAGGTGATCTGGCAGGGCCTGCGCGAGCTGGCCGAGACGAAACCCGTGTGGGTGAGCGTCGGCTCGATGGCCGCCAGCGGCGGGTACTACATCGCTGTGTCGGGCGACCGCATCTGGGTCGATCCGTCCAGCATCGTCGGCTCCATCGGCGTCGTCGGCGGAAAGATCTCGATGGGCGAGCTGTACGACACGCTGAAGATCAACGTGGTCAGCCGCTCGCGCGGGCCGCGGGCCGACATGTTCGCCTCCGATCAGCCGTGGGATGAGGACCAGCGCGAGCTGGTGCGGCGCAAGTTGGAGCAGACCTACGAGCTGTTCACCGAGCGCGTGCGCAGCGGCCGGCCGGGGATCGACCTCAGCCGGACCGCCGAGGGCCGGCTGTTCCTCGGCGAAGAGGCCGTCGAGCTGCGCATGGCCGATGACATCGGCGGGCTGTCGGACGCCGCCGCGGCGATGGCTTCCGAGCTTGGCCTCAGCGACCCGGACCTGATGCACTACCCCGGCCCCAAGAGCTTCCAGGAGATGATGGAGGAGATGTTCGGCGGCTTCGTGCAGGCGCCGGTGGGCAGCGCTTCGCCGGCGCTGGCGGGCGTGCGCGAGGTCCTGGGCGAGGACCTGTGGGCCATGGCGGTCGAGGCCGCCACCCAGCTTCGCCAGCTGCGCGATGAGCCGGCCCTGCTGATCATGCCGCGGGTGATCCGCGTGAAGTAGGGCTGGCAGAGCGAATCAGCGATTGAGCGAGCGAGCGAGGGCGCGGCGAAGGTCGCGCCCTCTTTTCGTGCGCCATGCGATGCGACAGTGGACCTGTCGCGGGTTTGCTCGAAACAAGGCGCCCAAGGCGCCCACACCCTGAGGCTGGGCGCCTTGGGCATGTTGCGCCTGTGCGCGCGCATGGCCGCGGGCGCCGGGCGCTTATTCGCCATCGCGCAACTCGATGCCCCAGCGGCGCCTGGACGTCTCATGTGTCCGTGGCGCGCGCACGGGGGTGTCCGGCGGTCCCCTTATAGAGGGCGCCTCGGTTTCCAGCCGGCGTCTGACCAGCAGTCGCAGCCGGCTCCGCGCCGGCCGAGGAGGGCGCCGTGCGCGAAGCGCAGGAGGGCTCAACCATTGTCACGCTGCGCCTGGTAGCTGATCCGCCCGGGCCGGACGCCGACGGGCGCGAGCCGCTGGTGCGCCTGCGCCTGATGCTGATGATGCATCTGCGCCGCTACGGCTGGCGCACGCTCGACCTGCGCCAGGAGCCGCCTGCGCCTCAGCCGGAGCGCGCGCCATGAGATCCACCGAGATCATCGTGCGCCTGCGCGCAGAACCCGGCGGTCCGGACCGATACGGGCGCCTCCCGGCCGTACGCCTGCGCCTTCTGCTGCGGACGATCCTGCGCCTGTACGGCTGGCGGGCCGTGGAACTGCGCCCGGCGCCCGGGGCCGATTCGGAGCGGCGCACGTGACGCCGATCGACCGCGAGGCGATGTGGGCCCTGCAGGCGATCGCCGTCAATCAGGCGGCGGCGGAGGTGGCGATGTGTCTGCCGCCGTCGATCTTCCCGGCCGGCGCTGCGCAGGAGATTGCGCGGTACCTGCTGCTCGGCGCCGGCGAGGTCGGCGACACGCCCGAGGCGCACGAGTACGTGATATGGCTCGAGATCGCTCAGCAGGACGCCCCGTGGCCCGACGAGCGCGCCATCGGCGCCGTGCGCCGGCTGGCCGAGCGCTGCGAGCCCAGCGATGTTGAAACGGCAGGAAGAGCGCTGTGGACGATCGCCCACGCGCTGGTGGACATCCTCATCTCGGAGAAACGCAGCGATGGAAGACTCGTGGCAGCAGCAGGCCGTTGATCTGCACGCCGGGCCGGACGCGTCGCGCCGGGCGATCTGCCGGCGCCTCAGCGATGTCCGCCCCGAGCCGGTGCGCTGGCTCTGGCGACCGCATCTGGCCCTGGGCAAGACGACACTGCTCGCCGGCAACCCCGGCCTCGGCAAGAGCACCCTCACGCTCGACCTGGCCGCCCGTGTGACCCGCGGCGGCGGCTGGCCGGATGATCCCGAAGCGCGCCCGGCTGCGGGCGGCGTGGTCATGCTCAGCGCCGAGGACGATCCGGCCGACACCATCCGCCCGCGCATGGATGTCGCCGGCGCCGATCCGGCGCGCGTGACCCTGGTGGAGGCGGTGCGGGCCGAGGGCGGCCGGCGCATGCTCGCGCTGGATCGCGACATCGAAGCGCTCGAAGAGGCCATCGAGCGCACCGACGCCTGCCGGCTCGTCATCATCGATCCGGTCAGCGCGTACCTGGGCAGCGCCGACTCGCACAACAACGCCGAAGTCCGGCGCGTGCTCGGCCCGCTGGGCGATCTGGCCCGGCGGCGCGGGGTGGCCATGCTGCTGGTGACGCACCTGAACAAGAACGCCGCAGGGCCGGCGATCTACCGGGGCATCGGCTCCATCGCGTTCGTCGCGGCGGTCCGCTGCGCCCTGATGGTGGCCCGCGATCCCGATGACAGCTCCCGCCAACTGCTGATCCCGGTCAAGAGCAACATCGGCGCTGATGGCGGCGCACTGGCGTACCGGCTGGCGCCGGTGGAGGGGACCGACTGCTGCCGCGTCGAGTGGGCGGACGGCTGGGTCGATGTCACCGCCGACCAGGCGCTGACGCCGGCGCCGGAGCCCGGCGGCGCCTCGACGCTCGAACTCGCCACGATGTGGCTCGCCAGCGCCCTCGCCGACGGCCCGCGCAGCGCCCGAGAGATCGAGGAGGATGCCCGGGAGGTGGGGATCTCCGCCGGCACGCTGCGCCGGGCCAAGGCCGGCCTCGGCGTCTGCTCGCGAAAAGGCGTCGGGACCGGCGCCTGGCAATGGTCGCTGCCTGCGCGCACGAGCGTGGTAGTTGATCAAGGCGCTGAGTCCCAGGGGAGTGAGCGCCTTGCGCATCTTGGCCTGTGGCCGGCCGGCGATCTCAGCGCCGAAGACCGCGAGCGCCTCAGCCGCGCTGCCGACGCCGCCGAGCGATCCGCATCGTGACCCTCCGCCTACCTTCCGACATGCCCACCAAGCCCTCATCGGAAAAGACCAGCGACAAGAACGCCGGCGACAGCAGCGCCAGCGGCCCAGCTAAGGCCTACCGCACGCCATCCGGCATCCAGCGCGAGATCGCCTGGGGCGCGGGCGCCGGCGGGCGCAGGGGGCGGGTGAAGGTCCACGCCGACTGGCTGCTGGTGCGCGAGCACGGCGTGCCCACGGCCGAGGTCTTCTTCACCAGCTATCAGCTCGGCGGGCGCGGCAAGCGGCCCGTGACGTTCCTGTTCAACGGCGGCCCCGGCGCAGCCAGCGCCTTCCTGCACCTGGGCACGGCCGGGCCCAGGCGCGTCGCCTTCAGCGCCACCGGCCAGGTGCTGCCGCCCCCGGCCAAGCTGGTGGACAACGCCGAGAGCTGGCTCGCCTTCAGCGACCTGGTCTTCGTCGATCCCGTCGGCACCGGCCTCAGCCGCACCGTCGCCGAGAGCAAGCTCGAGCAGCAGGGCGTCGATGCCGAGGAGGATAAGACCGCCAAGCGCACGAAGGGCCTGCCGGACGCCAAGCAGCCGTTCTACAAGGTCAAGCGCGACATCGATGTGCTCGCCGAGTTCGTCAGCCAGTGGCTCAGCAGGTTCAACCGCTGGGACAGCCCGGTCTCGATCGCCGGCGAGAGCTACGGCGGCTTCCGCGTCGGCAAGCTGGTGCGGGCTCTGCCGGAGCGCGGGGTGGGGCTGACCGGCGCCATCATGGTCTCGCCCGCGATCGACTTCCTCGGCCTCGGCGGGACGGATTACGACCTGTGGCCGTGGATCAACACCATCCCGCCGATGGCGCTGGCCGCAGCCCATCACAAGCGCTCGCGCGGGCGCTTCCAAGGCATGAAGACCGCCGAGCTGCGCACGGCCGCCGAGGACTTCGCCGAGCAGACCTTCGCCTCGATGCTGCTCCGCGGCGAGCGGGCCCCGAAAGCCGAGCGCGACAAGGTCCTCAAGCAGCTCGCCGACCTGCTCGGCCTGCCTGCGGAACTGATCGCCCGTCACGGCGGGCGCGTGCCGATCAACATCTTCGCGCGCGAGCTGCTGCGCGACCAGGGCCTGATCTGCGGCCTGTACGATGCCGCCATCACCGGCCCCAACGTCTTTCCCGATCGCGAGGGCATGATGCCCAACCCGGATCCGACGCTGGCGGGCATTATGCCGGCCTTCAGCGCTGCCATCAACACCTTGCTGCGGGCCGAGCTTGGCCTCACCACCGAGCGCGAGTACCTGCTGCTCGGCTGGGAGGTGGGCGAGCTGTGGAAGGATGACACTATGCCCGGCTACTGGCAGCGCCAGCTCGACTGCGCCGATGACACGCGCTACGGCCTGGCGACCAGCCCATCCATGAAGCTGCTGATCTGCCACGGCTGGTACGACCTGGTGACCGCGTACTTCTCCAGCGAGCGCTCGGTCGCCCAGCTGCGCCTGCCCGAGCAGCTGCGCAAGCAGGTGGTCCTGAAGAACTACGATGGCGGCCACATGTTCTACTCATGGGACCGCTCCCGCAAATCGCTGATGCGGGACGCGAAGGCAGTGGTGGGGTGACGCAGGGACCAGCAACCGGCGACCAGCGACCAGGGTAGATCGCGCGGCCACGGCCAACGGGGTGCACTACTGCACTTTCATGGAACGCCAACGTCGAAGAGCGCGCTCCCCCCGGTCGCCGGTGGCTGGTCCCTGGTCCCTTCCCCCCCTAAACCTCCAGCACTTCCTTGCACTTCTCCTCGACGCGCTGGTCCGTCTCCGCCTCGTACTTCTTCAGCAGTTCCTGGATCTCATCCTTCAGCGTCTTGATCTCATCCTCGGAGAAGTGCTTGCCCTCCTGCTTGGCGAGGGTCTCGGCGTGCTTGTTGGCGTCCCGCCGGGCGTTGCGGAGCACCACCTTGGCCTCCTCGCCCATCTTGCGGCAGCGCTGCACCAGCTTCTGGCGCTGGTCCGAGGATGGCGCCGGCACGTTGATGCGGATCTGCTTGGCCTCGACCATCGGGTTCAGCCCGATGCCGCTGGATTCGATCGCCTTCTTGATCTCGCTGATCGCCGAAGCGTCGAACGGCTTGATCAGAAGCTGCGTCGGCTCCGGCACGCTGATGGCCGCCAGGTTCTTGAGCTCCGTGGCCGAGCCGTAGTAGTCGACCTTGAGGTACTCGACCAGCGAGGTGGTGGCCCGGCCGGTCCGCACGCCGCGGAGTTCCTGCTTGAGGTAGTCGACGCCCTTGGTCATGGCGTCCTCGGCCTCCAGGAGGATGGTGTCGGGGTCGGTAGACATATGCGCGGCTCCTCTTGCGGCCGCCCCGCGCGGGGGCAGAAATCGAGTTGGAGGCGGATGATAAGCAGGGCCGGGGATCGGGGATCAGCGATCCGGGATCAGGGCTACTCGGGGTCGACCCGGGTCCCGATCGGCTCGCCGGCGACCGCCCGGCCGATAGCGCCGGGCTTGGCGAAGTCGAAGACCACCACCGGGATGTGGTTGTCGCGGCACATGGTCAGCGCCGCCAGGTCCATCACCTTCAGGTTCCGCTGCACCGCCTCGGTGGCCGTGAGCCGGTCGAAGCGGGTGGCCGACGGGTCCTTGGCTGGGTCGGCCGAGTAGACGCCATCGACCTTGGTCGCCTTCAACAGGATGTCGCACTCCAGCTCCGCCGCCCGCAGGGCAGCGCAGGTGTCGGTGCTGAAGAACGGGTTGCCGGTGCCCGCCGCCAGGATCACGATCCGCCCCTTCTCCAGGTGGCGGATGGCCCGGCCCCGGATGAACGGCTCGGCGACCGCCCGGATCTCGATGGCGCTCATCACCCGGCTCTCAACGCCGATCTCCGTCAACGCCTCGCGCAGGGCCAGCGCGTTGATCACGGTGCCGAGCATGCCCATGTAGTCGGCCGTGGCCCGGTGCACCGTGCCCGCCTCGGCAAGCTGGGCCCCGCGGATGATGTTGCCCCCGCCGACGACCACTGCGACCTGGGCGCCCTTGCCCGCGGCGTCCGCCGTCTGCCGGGCGATGTGGGCCACCTGCTCGGGCCCGATGCCGAAGGCGCCGGGGGCGGCGAAGCTCTCGCCGCTGAGCTTGAGCAGCACCCTGCACCCGGCTCGGGCCGGCGCCTGGTCATCGGTTGCATCGGGCATGGGCGGTCCAGATAGGATGGTGAGGCGCCCCCAACCGGGCGGAGGCGCCACGCATTGAACCCCCGGGCGGTACACCGGTCAAGAACCCGCGAACCGGGCCCGGACCGGCTGCGAACGGCTCCAGGAGGCCCGGCGCCCCTTGCCAGCAGCGCGCTGCCGAGCCGATAGGACAGCACATGCCCCCTCCCCAGCACGAGCAGGATGGCCACAGCGACCCGCTGCGCCGGCGGACCACCGTGCTGGTGATCGCGCTGGTCGCCTCGCTGGTGGCCCACTCCACGTTGCTCGCGTTGGCCGCTCTGATCGCCTTCAGCCGGCCGGCGGGCCCGCGCGGCGCCTCGGTCGAGCCGGTCGAATTCGCCATCGTCACCGATGTCGAACTGGCTCGCCTCGAAGCCGAGGCGCTCATGGACGATGTGCCCGAGATCCCCTCCGATGAGGCCGAGCTGCCGCAGATCGACCTGCTGGACCAGCAACTGGATGCCGAGGTCTCGGCCCTGATCGAGGATCTCGGCGAGGTCGGGTCGCAGGTCGGCGCCGGCGATGTCAGCGGCGCCGGCCTCGGTCTCGGCGGCGCTGGCGGCGGCGCCAACTTCTTCGGCATCGAGGCCACCGGCAGCCGCTTCGCCTACATCGTGGACCGCTCCGGCTCGATGAGCGTCTCGGGCAAAATCGAGGCCCTGCGGGCCGAACTGGCCCGCTCGCTGGCCAACCTGTCGGAGACCAGCAGCTTCTTCGTGGCGCTGTACAGCAACGGCGCGGTCCCGCTCGGCGGCGAGGCTAAGTGGACCGACGCCACCGAGCGCGGCAAGGTCTGGGTCCGGCGCGAGGTCGCGGCGTTCGATGTCGGCGGCGGGACCGAGCCGGGCCCGGCGTTCCAGCTCGTCTTCAGCCTCAAGCCGCGCCCGGACGCCATCTACTTCATGACCGACGGGCTCTTCGCCGAGGAGGTCGCCGTCGAGATCGAGAAGCTCAACCGCCGGTTCGACATCCCGATCCACTGCATCACGTTCGGGTCCAACGAGGCCGAGGCGCTGATGCGCTACATCGCGCGCCGCTCCGGCGGCACCTACACCCACGTGCCGGGGCCGGGCGGGTGAGGGTCGCGCTGCTGGCGATGCTGGTCCTGGCCCCGGCCGCCGCCGGACAGCTTCTGCTGCGCGGCCCGGAGACGCCGCCCGGCGACGCCATCAGCAGCGTGAGCGAGCGCGGCGTCTTCGTCGTGGCGCCCGATGGCGCGCTGCACCTGGTGAGCTGGGACCGCGTGCTGCGCATCGAGGGCGACCAGGCCGAGAAGGCGGCCGAGTTCATGCCCGTCGCGGACGCCGCCTGGCGGGCCCGCCGGCGCCTGGAGCGGGCCGACGCCGTCGGCGCCGAGCCGCTGTTCGAGGAACTGTTCGCCCAGACGCGCACCTGGCGCGGCCCGACCGCCGCGGTGATCCGCGAGGGGCTGATGCGCTGCCGGCTCCGCCGCGGCGCCCAGATCGGCGCCATCGAGCCGTGGCTGGCCCTGCTGGAGGCCCGCGCCAGCGTCGAGGCCGGCATCCAGCCGTTCGCCTCCGAGTGGGCCCGCGCTGCCGGCCTCGGCGAGGTGCTCGATCCGGCCACCGGGCTGGCGCCGGCGCTGCCGCCCATGTGGCTCGACTGGGCCTCGGTGCGCCAGTTCGGCGCCGCCGGCGAACCGGGCCAGGCGCTGGAGAACGAGCAGGCCAGCGCCCTGCGGGCCCTCTACGTCGCCGCGGCGCGCTTCGAAGCGGGCCTTTCGGCCGAACTGCCGCCGGCGACCGGCGACCCCGCCGTGCGCCTGGTGCGCGACATCGTCGCCGCGCGCATCGGGCCGCCCGCTGAGCGCGCCAGCGCCCGCATCCGCCTGCGCCAGCGACTCGATGAAGGCGCTGCGCCCTGGCTGAGCGCCTGGCTGCGCATCGCCCTCGGCCGCTCGCTCATCCGCGAGCCCGATGAGCAGCAGCGCCTGCTCGGTGTCGCCGAACTGCTCTCGGGCCCCGCCCTGTTCGCCGAGACCCACCCGTACCTCGCCGGCCTCGGCCTGGCCGAGGCCTCGCGCGAGCTGGCGCAGCTCGGGCGCATCGAGGCCTCGCTGGCCCTGCGCCGCGAACTGGAAGATCGATTCCCTTCCCATCCCGCGCTGACAATTGCCTGGACTCCGGCGCCCGCCGCCGGACAGGATCAGAGGTGAGCATGGACCGATTGCTGCTGCTTGCACAGACCACGCCGCCGCCGGAAGCCGGCAAATCGTGGCTGGACCACATCGCCTCCGGCGGGCCGATCGGCTTTGCCATCATCGGCCTGAGCCTGGTGGCCGTCACGCTGGCCATGATGCAACTGCTCCAGGTGCGCCAGCGCCGGCTCACGCCGCCGGAGGTCGTTCAGGGCCTCGACAAGCTGCTCAGCGCCAACGACATCCGCGGCGCCATCCGCTTCTGCCAGGACCCGGTCAACGACTCGTTCCTGGCCCGCATGTTCGCCTCCGCCCTGACGCGCTGCAGCCGCTCGGCCTTCGGGCTGCTGGAGTTGCGATCGGCCCTGGAGGAAGCGGGTCAGGAGCAGATCTCGCGCCTGCACCGGGCCACCGATGGCATCGGCCTGATCGCCGCGGTGGCGCCGATGCTCGGGCTGCTGGGCACCGTCGTCGGCATGGTCGGCGCCTTCGAAACCATCAGCTTCACCGAGGGCTTCGCCCGGCCCGATCAGCTCGCCGGCGACATCTCGGTGGCCCTGATCACGACGGTGCTCGGCCTGATCGTCGCCATCCCCAGCACCGCGGCGTACTCGTTCTTCCGCAACCGCATCGACCATCTCGCGGCGGAGGCGGCGGAGATCACCGAGGAACTGTCCGCCCGCCTGCAGGCGCCGGCGGCCCGCGGGCCCGGGCAGGCCACGGCCGCGACGCGCGCCCCGGCCCCGGCCCAGAGCGCCGCAGCGCCATGAACTTCGGCCGGCGCACAAGACGGCGGACTGCCGGCGTCGATCTGACGCCGATGATCGATGTGACGCTTCAGCTCATCATCTTCTTCATGTACACCGCGCAGTTCTCCCAGGTCAGCCGCACGCCCATCGACCTGCCCGAGCAGCCCGGGGAGTCCGACGCCCTGGATCCCTCGGCCCTGGTGGTCGATGTCGACGCCAGCGGCCAGTTCCTGGTCGAGCAGGCGCCTCTGACGCTCGATGCGCTGATGGCCCGCCTGGAGGCCGAGATCCGCGCTGCCGGGCCCGGCGGCGTCGACCTGCTGGTGCGGGCCGATCGCAACAGCAGCGCGGCCAACATCAACCAGCTCGCCGAGCGCCTCGCCGCATCAGGCGTGCGGTCCTGGAAGCTCGGCACGATCGAGAGGCGCCGGTGAAGTTCACCCGCGACAGAGAACGCGACGGGCTCGCCCGCCTGCCGATCACCAGCCTGATCGACGTGGTCTTCCTGCTGCTGATCTACTTCATGGTCACCTCCACGCTCACGCCCAGCGAATCCAACCTGGCGTCGGCCCTCGCCGCCCAGCAGGACAGCGGCGGGCAGGCCGCGGACTTCGAGCCGCAGATCGTCACCGTCGATGCTCTCGGCGGCGAGGTGGTCTACCTGATCGGCCAGCGCACGCTGCGCACCCAGCAGGAGCTGACTGTCCTGCTGCGCGAGTTGCCCAAGGAGGGCGGCGTGTTCATCCGGGGCATGGACCGCGCCCCCGTCTGGGCCATCGCCGCCGCCAAGCAGGCGGCCATCGACGCGGGATTCACCAAGCGGAGCTACGTGCCGGCGCATGAGTAGCAGGCGAGTGGCAAAGCGGCGAGGTGGCAAAGTGGCAAAGTCGCCATGCCGTTTCGCGTCCGCTTGCGCGGTTTTCTGCACGCACTTTGTCACTTTGCCACTCTGCCACTCCGCCACTTCTCTCCAGCCCCAGCCCGATCCGCTCGAAACTTACCTCCAGCAGCGCAACCTCGAGGAGGCGCTCGCGGCCCTGCTGCGCGACCGCCGGGAGAGCGCGGCGCCGCAGGTCCGCGCCGAGATCGCCACGCGCCGGGCTGCCCTGTACGTGCGCATGCTCGAGTCGCTGGCCGACCCCGCCGATCGCGTGATCTGGGAGAACCGCTCTCGCGAACTGCTGCGCCTCGTGCCCGAGGCCGAGTCGCTCGACCTGCGCATCAGCCTCGCCAAGGCCCAGTATCTGGTCGCCGAGGGCGCTGTCGAGCGCGAGCAGCTCCGCATGGCCACCGCCGCCGAGCGCGAAGAGGCCGAGCGCGTGCTGCGGGCCAGCCTCCCGACCTTCGAAGACATCGCCAGCCGAGCCCACCGCGAGGTCGAGTACTACGAACGCCTCGATGAAACCGGACGCATGACCGAGCCGCAGCAGCGCCGCGCCCTCGATGAGGCCCGGCGCGTGCGCTCGCTGGCCCATTACTACGCCGGCTGGACCTGCTACTACCTCGCAACGCTCAGCGGCGCCGAGCGCTACGCCGTCGACGGCCTGCGCCACTTCGGCTGGCTGCTCAACGCCAGCGAGGGCAAGCTGCCCAACCTCGAGCGCATCAGCCAGGGACTCCTGCGCTACGAGCACGTCGCCCGGGCCGCCCTCGGCGTCGCGCTGTGCGAAGGCCTCCGCGGCAACAGCGACGACGCCCTGCGCTGGCTCGAACTGATCGAGAACAACGGCGAGGTCCCGCCCCCGGTGCGCGACCAGCTCTTCGTGCGCAAGCTCGGCGCCCTCGCCTCCGCCGGCAAATGGTCCGATGTCGACTGGTACGCCGACCGGATGCGCCAGCAGCGCGGCCTCGAAGGCGCCCCCGCGCCGCTGGAGACCGCCGAGGCCCGGCTTATCGCCGTCAAGGCCCTGGAGGCCCTCTCCCGCGCCAGCCTGCCCGATCGCGCCCGCCCGCTGATCGAAGAGGTCGCCGCCGCCGCCATGCAGGATCTCATCGAGCGCGGCGAGGTCGCCCACGTGCTCGATCTCGTCGAGATCTTCGGCTCGGCCCCGATGACCGGCGAGGGCTTCATCTTCGCCTACGTCCGCGGCCTGCAGGCCTACGACGACGCCCGAGAGGCCCACCAGGCCAGTGGCGATCCGGCCGATGAGCCGGCCACCGCCGACGCCGTCATCACCCAGTACCGCCTCGTCACCGACTCGCTCGATGGCGCGGCCCGAGCCCCGGACGCCGAGCGCTACCCCCAGGAACTCTCCAACGCGATGATGGTCGCCGCCCTCGCCCGCTACTACGCCGGCGACCTGGAGGAGGCCGCCCGACGCTTCGAGCAGGCCCACGCCCAGGCCTCCACGACCGAGCAGGCCGAGGAGGCGATGTGGCTGGCGGTGGTGGCCCTTGATCGCGCAGTGGAGAGCGGCCGCCCGTCGCTGCGCCCCGAGTTTCTCCGGGTCGTCGAGATCTACCTGCGCTCCTATCCCGCTACCGAGCGCGCTGCCCGCCTGCTCATCCGTCAGGCCGCCGAGGGCGTCATCGACGACGCCGACGCCGTCGAGATCCTCCTCGATGTGCCGGAAAGCTCGCCGCTCTACGAGGCGGCCCGCCGCCACGCCGCGACCCTGCTGTTCCGGTTGTTCAGCGCCGCGCCGTCCTCGCGCCGCGACTTCGCCGCCGTGCGATTCCTCACCGTGGCCGAGCCGCTGCTGGAGCTTGACCGCCGGCGCGCCATCGAGGGCGACGCCGCCGAAGCCGACGAGGCGGTCGAGTCCCTGATCCGCCGCACGCGCCAGATCCTCGCCGTCGTGCTGGCGACCAGCGCCCCCGACCTGGCCCGCGCCGAAGCTGCCCTGGCGACGCTCGACCAGATCGCCGCCCGGCGCCAGCTCGATCTCGGCGATATCGCCGACGAACTGACCTACCGGCGCCTGCAGATCGCCCTGCACCGCGCCGATGACGCCCGGGCCGACGCCCTGCTCGATCGCCTGCGCGCCGCCGGCGGCCCTTTCGCCGACGCCGCCGAGCGCGAGGCCTATCGCCGGGCCGTGACGCTGTGGGATCAGGCGCCGGCCGATCCACGCCTGGCCCGCCTCGTGGTCCAGCGCGGCGCGCGCGTCATCACCCAGTTTGGGACCGACGCGACCGCTCTGTCGTCGCGGGCGGTCCAGTCGCTCTATGACACCGTCGCCCGAGCTGCCGAGTCGGTCTGGAACGCCGAGCAGGACAGCCAGTCGCTTCAGCAGGCCCTGCTGCTCGACCGGCGCATGCTCGAGGCCGGCCAGACCGCCCCCGGGGTCCTGCGCCGCCTTGGGCGCCTTGCCGAGGCTGCCGGGGAGCACGAGGAGGCCCTCGACGCCTGGCGGCGTCTGCTCGCCGGCCTGCCCGATGGCTCGGCCGACTGGTACGAAGCCCGCTACCAGTCCCTCCGCCTGCTCTGGATGCTCGAGCCGGCCAAAGCCCGCGCGGTCATGGTCCAGCACCGCCTGCTGCACCCCGACTTCGGCCCCGAGCCATGGGGCAAGCTGCTGGGCGATCTCAACGGGCTGATGGCCGAGACGCCCGCTCAGACCGACGGGGCGCCCGGCGCCGGAGGCGGCCCATGACCACACCCCGCACGCACGATCAGGGTGGGTGGGGCGGCGCCGGCGCAGCCCAGCGCCCGGTCGAACGCATCCTCGGCCCCGGCGCGCTCTGGGCCGGCCCGTATTCGCTGCTGGGGATCGCGCCCGGCCCCGTCGACGACGATGTCATCCTCGGCGCCCTCGACCGCCGGCTCGATCAGGTCGGCGCCCATCCTCTGCGCGACGCGCCGGAAGCCGATGAGACGCGCCTGGCCCTGCACGCCGCCGCGGCACAACTGCTCGATCCCGCCGTTCGCCAGCACCTGGAAGCGCGCTGGAGCGGCGCCCGGCCACCAGCGTCGGCGCCAGCGCCGGAGCCCTCGCCGGGCCAGCGCGTTTCGCGCCGAACTCCCGCCGAGGTCGCCCTCGAGCACGACGCCGTCGTCACGCTCGGCCTCTACGGCGGCTGGAACCAGCGGGCCCTGCGCCGGCTCACGATGCTGGCTCACGCCCGCGGGCTCTCCTCGCACGCCGTGGCGATGACCTTGCAGCGCCTCGCCAGCCCCCGGGCCGCCCCGGCGCTGCGAGCCGCCGGAGGGATGGGCCCAGGCCCGGTGCAGCGCACCATGCGCGAGCAGCTCAACGCGCCGGACGCCGACGAGGTTGACCCGGCCCCGCTCATCCTCCGGCACATCGGCATCGTGCTCGGCGCCCTCGGCCTCAGCGTTGCGGCCTCGGCCCTGCTCGTGGCCGCCGTGCTCGCGGCGCTCAAACAGCCGCAGGCCCCCGCGCCGCCCACCGCCGCGCCGATCACGCAGGCGCCACTGGAGCCGGATCCCGCCGAGCGCCGCATCCCGGTCGTGACGCCGGCGCCCGCCGCCGCTGATGTCATGGAAGCCGACGCCGCCGCCCGGGCCCTGCGCACGCTCGCCGGCGCCGATGATGTCGGCTACGCCGAATCCATGCGGCGCTTTGATCTCGCGCTGCGCGGCCTCGAACGTAGCTGGCCCGACCTCACCTCCATGCAGCGCATCGCCGCCACCGACTCGCTCGTCGAGTTCGTCTACCGCGCTGCGCGCTGGCCGGGCGGGGCCCGGGAGGCCGTGGCGCGCATCGCCCGTCCCAGCGCGGTCCTTGCCCCCGGCGCCGTCATAACCCCGGACGCCGCGATCCCGGCCATCTGGTCCGCCGGCGCCCTGAGCCGCCTGGCGCGCGAGCGCGATGTCCCCTCCGGCGCCCAGGCCGAGATCCGGCGAGCTCTTGCCTCAAGCCTCGGCGCCCGCGAGGTCACGTTCGAGCGCAGCTTCGAAGCCGGCGCCGCCGCCGCGATCGGGGCGCTGGCAGACCGGCTCAGCGAATCGCCCGAGGACTTCTGGTCCGGCGGCGACGCCGTCGACGCCTGGGAATCCTGGATGCGGGCTGTCACCGCCACCGCCGGCGATCAGCACGCCCTGCGCGAGCGCCTGACCCTCGCCGGGCTCGAGTCGCTGCTGGTGCGCGGGCCCGAGCCCAGCGCCAGCGAATCGGTCTTCCGCATCGTGCGCACGCTGACCGGCGCGCTGCGCTGGCGGGCCGATGAACTGGCCCGCCCCACCCTGCTGCGATGGTTCGATGACCGGCGCATGACCGCCGCCGACCTCCACGCGGTGACTTCCGCCCTCGCCGGTGGCTCCTCGGCTCAGGGCGTCGACATCACGATGGTGCTGCCGGTGTTGGCCTCCGACCGGGTCCGGGCCGAGCTGCGGGCCCGCTACGCCTCGGCCTGGGGGCTCGGCGCTGGGATCGACCGCGAGCAGGCCGTCAGCGGCTGGTATGAGGCTGCCCAGGCCGAGCTTGCCAGCCCGCCGGGCGCAGCGCCCGCCGACCGGCTCGAGCGGGCCGTGCGCCTCAGCCGGCTCAGCGAGGCCGCCTCGTGGGCCTGGCGCGGCCAGATCGAGCAGGCGGCCCGGCGCGTCGACGAACTGACCGCCCAACTGGAGGCCCCGGCCCGTCAGTCGGCCCAGTGGCCCCAGCTCGCCGCCGGGTACACCGTGGCGCCGAGCCCCTGGGCCGCCAGCTACCTCGGCGCCCGCCGCAACATACCGCTGCGCCTCGCCAAGCTCGACCAGGCCGAGCGCGCCAGCGGCCCACTGCCCATCGTTGACGCCGAACTGATCGCGATCGAGGCCCTCCGCGGCCAGCCCGCCGAGATTCGGCGCAAGGCCGCCGACGTCGCCTTCGCCCGCGCCGGATCCCCATCGATCACCCACGCGCTGCTCGAACAGTTGCCCCGGGCCCCGCAGGCCCGCCACGTCAGCGAACTGATCGAAGCGCTGACCGGCGCTGTCCTTCCGTCCGAGGATTCCGAGCTGTGGGCCGCCGCGGCCCGGCGCGCCCTGGTCGAGCGCCTGCTGGCCCAGATCGCCGCCGAGGGCGAGCACGGGCGCATCGAGCGCCTCGCCGATCTGCTGGCCGAGTCATACGCGGCTCGCGTCGCCGACCATCCCGACAGCGTTGCCCCGGCGATCGCCGCCGACGCCGACGCCCTGGCCGCGGCCCTGTGGAATCGCTGGATGGTCCCCGGCCCGCGCTCCGCCATGGCCTCCGCGGCGCCGGTCCCGCTGGCCCAGATCGAACTCAACCGAGCCGGACGGCTGAACCTGGCAAGCTCCGAAGTCGAGCGCTTCGCGGCCCAGCAGGCCAGCGTCATGGAACTCATGACCGTCACCGTCACCCTCGAGCGGCCGGACGCAGCCGCCCGGCTCGGTGCGATTCTGGAGCAGGCCGCCGACGCGCGCGCCGCGGCCGGCCACATCCTCGGGCAGATCGAGGCCGTTGAGGCCGCGATGGTGCGCATCTGGATGGAGCGGCTCGGCCGGGCCGCCAGCCCCGCGGCGCCCGACAGCCCCGATGCGCCGCAGCCGCAGGCGGAGACACGCTCATGATGCGCGCCGCCCTGCTCGCCATGATGCTCTCGCTCTCCGCGGCGGCCGCGCAGGATACCGCGCCGCCCGACCCGATTGGCCCCGGCGCCCGCCGGATCGCCGCGATCGAAGCCCGCCTGGCGGCGCTGGCGCCCCAGCAGCCCGAGGCGTACTACCTGCTCGCCGAGGAGGTCATGCAGGAGGCCGTCGAGCCCGAGGGCGTGGCCCTGGCCCGCCAACTGCTGCTGGGCGCCTATGCGCTGGAGTCGGAGGGCGCCCGTCGGCGCGATCTCATGGCCTCCATCTGTCTGGCGATTGCGGATCTCGAGCGCGTCGACTCGATGGCCGCGTGGCTGCGCGCCCTCGCCGGCGTGCTCGACCCGCGCCACGCCCAGATCGACTGGAACGTCTCAGCCGTCCCGCCGGTCAGCGACGAGGCCGCCCTCGGCGCCGCCCGCGCGGTCAGCCTCGTGCTGGCCGGCGAGGGCAACCTGGCCATGGAACTGCTCTCCCGGCCGGATGTGCGCGCCGTCATGCGCCGCTACGAGCCCCTGCTGAGCGTCACCGGGTTGCCCGGCGGGCTCGACCGGCTCGAGCGCTACGCGCGGCGCTGGCCCTGCCCCGAGTGTCGCAACGAGCGCGTGGTGACGCGCGTCGGCCCCGACGGGCCCGAGTCGGTCCTGTGCAACACCTGCCACGGCAACCCGGGCCCCCAGATCGACGAGGCCGAGTACCTCGCCCTGCTGCGCTTCCAGGGACGCATGCTCCAGGGCGTTCAGCGGTCGTGGTCCGCCGAGATCATCGCCAGTGGGGGGGCGCCGCTGCTGGACCCCGATCCCGCCCAGTTCCTGCGCATCTGCCGCGAGCGCTACGGCCTCGACCCGCACGCGGTGCTCTGGCGCGATGGCGCCTGGCAGCGCCCCACGCAGGGCCAGTGACCTAAAGTCGAGGCTCTGAAGGGACAGACACCATGGCCGACGACGCTGCACAGACCACCACCAAGCCGCAGGTGACCTTCGACGATTTCGCCCGGCTCGATCTTCGCGTCGCGAAGGTCCTTGAGGCCGAGAACCACCCCGCCGCCGACAAGCTGCTGGTGCTGAAGCTCGATGATGGTTCGGGGACGCCCCGCCAGATCTGCGCGGGGATTCGCGGCTTCTACGAGGCGTCAGAACTCGTCGGCAAGTCCATCGTCGTCGTCGCCAATCTCGCCCCGCGCAGCCTTCGCGGCGTCGAGTCCCAGGGCATGCTGCTGGCCGCCAGCGACAGCTCCGGCGGCGAGCGCCGGGTGGTCGTGCTCAGCCCGTCTTCGGATGTGGCGCCGGGCGCCGTCGTTTCATGACCGAGTGACCGCTTTCGTATTTGCGACGCCTCTGGTAAGCTGCGCATGCGACGCAGGTCGGGCTGTCTGGCATTGCAACCAGATTGCGAACATGGCTATTTTCGTATGCGCCGATTCTGCAAGAAGTGGTTGACGCAGCCCGCCGGATGAGGTGTACTGTATCCGGGGACGTCGTTCGCGTGGTTCGGCGCCGCCCCAGAGAGAGACCTTGGGAGAGGCAAGACATCATGATTTGTACACGCACAGTTGCAGCATGCGCTGGGGTTGCCCTCGCGCTCGCGGGCGCCGCACAGGCGCAATGGTCCGACAATTTCGATAGTTACGCAACCGGATCGCTGCTCACCGGCGGCTGGGACGGGTGGGACGGCTCGGCCGCCGCTGCGGGCATCGTGACCACCGATCAGGCCCTCAGCGGGCCGAACTCGCTGGAGATCTCCGGCGGCGCCGACGCGGTTCATCCCTTCAGCGGCTACACCTCGGGCCAGTGGACGCTCTCGGCCTGGAACTACATCGCCACCGGCGACCTGACGGCCGACACCTACTTCATCGTCAACAACCAGTACAACCCCGGCGGGCCGTACACCTGGGCTGTCGAGATGCAGTTCGATGTCGACACCGCGACGGTCATGGATGACTTCCGGGCCCACACGCCGATTCCGGTCGTCTTCGACCAGTGGGTCGAACTGCGCTTCGAGATCGATCTCGACGCCGACACGATCGACAGCTACTACAACGGCACGCTGCTGTCCTCCGGCCAGTACACCCGGGCCGCCGGCGATCCGCTGGAGATCGCCAACATCGACCTGTTCACCACCGGCGCCAGGTCCTACTACGACGACATCTCGCTGATCCCCGCTCCGGGCGCATCGCTGCTCCTCGCGATGGGCCTCGGCGCGATGACGCGCCGTCGTCGCTGACTTCTCCTGTTCGCCTCCCGCACAGTGACGGGGCCGTGAGCGCTGGCTTGCGGCCCCCTTTTTCTGCGCTGCGGCAGGCGCCGGCGGCGCCGCCCGAGGAGGCGCATCCCGTCGCGCGATGCGCCTTCAGGGCAGGTTGTCCCCGCGACCATCGTCGCGCTGGCGCCCGTCGCGACCCGCGTCCTCTCCGCGATCATCCCCGCGGTCCCCGCGCCATCGGTCCGGCCGCTCGATCATCCGCAGCAGCCGCTCGACCTGCTCCTCGATCGAGGCCTCGCGGTTGGTTTCGTGCTGGGCAAGCTCCTGCTCCGTCTCGCGCACGCTTGCGCGCAGCGATTCCAGCCGGCGCGTCGTCGCCGCCAGGCGCAGCTCGAACTGGCGCGTCGCCAGCCGGCGCAGCTCCGCCCCCAGCGCTTCCCGCGCCGCTTCGTCGGTCGGCGGATCGCGACGCGCCTTCCACACCGTCGACATGATCTCCTCGCCGTTGCGCAGCCGATCCACCTCGATCGCAAACAGGGCCGGATCGCTGTCTTCCAGTTCGATCAGCTCGGCGATCCGCGGCCAGAAGCGTGCCGCGATGCGCGACACCCCCTCCGGGTTGCTCTCTCGCTCTGACTCGAGCTTCGAGGCAAACTCCGGAAAGTGCTCGCGCGTGAACTGGAGCACCAGGCGCAGCCGCTCCTGCGGATCCGGCTCGGCGGGCCCTGGCCCCGGGCCTCGCTCGCCCTGGCCCCGCTCATCGTCGAACCGGCCGCCCCCCCGGCCGCGCCGGGGAAACTCCGGCAGCGGCTCGCCCGCGTCGATCTGCTCGATCATCTGCTGCAGGCGGGCCTGCTCCTGGCGCGACTCCTCCAGCCGGCGCACCAGCCAGGCCCGGCGCGCCGCCCGGCGCTCCGCATCGGTCTGCTGCTCGGGCTGCTCCGGCTGGCCCGCCCGGCGCGGGCCATCGGCGGCCCCGCGCCCGGGCCCCTGCGCCAGCGCGGCGCCTGCCAGCCCGAGCATCGCAATCGTCACCAGCGCACAGCGGAGCTTCACAGCGAGTCTCCAATCAGGTCATCTTCGATCCACCCCGAGTCGAAGGTGGATGCAAGGTCCGCGTTGAGCAGCAGCAGCGTCTCGATCTCGGCCTGGAAGCTGTCGTCGGCGCCGGCCATCGCCAGCCACGCGTCCACCTCCTCCTCCAGCGTCGGCGCCCGGTCCCCGGGCGGACCGGAGCGCAGCGCCAGCCATCCGGCGCCGACGCCGGCGATGATCGCGATCGCCGCCGCCAGCCGCAGCGACGCCAGCGACCACCACGGGCGCATCGCCGCGCTCGACATGCGCAGCGCCGGCGCCCGACGGGCCAGGGGCGCCGCGCGCAGCACGCGCTGCTCCAGGTCCGCCGGGGCGCAGCTCGCATCCGCTTCCGCCAGGCGGTCCATAGCCCGGGCGACGGGCGCGATATCGGCGGGATAGATGTCGTCGGAATTGCTGTGCGACATCATGATTCGGTCTCCATGGTCGATGTCCGGGCAGGCGCCGCCTGCTCGATGAGGTCCCGCAGCTTGCGCAGGGCCCGGTGATGGCGAGCCAGCAGGGTGCCCAGCGGCTCGCCGGTGAGTTCTGCCATCTGCCGGAAGCTGAGCTGCCCGTGGTGGCGCAGCTCAATGATTTCTCGATCCCTGTCTGAGAGCTGCTCCATCGCCGCCCTCAACCTGTCCGTTTCAGCTCGGCCCGCATCGCGCCCGGCATGGTCTGTCTCGTCCTGAGCGCTGAGGCCGCTCATGTGTTCCGGAGCGACGGGGGTGGCGTGCCGTGAGCGTTTGCGGCACAGATCCCGCACACGATTCATGGTAATGCGGAACAGCCAGGGCTCA
>JBICIE010000281.1:0-2762 GCA_043101635.1 Phycisphaerales bacterium JB039 | reverse complement strand
CTCGTCGAGGAAGAGGAGGCCGCCGTGAGCGCTGCGCAGCAGGCCGGGCCGGTTGGAGGTCGCGCCCGTGAAGGCGCCTTTCTTGTGGCCGAACAGCGTGGACATGGCCGTGTCGCCGCGGAGTGTGGCACAGTTGACCTCGACGAGTTCGCCGGTGACCACCCGCCGGCGCCGGCGCAGCTCGTAGATGCGCACCGCGAGGCGGGATTTGCCAGCGCCGGTGGGGCCGGTGAGCAGGATCGGGTCGGTGGCGCCGGCCGCGACGTGCTCGATGCGGTCGATGAGCCGGTTGAAGGCGCGGTTGCGGGTCTCGATGCCGCCCTTGAGAGAGGTCACCGCGTCCTCGTGCTCGCGCTCGAAGCGGGAGGCGAGGCGGTCGTACTTCGAGAGGTCCAGGTCGATGATGCGGAACGTGCCGGGGCCGTCGGACGCCCGGCGCGGCGGGGAGGACTGGATGAGCCGCCCGGGGAGGTAGCGGGCCTCGGTGAGCAGGAACATGCAGATCTGCGCGACGTGGGTGCCGGTGGTGATGTGAATCAGGTAGTCCTCGCGCTCGGGCTCGAAGGCGTAGCTCGTCGCGAAGCCGTGCAGGGCGCTGTAGACCTCCTCGAGGTCCCACGGGTCATCCATGTCCAGCACGTGCCGGACGACCGTGGTCTCCGGGGAGACGGCGCGGATGTCCTGTTCGACCGTCTCGGCCAGGGCAGTGGCGCGGAGGCCGTGGATGAGTTCGAAGCGATCGACCAGGAAGTCCTCATGCTGGCACAGCGAGACACTGGGACGCCAGCGCTCCCAGCGCTTCGGGCCCTTGCCGGTGTCGAGCGTGGTTCCGAGAAGGCCGACGACGACCTGCGGGCGGCGGGCCTTGGCGCCAGTTTCGGGCTGGGGGGCGGCTCTGGGCATTGCTGCTAGCTCATCGGATAGATTGCGATACAAGCATATACGGATCTGGCGGCGCTGTGACTGCTTCGGCGGCAACTGCCCCAGGAAAATCCCGCTCAGGAGGCCCAGAGGGCGGTTCTGGAGCGTGTCCGCTCGATCCCGCTGTTCTGGCACGCTGATCGCAAGGGGGGGTCTGTGTCCGCGTGACACGCACGCGGGAAGGAGCGACACGATGGCCAGCAAGACCCTCTTCAAGTCGATTCGCGGGCGCCAGGCCCCGGCCGCGGGCGCCATCAACGAGGCCGGCGGCGCCGCCTACGCGATGTCGGCGGAGCACCAGCTCGCCCAGTACGTGGCGACGGGGTGCCTGAACTCGACGTTCTACGCCTCAGCGGCCAGCCAGCTCGACACCATGCTGCGCCTGTGCCAGCGCGTCGAGCCGGAGTTCCTGGCTCGCACCGCGCTGTACTGCCGAGCCGAGGGCCACATGAAGGACGCCCCGGCGCTGATGTGCGCTGTGCTCAGCGTGCTGTCGCCGGGCCTGATGGCCGAGGTCTTCGATCGCGTGATCGACTCGCCGAAGATGCTCCGCAACTTCGTGCAGATCATGCGCTCGGGCGTGGTGGCTCGCAAGAGCCTGGGCACGCTGCCGAAGCGGCTGATCCGTCAGTGGCTTGACGCCCGCAGCGACGAGGCGATCTTCTTCGCATCCGTCGGCAACGACCCGTCGCTGGCGGACATCGTGAAGATGGTCCACCCCAGGCCGCAGACGGCGAGCCGCGCGGCGCTGTACGGCTACCTGATCGGGCGCGATCACGACGCCAGCGCCCTGCCGCAGATTGTGAAGGACTACGAGGTGTTCAAGGCCGGCAAGGCCCGCGAGGTTCCGAATGTGCCGTTCCAGATGCTTACGTCATTGCCGCTCGGCCCGGGCGACTGGAAGCAGATCGCCCGCAACGGCTCGTGGCAGATGACGCGGATGAACCTGAACACGTTTGCGCGCCATGGCGTGCTCGAGGATGAGGCGATGGTCACACTGATCGCCAACAAGCTGGCCGACCCGAAGCTCGTGGAGCGGGCTCGCGTCTTCCCGTACCAGCTCCTGACGGCGCACGTGATGGCGTCGCGGGAGATGCCGCGGAACATCCTGCGGTCGCTGGAGGCGGCCCTGGAGATCGCGGTCCGCAACGTGCCGGAACTGCCGGGCCGCACGGTCGTGTGCGTGGACGTCTCGGGCTCGATGCACTCGCCGGTCACCGGGTACCGCAAGGGCTCGACGACCGCGGTGCGGTGCGTGGATGTGGCGGCGCTGATGGCCGCGGCGGTGCTCCGCAGGAACGTCGACGCGGATGTCATGCCGTTTCACGACCGGGTCCTGGATGTGCGGCTGAACCCGCGCGACACGGTGATGACCAACGCCGAGAAGCTGGCCTCGATGCCGGGCGGCGGAACGAACTGCTCGGCGCCGCTGGCAGAGCTGAACCGGCGCAAGTCGGAGGTAGACACCGTGATCTTCGTCTCGGACTACGAGTCGTGGATCGACACCTCGTCGGGATCGTGGCGCAGCGGTACGGAGACGATGCGTCAGTGGGAGCAGATCCGGGCTCGCTGCCCGAAGGCTCGCCTGGTGTGCATTGATGTGCAGCCGCAGGGCTCGACGCAGGCGCCGAACCGGGCGGACATCCTGAATGTCGGAGGTTTCTCCGACGCGGTCTTCGATGTGGTGGGTCAGTTCGCCAGCGGCGGGCTGCGCCCGCAGCACTGGGTTGAAGTGATCAACGCGGTGTCGATCTGATGATGTGTGCGGGGGCCCCGGCATTCGGGCCGGGGCCCCGAGACTCAAGGAAGGAGCATGATCGTGCGGTAGGAGCGAGGCCGGA
>JBICIE010000280.1:0-26204 GCA_043101635.1 Phycisphaerales bacterium JB039 | reverse complement strand
GGGGCGCAGGGCGGGCTCATCGGAGTTCATGGCCGGCTCCGGGGGGGAGGGGGGGAGGGGGAGAGGGGAGAACAGAAGAGAGAACAGAGAAGAGAATAGAGAGCAGAGAAGGGAGAGGAGAGAGAGGTCCGGATATCGCGTCGGGGGGCCGGGTCGCGGCCCGGCGGGTCCGGAGAACCGGCGCGGGGTCCGGATCGTGCGCAAAGTTGGAGCGCGCAGCGCGCTGCGCAGAGCGCGCATGGCCATGCGCGGAGCGCGCGAGGCCCAGCGCGGAGCGCGCGAGGCCATGCGCACGGTCCGGCAGGCCACGCGCAGAGCGCAGGAGGCGATCCGCAAAGCGCCGGAGCCCATCCGCACAGCGCAGCAGCCCATCTGCGGAGCGCAGCAGCGCTCCCGCAGAGCGCAGATCGCCCATATCCGGACCCAGCCGACCCGCTCTGCCCGCAGCGCCCGACTATCGGACGCCCCCCCTCCCTATTCTCTCTTCTCTCTTCTCTACTCTCTCTTCTCTATTCTCTTCCCCCCGCCCGACCCCTACGGCTCCACCACCAGGTACGCGATCCAGCTTTCGCAGGCGTCGCCCTCCTCGGTGGGGGTGAACTCGCCATCGCCAGCGCCCTCGCCATCATCGCCCTCCCAGTACACGGTGGAGCGGCGGAAGCCGGCCTCGGCGAGGATCTCGCGCACCTCCGGCAGCGTCCACAGCCGCCACTCGTAGCTGAAGGCCCGGCGCATCTTCGAGCCATCGGGGAAGTGAAAGTGGATGTGGCACTTCAGCGCCCCGGTGATGGGGTTGAACTTGGCGTGCTCCCAGACATAGGTGAACCCGTCGCACTGGCGCGGCTCCTCCTGCTCGCTCATGGACTCGCTGCCCCCGTAGAAATCCATGAACAGCAGCCCCCCCGGCGCCAGCGAGCGGCGCACCGAGCTGAAGTAGTCCAGCATCAGCCGCCGGGTCGTGAAGCAGTTGTAGCTGAAGTTCATGGCCAGGATGATGTCCATGTTCCCAGTCCCGCGCCCGGGCTTGAGCACATCACGCTGCAGCAGCGTCAGCCGCTTCTGCTGGGCCGCCGTCAGGGCCGAGGCGTTGTGCTCCAGGCCCCAGTCCAGCGTGGCGCGGTCGATATCCAGCCCCACGGCGGTGTTGGCGGGCCGGCGGCGGACCCACTCGCAACTGGTCGCGGCGGTCCCGCAGAAGTCCTCCCGCAGGCTCCGGGCCCGGCGGCCCCGCAGCTCGCGGAAGGTGTCATCGACGAAGTCGATCTCGGCCTCGACATTCTGGACCGCAAGCTGGTACAGGATGTGCCGGTCCGCCGTGGCGGCGGTGAACCGGGAGCGACGCTTCTTACGCTTCATTGTGGCAGTTCCCATGGCCGATCATGGTACCGCCCCGGCGGGCCGCAGCCGGCGGGTGCAGGCTAAACTCGTCACTCTGCTGGCGCTTGAGGAGGAAGCTCGATGAAGCTGACCATGGTGGGAACAGGCTACGTCGGCCTGGTGACCGGTGTGTGCTTTGCCAACACCGGCAACGATGTCATGTGCCTGGATGTCGACCCGGGCAAGATCGAGCGGCTCAAGCGGGGCCAGAGCCCGATCTATGAGCCGGGCCTGACCGAGCTGATGGCCCGCAACATCGGCGCCGGACGCCTGAAGTTCACCCTCGACAAGGCCGAGGCCTATCGCGACGCCGCCATGATCTTCATCTGCGTCGGCACCCCCTCCGATGAGCGGGGCCACACCAACCTGAAGTACATCGAGCAGGCCGCCGACGACATCGCCGAGGTGCTCAAGGGCCTCGGCCCCGACCAGGCCCCCAAGGTCATCGTCGTCAAGAGCACCGTGCCGGTGGGCACCACCATGATGGTCCGTGACCGCATCCGGGCCCGCGTCGGCGCCGACATCCCCTTCGAGGTCGCCGACAACCCCGAGTTCCTCAAGGAGGGCGATGCGATCAACGACTTCAACAAGCCCGACCGCGTCGTCGTCGGTGTCGAGTCGGAGAAGGTCGGCGAGCTGTTCCGCGAGCTGTACGAGCCCTTCGTCCGCCAGGGCCACCCCATCTACATCATGGATGTCGCCTCGGCCGAAATGGTCAAGTACGCCAGCAACAACTTCCTGGCCACCAAGATCAGCTTCATCAACGAGATGGCCAACCTGTGCGAGGCCTACGGCGCCAACATCAACAAGGTGCGCGAGGGCATGTGCTCCGACAAGCGCATCGGCGCCCACTTCCTCTACCCCGGGCTCGGCTACGGCGGCTCCTGCTTCCCCAAGGACACCCTCGCCTGCATCATGATGGGCGAGAAGAGCGGCGTGAAGACCGATGTCAGCCGCGCGGTCCACGAGACCAACCAGCGCCAGCGCGAGCTGTTCTTCAGCAAGATCCTCGGACACTTCGGCGGCGAGCAGGGCCTGACCGGCAAGACGCTGGCCTTCTGGGGCCTGGCCTTCAAGCCCCGCACCGACGACATCCGCGAGGCGCCCGCCCTCACGCTGGCCCGCCGGGCCCTGGGCTACGGCTGCACCGTCCGCGGCTACGACCCGGTCGCCATGGAGAACGTCGCCCGCGAAGCCCCCTCCATCGCGCTGATCGACGACATGTACGACTGCGCCCGCGGCGCCGACGCCCTCGTGATCTCCACCGACTGGGACGAGTTCAAGAGCCCCGACTTCGGCCGCCTCGCCGAGGCGATGAAGGCCCGCGTCATCTTCGACGGGCGCAACCTGTACCAGCGGGCCCGCATGGAAGAACTCGGCTACACCTACTACAGCGTCGGCCGCTCCCCCGTCAAGACGGGCTGAGGGCGCCCCCGTGCGCAGCGCGGGTGGCCGTCAGCGCGCCCTTGTGGAGTCTTGCGGTGAACGCACGCCAGCCGCCAGCAACCCCCGCCATTGCGCTCGCGGGCTCCCTCGACGCCGCGACTCCGACCGCCACATGCTCCGACTGGCTCGACTTCGCCCGCGCCCTTCCCGCGGCCTCCGTCGATCTCCTCTACGCCGATCCCCCCTTCAACACCGGCAAGCCGCGCTCCTCCCCGCCCGCCGGCGCCTCCCTCGGGCGCGCAGCCGCGGCCACCTACGCCGACGCCTGGCCCACGACCCCCGACTGGATCGCATGGCTCCGCGCCCGCCTCGAAGCCACCCTCCCCGCCCTCAAGCCGACCGCCAGCGTCCTGCTTCACCTCGACTGGCGCACCAGCCATCACGCGCGGCTCCTGCTCGACGAACTGCTCGGCCCGGATCGCTTCGTCAATCACCTGATCTGGACCTACGGCCTCGGCGGATCCAGCCCCCGCCGCTTTGCCCGCAAGCACGATGACATCCTCTTCTACTGCCTCGACCCCGACCGCTACTGGTTCGAGCCACCCCGCACGCCCGCCACCAGCAACCGCATGCGCGGTCAGCAGAAGAAAGCCACCGATGTGCTCGACATCCCCGCCCTCAACAACATGGCGCAGGAGCGCACCGGCTACCCCACACAGAAGCCGATCGCCCTGCTCAACCTGCTGATCCGGGCCTGCTGCCCGCCCGGAGGCCTCGTGATCGACCCCTGCTGCGGCAGCGGGACCACCCTCGTCGCCGCCGCGGCAGCGGGGCGCCGGGCCACCGGCTGCGACCCCAGCGCCGACGCCATCGCCATCGCCACGGGCCGGCTGGCCGCCACGCCGCGCCGGGATGTAGAGGCCTTCATGGAGCCCGGCGCCGCGGCAAACGCCAAGGCCGAGCCAGGCTCGACCCGGTAGCATTGCTCATGCCGCAAAGGCTCTTCCGCCTCTATCAGCGCAAGCGGATTGTCAACATCAACGCCAACGTGGTGGCGGCAGGCCTGCTCGCCCTCATCCCGACGGCCATTGTCGTCCATCTCGTCGAACTGCGATGGCCCGCCTCCCCCGGCTGGGTCTTCCCGGTCGTCGCGGTGGGCGCCGACATCTTCTGGGATGTCACGCTCTACTTCGGGCTGCACTGGCTCGCCAACCACTGGCGCCCCTTCGCCGGCCGGACCGAGGCCGAGCGCCAGGCGCTGGCGGCCAAGCCCCCCCCGTTCATGCAGGACGCCACCCTCGTTCAGCTCGAGCGGGCCATCCTCAGCCCCCTGTACTATCTCACCGCCGCCGGTCTGATGAAACTGCTGCAACTCGGCGATGTCCGCCCGGGCCTGGCCGTGCTGATCGCCTTCCCGACCGGCCTGATTCTCACCCGCGTGCTCCACACGGTGTGGGGACTGCGCTCCGGCAGCTTCCTGGACCACGACGAGCGCGAGCGCCGGCGCAACGGCAACGCGCAGCAGCAGCCCGCCGCCGCTCCCGCCCAACCAGGCGCCGACGCCGCCGCCGAACTCGCCCCGGTCGGATCCAAGGAGTCCGACGCGGCCTGAGGCTCACCCGCCCCCTTGCGCAGCGCGATGCTCGTCGTAGACGGCCCCGATCGCCCGGGCCCGGAGTTGCGGCCGCTCGAGCCCTTCCATGAAGCCCCAGCTCATCGTCGTGGCCCGCTCGCGGTCCCAGCCCGCCTTCACGAGGCTCCCGACCTCCTGCCACAACTGTTCGAGATAGTCGAGTTGCCGCTTCAGCCCGTCGACGTCGGTCACTTCGCCGTGGCCGGGGATCACGACTGTCTCACCGTCGCACAACTCGATGGTCCGGCGGACCGATTCGGCCCAGCCCGTGCAGGTCACACCGCCGTCCGGGTCGAAGTACGGGTGCATCTGGTGGAACAGCAGATCGCCGGCGTGCAGGATGTTGCGCTGCGGCAGGCGGATCACCATGTCATTGTCGGTGTGCCCGGCCCCGAAGTGATGGGCCTCGATCTGCGTGTCCTTGCCCAGCGTCCATTCGGCGCTGCCGGCCTGCACCGTCTCATCCGGCGCCCAGTCGGCGGCCGCGAGCTGGTCGATCCGCTGGCGCACCTGCTGCAGATCCGCCTTGACCGCTTCCGGCAGCGATGCGCCGGAGAGCGCGCTGCGAATCTGCGAGATGTAGCGATCGTGCTGCTGCGCAATCCGCGCTGCCGCCTTCGCGTGGGCGATCAGCGCCGGGCCCTCGGCAAACGCGTAGTTCCCCCCACTGTGATCGGCGTGATGATGCGTGTTGATCACCAGCTTCAGCGGGTGGCCCCGCGATTCGGCCTCCCGGCGCAGCGTGCTGCCGAAGGGCGCGTTCTTGCAGTCCACCAGCAGGGCCGGATGGTCGCTGGCCGCGAGCATCGCATTGCCGCCCTCGCCGCCGATGAACCAGACGCCCTCGGCCAGCTCGCGCCACTGGAAGTGCTCGGCGGCGCCGGCCGGCCGCCCGCTCACGCCCGGGACGAAGGCGGCCCCGGCCGCCGCGGCCATCGAGAGGGCAAGAAACTGGCGCCGGGTGGAGGTCGATTCGAGCATCACGCATTCTCCTTTGCGAGGTCCGTCAGACGAAGCTGTGCTGGACCAGAGCCTATCATGCCCGTCCCGGGGGCGCCGCGACGAGCGCAGCCGCGGCAAGCAGAAGGACTTACGGCATGGCGGCAAAGGCGAACGAATTGCGTCCGGGCATGGCGGCCCGCTTCGATGGCAAGCTCTATGCCGTCGTCAAGTGCGAGCACACCAAGCCCGGCAAAGGCCCGGCCTACTACCAGGTCAAGCTCAAGGACATCGCCGGCGGCGGCCACATAGAGAAGCGGCTCCAGGGCGGCGACGTCGTCGACATCGCCACGCTCGACCGGCGCGAGATGGAGTACCTCTACAGCGACGCCTCCGGCGCCACCTTCATGGACACCGACACCTACGACCAGGTCGTGCTCCCGGAGGATGTCCTCGGCGACGCCCTGCTGTACCTGGCGCCCAACGCCTCGTGCGTGGTGCAGTTCTACGAGGGCCGGGCCATCACGCTCGAGTTGCCGGCCAGCGTCGAGGTGACCATTGTGGACACCCCGCCGGGCATCAAGGGCGCAACCGCCACCAATCAGCTCAAGGAGGCGACCTGCGACACCGGGCTCAAGACCCGTGTGCCGCCGTTCATCACCACCGGCGAGAAGATCCGCGTCTCCACCGAGGACGGCTCCTATATGTCGCGGGCCAGGGAGTAGTCCCGCAGCGGGGTGCCCCTATGGCGCTCGGCGCCCACATCATCCTGATGGGCCTCCGCGGCAGCGGCAAGTCCACGCTCGGACGCCGCCTCGCCGAAGCGCACGGCTGGGATTTCATCGACCTTGATGACCGCACGCGCACGCTGCTCGGCTGCGCCACCGTCGCCGAAGCCTTCGAGGCCCGCGGCGAGCCGGCGTTTCGTGCAGCCGAAGTTCAGGCCTTGCGCGCCGTGCTGGCTCATGCTCCGCGTGTGATCGCCCTCGGCGGCGGCACGCCCACTGCGCCCGGCGCCCAGCTTCTGCTGCGCGAGGCCATCGACGCCGGCGCTGCGCTGATCTACCTGCGAGCCTCCGCCGACACGCTCCGCGTCCGCCTGACCGATGGCGACCCCAACCGCCCCTCCCTCACCGGCGCCGGCCCGCTGGTCGAGATCGAAGAAGTCCTCGGCGCCCGCGACGCCACCTACCGCGACCTGGCCACGGCGGTCATCGAGACCGACGGCATGGACGAGGCCGCCGTGCTCCAGCGGCTGGAGCAGCTTGCGCCGCCCTGACCTGGCGCCGGTCCGACGTCGCTCCCTACGAGTGCCTACGAGCACCCCGCCGCAAACGCGTTCTGGAAGCACAGGAAGTCGAAGAACGTCAACTCGCCATCCCCGTCGCAGTCGGCGCCCGGATCGCCCATCGCGAACAGGTTCTGGAAGCACAGGAAGTCGAAGAACGTCAGGGCGCCATCTTCGTCGCAGTCGGCCGGGCACAGCGCATCGGGCTGCTGGTCGGCCACCATGTTCGTCACGAACACCGTGTCAAGCTGCCGGCTGATCACGAACAGCCGCCCGCTCTCATCCACGCCGAAGCGGGGATCGCCGCGCGACAGGCTGAGCAGGTCGCGGAACGACCCCGGGCCGGCGCCATCGACGGTCACGTTCATCACGTACATCGGCGCCTGGATGTCCGCCGCATCGGCCGCCAGCACCTCATCGAAGTCGGCGTGAAAGAACGCCCCCCGCGGCAGGTCGCCGAAGATCACCTGGTTCTGGAAGTCCGGATCGGCCGGGTCGCCCGCGACAAAGCCCCCGACGATGGCGCTGGGCTCCGTCGTCGGCGGCGCCCCGGGCGTGTTGGGAATCGTGTGGTCGTACGCCGCGGCCGGCCACTCCAGCGTCGAGCCGGGCGGGAGTCTCAGGATCGTGTCCGGATTGCCATCGGCCGGCCCGTCGTAGCGCGTCCAGCCGTGGTTGTCGGCGAGATCGACGATCGTGAGTTCCTCGAAGTCCTCGTTGCCGATGTCGAAGACGATCAGCCGCCCGGCGCCGCCGGCGTCCTTGGCGAAACTCAGGTTCTGCGGGTTGCGGAAGCCCCAGGCCGCGATCTCTTCGGCGTTCCCATCATCATCCAGCAGCGGGCCGCCATCCGCGTAGGGATTGTCGGCGGGGACGGAGTACGGGTCCGCGCCGGCCGCGAGCGGGTTGATCCGCAGGATCTTGCCGAACGGGTTGTCCCGGTCCTGCACGTGCTGCCAGTTGGGATTGCCTGACCCGTTGTTCATGTCGCCGAGCGGGATGTAGAGCGTGCCGTAATCCGCGTCGCCCGGCGCCGCGAACGGATTGAACGCGAGCGCTCCCACCGAGTGCGAATCCACGACGCGCCCGCTGAACTCGATGCGCAGCACCTCGCGCCGCGATGCCGGATCAATGCGATCCGGATCGGCCGCGTCCACGGTCCACTCGGCGAGCACGTACTGGGCCCGGGTGTCGCCGGGCCGGGTGGGCAGATCCGTCCCGCTGTAATCCGGGGCGCGAAGCCCGGGCACGGTGGACATGTACATCGTGTACAGCTTGCCTTCGCCCGCGGCGCCCGCGACGGCGTACTCGGGATGAAACGCGATGTACGACAGCCCGTTGGTCGTGAGCCGGAACGTCCGTCGCAGATCGGGCGCCACGCCCGCAGCGCCGAGATCAAGGAACACACCGAGCGGATCGCCCGCCGCGGAGAAGCCGTGGATCTTGCCCTCGTTGGTGCTGACAAAGACCCGCCCCGAGCCATCCTTGGGATGATCAAGGTCGATGGCGCCCGAGCCAGGCGCCGTGGTGAACGTCGCGAAGGTCGTCAATTGGAGCGCCTTGGAGGACGGCTCGGGATCCGGCGCCTGGGCCAGCGCCGGGCCGGCCAGACACAGGCCGCCTGCGCACAGCGCGGCGACGATCTCATTCCGGTTGTTCATCTCAGCTCTCCGCGTGGCGGAACCCCTATGGCCCCGCGGCTTGCAAGAGCCTACCAGATCACCGCCTTCATGTGGCGGCTTTTCTGTCGATCGCGCCGAAAGTCGCTCAAGCTCGCACCGCTGCGCAGAACGCGCGGATGAGTGAAGCGTCCTTCACCCCCCGCTCGCGCTCGACACCGCTGGAGACATCGACCGCCCACGGTCGCACCGCCGCGATCGCCTCCCGAACATTCTCCGGCGTCAGCCCGCCCGCCAGGATCACCGGCTTGGGGCACGCCTCCGCGGGGGCGCGCAGGGCGGTCCAGTCGAAGGCCTCGCCCATGCCCCCCGCCGAGCCGTCCACCAGCACCGCGGCGACCTCGTCGATGGCGCCCCACTTCCGCAGATCGCTCTCGATGCGCGCGCGATCGAAGCGCACGGCCTTGATGATGTCCGGCCCGCACTGGCGCACCAGTTCGACCGGCTCGGACCCGTGGAACTGCGTGTAATGCGTCGGGCACTGCTCCTCGACCGTGACGAACTCGTCGAGGTCGGGATCGACGAACAGGCCGACGGTGACCACGAACGGCGGCAGGTCGGCCATCAGCCGGGCCGCCTCGGCCGGCTCGATATAGCGCGGCGAGGACTTCGCAAAGACGAAGCCGACCGCGTCGGCCCCGGCGTCGGCCGCGGCCTGTGCCGCCGGCCAGTCGCGGATGCCGCAGATCTTGATGCGGGTTCGGTCCGGAGGAGGCGCCATCAGCCCAGATCCTCCAGGATCGACTCGGCGAGTTCCCGCTGGGCGGGCTCGCGCAGCCGGTCTCGAGCGCCGGTGAGCAGGCGCTTGGCCTCGACCGGGTCGTTGAGGTAGCGGGCGTTGATCAGGCCGAGCATGAGCATCACCTCCGGGGTCTCGCGGTCATCCGGGTAGCCCTTCAGGAAGCGCTGGAAGGTGGTGGCGGCGGTCTGGTAGTCCCCGGCTCCGAAGTAGTGGGCCCCGAGGTCGTACTGCACGCGCCGGCTGAGCAGCGACCGCTCGGCGCCGGCGTCGCCCAGAAGCGACTTGTACCTGTCAGCCGCGCCCGCGACATCGCCCGCGGCGTGCAGCCGGGCGATCTCAGTCCGCCGGGCGGTGAACTTCTCCGACCCGTCATCGTGGTGGCGCCGGCGGCCGCTGGCGGCCATGGGCCGGTGCTGGCTGCTGTGCTCCACAGCGCTGCGGATCTGCTCCCGCCGACGCCGCTGGCGGACCATCATGAACAGGTCGTAGGGCTCGGGCTGGAGGATGCGGGTCCCCAGCAGCAAGAAGGCCGTGCCGATCCCGAAGATCGTCCCCCCCAGGTGGGCCAGGTGGGCGATCCCGGTCCGCCCGCCGACCCCGAAGATGTCCCAGGCGATGGCAAAGCCGATGAACCACCAGGCGGGGACCCCGATGATGCCCCCGAAGATGAAGAAGCACCTGATCGTGGTCCGCGGGAACATGACCAGGTACGCCCCCGTCACCGCCGAGACCGCCCCGGAGGCTCCGATGGCCGGGTTCTCCACGAACGCCACGTGCAGGCCGCTGGCCGCGGCCGCCCCGAGCAGGTAGAAGGCGAGAAAGCCGATCCGCCCGAGGCGGTCTTCCAGGTTGGGCCCGAAGCTCCACAGGAACAGCATGTTGCCGAGCAGGTGGATCCAGCCGCCGTGCAGGAAGGCGCTGGTCCAGAGGCTCCACCAGTGGAAGTCGTCCTGGTAGACCCAGAGCTGAGCCAGGATGCGGTCATAGGCGTCGGGGTTGCGGGCGTCGACCGCGGCGAGGGCAACATGGATGAGCACGTTGGCCGCGATCAGGGCCTTGGTGACCACGATGCGCCGGCGGAGGGGTCGGTCTGTCCCGAGGGGGATGAGCACGGCGGATGGTAAGCGTGGAGCAAGGGCGCCCCCTACAATCCGCCCGCGGTTTGCGAGACCGAAACGCGCGCCGGCGCTCGGGGAGGGCCGGAGCGGGCGGCGGAGGCTCGCAGCGCCCGCAGAGACAGCGCCAGCAAAGACGAGGAGTGGCCATGACCGACTACGCCAAGGGTCTTGAGGGAATCATCGCCGCGGAATCGCGGATGAGCTACATCGATGGTCAGAAGGGGATTCTCGAGTTCGTCGGGATCCCGATCGGCGAGTTGAGCGCCAACTCGACGTTCGAGGAAACGGTCTTTCTGCTCTGGAACCGGCGCCTGCCGACCCGGGATGAGCTGGACCAGTTCGGGCGCGACCTGCGAGAGCGCTACGAGCTTCCCGCCGGGATGGACAACCGGCTCACGGCCCTCCCGGTGAACGCCAGGCCGATGCACGTGCTGCGCACGATGGTCTCGGCGCTGTCGCTGCACGATGACGAGCCGAACATCGTCGAGGATCTGGACCGTGTGCGGCGCAAGTGCCTCAACATCCTGGGGCACGCCCCGACGATCATCGCCTACTTCGATCGCTGCCGGCGCGGGCTGCCGCTGGTCCGGCCCGACAAGAGCCTCTCGTTCTCCGAGAACTTCCTGTACATGCTCAACGGCGAGAAGCCGACGCCGACGATGGCGCGCGCCTTCGACATCTGCATGATCCTGCACAGCGACCACGGCCTGAACAATTCGACGTTCGCCGCCCGGGTGATCATCTCGACGCTGTCGGACGTGTATTCGGCGCTCACCGGCGCCATCGGCAGCCTGCGCGGCCCGCTCCACGGCGGCGCCAACGAGGGCGTGATGCACATGCTGGCCGAGATCAAGACCATCGACGATGTCGAGCCGTACATCATGGGCAAGCTGCAGCGCAAGGAGAAGATCATGGGCTTCGGACACCGCGTCTACAAGGCGCCGGACCCGCGGGCCACCGATCTCAAGAAGCTCGCCGGGAAGCTGGCCGAGGACACCGGGAATCTCGACCTCTTCGAAAAGAGCAAGCGCATCGAGCAGATCATGGAGCGCGAGGTCGCCTCCAGGGGCATCTACCCGAACGTCGACTTCTACAGCGCCACGACGTACCACTGCATCGGGCTGAAGCTCGATCTGTTCACGCCGATGTTCGCCCTGTCGCGCCTGGGCGGCTGGAGCGGCCACATCATCGAGCAGCTCGCCGACAACCGGCTGTTCCGGCCGAAGGTTGCGTATATCGGCCCGCACGACCAGCCGTACGTGCCGATCGACAAGCGCTGACGCGCGACGCGCAGAGGAGCGCCGGCGCCCGCCGATCGCAGCCCCCTGCGCCGGTGGCGCGTGAGGAGCCTGCATGGCGATTGCACTGTCCGTCACCGCGCTGGCTCTGGTCCTCATCCTCCATGCCGTCTCGCTGGGCCGGTCCCGGCGTCAGGGGCGCCGCCTGCGCCGGCTCCAGGAGCACACGCTGCGCCGGATGGCGCTGCTCGAGCAGCTCATGCGCGCGACCTGCGCCCGGGCCGCCGCCGCGGCGCTGCAGCGCGAGGGCGCAGCGCCTGCCATGCCCATCGAGTTTCGCAGCCAGCACGGCGAGGATGTATTCCTTTACGAACTGCTTGATGGCCAGCGTCACGGCTTCTTCATCGAGGCGGGCGCCTTCGACGGCTACACCATGTCCACCAGCTACGCCTTCGAGGCGATGGGCTGGCGCGGGCTGCTCGTCGAGCCGATCCCGCAGCGATGCGAACAGGCCCGGCAGCGCAGGGCGGGATCACGGGTCGTTCACGGCGCCCTTGGCCGGCGAGGCGCCACCGGCGAGATCCAGATCGTGCGCTACGCGTCGGCCGAGGAGCTTTGCTCGCACGTCATCGACGCCGGCGTCGCCGGGCGGCCCGCCGGACCGGAGCAGCTCGAAACCGTCACGGCGCCGCTGATCCCCCTGGACAGACTCCTTGAGGACGAGCAGGCGCCGATCGACTTCTTCGTCCTCGACGTCGAGGGCGCCGAACTGGACGCCCTCGACGGCTTTGACCTTGCGCGGCATCGCCCGCGCATCATGATCGTCGAAGATCACAGCATGGAGCATGACTCGGCCGTCGGAATGCGCCTGCACGACTGCGGCTACGTCACCGCCGGCTGGATCGCGTACAACCGCATCATGATCGCGGCCCACCAGCCGGCGCTGCTCGAGCGGGCCCGCACGCTCCTGTCCCGTCCGGAGGTCGGATTGCCCGCGCCCGAGGCGCCCCCCGGCCAGCGCGAGCCGGCGTCAGGCTGACCGCGCCGCGATCGCCTCCATGACATCACGCCAGCCCGCCAGCCGCCCCCGCCGCTCGCCGAGACGGATCGCGCGCCGCCGGGGGCGCCAGTCGGTCAGGACACTCTTCATCCACCGCCGCCGGGCCCGGCGCAGCTCCGGCCTCGCCCAGTCGGCGCCCGGCTCGCCGGCCGCGAGCCACTCGAGCATGGGAAAGGCGCGGCAGATGGCCTCGCGGTGCCGGGCGATGTACGCCCGCGACTGCCGGCGCGCCGGAATCAGGTGCGTCGCGCGCATCGCCGGCTCGTACCGCAGCGCCCAGCCCGCCCGCGCCATGCGCACGCACAACTCGACATCCTCGCCTGTGAGCATCGCCCCGCCGGTGCGGGTCGTCGTCAGCCGCCCCCGGTCCAGCCAGCCCGAATCATGGATCGCCCGGCGCCGGTAGGCGACGGCGGCGCCGACGAGGAAGTCCACAGGCCGATCCAGCGCCAGGGGCGCCTCGCCGCGCCGCTGCTCCCCAAACGACTGACGGTACTTGATGGCCATCGGCGTCGGCCCGCTCTCCCACCTGCACTCGACCTGCCCGCCGACGGCGCCGGCTCGCTCATTGGCATCGAGCGCATCCAGCGCCCGGCTCGCCCAGTCAGCCTCGACGAGCACATCGTCATCGACCAGCCCCAACACGTCTTCGACCGCGCCGGTGAAGTAGCGGCGCAGCGCCTCGCTCTTCCCGGGCGCCGGCTCATGCCAGAGTTCGACCGCTACCGGCGGGCCCGACTGCGCGAAAGCTTCGACCGCCTCCGGCGTCTCGTCGGAGCAGTTGTTCTCGATCACGATGATGCGGCGCAGCCTGCCGCCCGCTGTGTCGAGCCCGGTCAGGGCTTCCAGCGCCTCGACGATGCGCTTGCCGCGGTTGTAGGTGCACACCCCGATTGCCATCGAGCCAGCCGTCTCGGCCATGCGCTTGCGCCTCCGCCGGGGCCGGGATGCGACGCCCGCCGATCCTACAGCGCCAGGCGCGCCAGCACGTCGTCGAGGATCGCCCGGGACAGCACCTCGTCCCCCCACGGCTCCAGCGTGATGGAGATCCCCACCGCCCGGGGGGTCAGGCGGGATCGGACCACCACCCGCTCCAGCGTCCCCGCATCCGGGCGAAGCGCGACGATTCGACCGGAGTCGTCGGTCACCTCCCGGCTCTCCAGCGTGTAGCCCCGGTCGATCAGGGCGCCCGCCGCGGCCGCCAGCGTCCCGGGCACGCGGACCCGGTCGGGAAGTTCCGCCTTGAGCGTCCGCCCCGAGTAGCTCGCCAGGATCTCCGAGTGGCCCTGCAGGCGTGGCTGGGTCGCGCAGCCTGCCATGGCCAGGAGTCCATGCAGGCCGAGCAGGCAGGCCAGAATCGCCGGTCGGGGGGCCATCGCGAAGCAGCATCGGCCCTTCCTCGCCGGGGCGATGAATCCGGCGGCGATTCCCGGCCCGGGGCCAGGGTTGACTTCGCACCGCCGCCGGATTTACTACAGACCCGGCCCGAGTGGGACCGGGTGTTGTCCTTGGAGCCGAAGGAGGCTGGTTTGGCGATCCGGATCAAGTCGCGGGGTGGCGAGTCGGTCGAGCAGATGATGCGCCGCTTCAAGAAGCTCTGCGAGAAGGAAGGGCTGAACAAGGACATCAAGCGGAAGGAGTTCTACGAGAAGCCTTCCGAGCGCCGCCGCCGGGATCAGCGCCGGGCCGTGGCCCGCCGGGCCCGCGAGGCGATGATGGGCCCGCGCCGGAGCAGCGCCCCCAGCAAGTAAGCCGCCCATCGCAGCCTTGAGATGGCAGGCCAGCGCGGCGCGCTGGCCTTTTTGCTGGCCCCGCACGGGCGCCGGTTCCTGTCAGATCGCAATCCTTGCGGCCTGAGAAGATGCCTCCGCCCCGGGCCGGGGCTATGCTTGGCCCCCCCCAGCGGGGCGGCCCGGTGGATCTTCTGGGGGCGCCGGGCGGCTGTGCTTTTTGGGCCCCTGACTTCCGCAATGGTCTCTTTTGGAGACGCTCCTGCCATGAACACGTTGTCGTTGACCCTCGGCGCGATCGAAGCCCTCCCGATCTGGTACTGGCTGGCGCCCGCCGGCGCGGTCGCCGCACTGATCTTCGCCTTCCTCTTCCAGAAGACGGTGATGACCCGCTCCGAGGGCGATGAGGAGATGATCCGCATCGCCCAGGCGGTGCGCGAGGGCGCCATGGCGTACCTGACGCGTCAGTACAAGGTCGTCGCCCTCGTCTTCGTCTGCCTGCTGATCTTCCTGGCCCTGATGGCCGTCCTCAGGCTGCAGGCGCCCCTCTCGCTGGTCGGCGTGCCGGTCGCCGGCCTGCTCAGCGGCCTCTGCGGCTGGTTCGGCATGAAGATGGCCACCAACGCCAGCGCCCGCACCGCCTTCGCCGCAAAGCAGAGCCTCAACGACGGCCTGACCGTCGCGTTCCGCTCCGGCGCGGTCATGGGCCTCGTCGTCGTCGGCTTCGCGCTGCTCGACGCCAGCGCCTGGTTCCTGATCCTCAACGCCCTCGACATGGACCTCCAGGTCCTGACCACCGTCATGCTGAGCTACGGCATGGGCGCCTCGACCCAGGCCCTCTTCGCCCGCGTCGGCGGCGGCATCTACACCAAGGCCGCCGACGTCGGCGCCGACCTCGTCGGCAAGGTCGAGGCCGGCATCCCCGAAGATGACGCCCGCAACCCCGCCACCATCGCCGACAACGTCGGCGACAACGTCGGCGACGTCGCCGGCATGGGCGCCGACCTCTACGAGAGCTACTACGGCTCGATCCTGGCGACGCTGGCCCTCGGCGCCGCGGCCGCCTTCACCCTCGGCGCCGACGCCCCCGCGAGCATCGCGATGAAGCTGGCCGCGGCCCCCCTGGCCCTCGCCGGCATCGGCATCTTCTGCTCCATCGCCGGCGTCTTTACCGTCCGCGCCAAGGAGGGCGCCGGCTTCGCGCAGTTGCTCAAGGGTCTGCACAAGGGCGTGTGGGTCGCCTCCGGCCTGATCATCCTCGCCGCCGGCGCCATCCTCTACCTGCTGATGGGCGACGCCACCAGCAGCGCCGACCTCGCCGCCGGCGGGACCAACTGGTGGCGCATCTGGCTGGCGATCGTCGCGGGTCTGCTGGCCGGCAACGTCATCGCCCACGCCACCGAGCACTACACCAGCTACGAGTACAAGCCGACCCGATCCATCGCCATCCAGGCCCTCACCGGCCCGGCCACCGTCATCATCGCCGGCATCGCCGAGGGCATGAAGAGCACCTGGGCCAGCCTGCTGACGGTCGTGATTGCGATCATCGCCGCCTTCACGCTCGCCGGTGGCGGCGACAACCTGCTCATGGGCCTGTACGGCGTCGGCATCGCCGCCGTCGGCATGCTCTCGACCCTCGGCATCACGCTGGCCACCGACGCCTACGGCCCCATCGCCGACAACGCCGGCGGCAACGCCGAGATGACCAGCCAGCCCCCGCACGTGCGCGAGCGCACCGACATGCTCGACTCGCTGGGCAACACCACCGCCGCCACCGGCAAGGGCTTCGCCATCGGCTCGGCCGCCCTCACCGCCCTGGCCCTCTTCGCGGCCTACATCCAGGTCGTCCAGACGCAGCTCACGACCCAGGCGGAGACGTTCGCCAGGGGCGTCACCGGCGCGCCCTCGGCGCCCGTCGTCGTCTACCAGGGGGTCGACAAGTTCGCCGTGGTCATCCCCGGCGCCGGCAAGGACGGCGGCGCCTACGTCGATTGCGCGATGATCATCGATGGCCCGCACCTCGACATGGAAAAGGGCCACGTGCTCACGGCCGCCGAGGGCTCGCTGGCCCCGATGCACGCCGGGCGCACCCTCCAGACCGCCAAGCGCTTCAGCCTCAGCCTCAGCCACGATGGCCACCTCGACGAGTATGAGCTGGCCTCCACGCGCAACGGCTCGCTCGAGGATGTGCTCTCGTTCTACGACGTCACACTGATCAACCCGCGCGTGCTCGGCGGCGTCTTCATGGGCGTGCTGCTCGCCTTCCTCTTCTGCGCCCTGACGATGAACGCGGTCGGCCGCGCCGCCTACGCGATGATGCGCGAGTGCCGACGCCAGTTCGGCATCATGCGCGGCGGTTTCCGCGCACAGGGCATGAGCGAGGAGGACATCAGCGACCCGCAGAAGTGGCCCAAGCGCGTCGAGGTCGATGGCAAGCAGTACCCCGACTACGCCAACTGCGTGTCGATCTCGACCGCCGGCGCCCAGAAGGAGATGATCGTGCCGGCCCTGCTGGCGATCATCGTGCCGATCGCCGTCGGCCTTGTGCTCGGCGTGCCGGGCGTCATGGGCCTGCTGGCCGGCGGGCTCACCAGCGGCTTCGCCGTCGCCGTCTTCATGGCCAACGCCGGCGGCGCCTGGGACAACGCCAAGAAGCTCATCGAGAGCTACGGACGGATCACCGCCAACGACTTCCTCGACAAGGCGGATGCGCGCGAGAAGGTCCCCGCCGAGATTCGCGACGCCATCGCCGCCAAGGCCGAGGACATGCGCCGCGCCGGCAAGGGCGCCGGCCTCGTCTACGGCAAGGGCTCCGACGACCACAAGGCCACCGTCGTCGGCGACACCGTGGGCGACCCGTTCAAGGACACCAGCGGCCCGTCGCTGAACATCCTGATCAAGCTGATCTCGATCGTCTCGGTCGTCTTCGCCGGCCTCATCGTCGCCTACGGCCCGTACATCGGCGGCCTGCTCGGCCTGAACTGACCCGATACGAACCGCTTGCGAACGAAGCGCCGGCCGCGGGGCCGGCGTTTTTCTTTGGCCGGCGCTCCCGGCGGCAGTACAATTGAACGGACGGCGAGCGATCATCGTCCGCAGTCGGGGCAGGAGGTTCGCCATGCCCGCCGCGATGTCCATCCGATGCAGCAGAGCCCTCGCGGCGATCGTGAGCGCTGCGCCGGCGCCCGCCGCCCTCGCCCAGGCAGAGATGATCATCGAGATCGAGCGGCCGGTCCTGCGCCCCGGCGATCGCACGATCGTGCAGGTCTGGGCTGCGTTCCCAACCCAGTACTACGCTGTTGCGGGCGTGCGCTTCGCTTTCATCACGAGCGTTGGCCCTGATGATTGGAGCGATCCGCGGCTGGGCCCGACGATGCGCGGTCCCGGTACGACACCCGGAGTCCTGAGCCCGACCGGCGTCGACGGGATCATTGCGGGACAGTTGAACTGGCCGTTTCCCTGCTTCCCGGAGCCGTGCACAGATACCAGCAACCCTGCGCTGCTCTGGGAGGTCACCTACGCC
This sequence comes from Phycisphaerales bacterium JB039, assembly GCA_043101635.1. Classification (GTDB taxonomy): domain Bacteria; phylum Planctomycetota; class Phycisphaerae; order Phycisphaerales; family UBA1924; genus CAYMJK01. Next base: position 8,491 of record JBICIE010000280.1, on the reverse strand, counting down.
GCGCCGAACTCTGTCACCACGACATTCACAGTCGACGCTGCGACGCTGACCGAGGCCTTCGGCGTGTATGTGGATCGATGGAGCACCGACACCGTCCGGCTGACGCCGACCGAGGGCGCCGCCGCCATCGAAGTCCTCGCCGGCTGCTACGCCGACTGCGACCGGACCGGCGCGCTCGATCTCTACGACTTCCTCTGCTTCCAGAGCCAGTTCGCCGCCGCCGATCCATACGCCGACTGCGATCACAACGACGCGATCGACCTGTTCGACTTCCTCTGTTTCCTCAACGCCTTCGAGGCCGGCTGCCCGTAAACGCTCAGGTCGCCCCGACGGTCAGTTCGGCGCCGGCCTTCTGCTTCGGCCGCTCGATGTGCAGCCGCCGCATGCGGTGCTCACTCCAGTCGGTGACCTGAAGATCAGGGCTGGCCGCCCCGCCGTGAATGCGCAGCAGGTCATAGCTGTTGTCGCGCTGCGCCGGGATGTACCCCGCGTCGCGGATCAGCCGGCACAGCACCGGCTCGTTGAGGCAGTACGTCGTGCCCGCCGCCGACACCACGTTCTCCTCCATCATCACGCTGCCCATGTCGTTGGCGCCGAACTTCAACGCCACCTGCCCGATGTGCGGCCCCATCGTCACCCAGCTTGCCCCGATCGAGTAGATGTTGTCGAGAAAGAGCCGGCTGACCGCCTGCGTGCGCAGGTAATCCACCGCCCCGCTCATCCGCAGCCGCCGCCCGAACTCCGGATGCGCGCCCTTATCGCCCGAGCCGTCCAGCTTCGCGACGACATCGCCGGGAAACTCCGGCCCGTACCTCGCGACATCTTCGGCGCTCTCCCACTCCTTCAGCCGCCCCAGCGGCGTGTTCTCCCGCTGGAACGGCCAGGCGATGAACGCCTTGTAGTGGCCTCGGGGGGAAGTGGCAGAGTGGCAAAGTGGCGAAGTGGCAAAGTGCGATGCAGAACCGGGCGCGGCCGATTCCGAGTCCACTTTGCCACTCTGCCACTTGGCCACTTCGCCACTTCCCAGCGCCGCATCCTGCCGCTGGCGCACCAGCGCCATGTGGTGGATCCGGTCCGCTCGCCCCTCGATGTGCCCGAACATCATCGTGGCGCTGGTGAACATCCCCAGTTCGTGGGCCACCTCCATCGTCGTCAGCCACGCCTCGGCGTCGCACTTGCCCAGCCCGATCTTCCGCCGCACCGCCGGCGCAAAGATCTCGCCCCCGCCGCCCGGCAGCGAGTCGAGCCCCGCCTCGCGCAAGGGGGCCATCACCGCCCGCAGCTTCTCCCGCAGCGTCGCCCCGGGCGGGTCGAAGAAGTTCACGAACTCAATGAACTCCGGCGGGCTGAACGCATGCACGTGCAGGCCCGGAAACCTCTCCTTGATCGACGCCAGCAGGTTCACGTACCAGTCCAGCGGCAGCGCCGGGTTCATGCCACCCTGCATCAGGATCTGTGTGCCGCCGATGGCCACCAGCTCCGCGATCTTCTCGTGGATCTGCTCGGGCTCCAGCGTGTACGCGTCGTGCTCATCGCCATCGCGCCGAAAGGCGCAGAACGTGCACCTCGCCGTGCACACGTTGGTGTAGTTGATGTTGCGGTCGATGATGTACGTCCGGATGCTGTCGCCGTGCAGCCGCCGGCAGCGGGCGTCGGCCCACCGGCCCAGGGTGGCAGTGGGCGCCCGCAGCAGCAGATCCAGCGCCTGGCGCGGTGTCAGCCGGGCCTCGCCCGCGGCAACGGCGCCCAGCAGCCCGGCGTCCAGCGGGTCGAGGTCCGGGTGCTCAGGCGGCGGCAGGAAGAGGGCCATCTGGCTGGCTCCTGGGAGCGGGGGCGGGAGTTCCGTACTTTCAGGAATATCTGAAAGAACTATAGCGGTCCCGCCCGCCTGATCGAGCGTTCTCGGGGCTCCACGTGGGCCGTTTGTCGCGCCTGGGTCACGTGGGCAGACCGGGCTGGCCACCAGCGCGAGCCCGCCTGCTGACCCCGGGGGCCCCAAGTGTCGATGCTGCCCGAGGGCATGCGGCCCGGGTAGCCGTCCCGGCCGCCAACACCCGCCCAGTCGAGGAAGCGCCATGAGCCAGCAGCGCCCGCACGTCTCCGCCGCAATCCTGAGCCTCCGGCCGATCGTCACCACCGCCGCCATCGCGGTGATCCTGTGTGCGGCGATCCAGATGCTGGTGTTCGGCTTCGTCCACTTCACCGAGGTCCGATGGGACAAGGCCGAGCGCCCCGTCACGGCCCAGAGCCTGACCGTGGTGACCGGCCAGGCCGCGGCCCAGAGGCCCCCGAGCCAGCCCGCCGCGGTCCCCACCGCCCAGCAGGCGACTCAGGCGGCCCAGCAGCCCCAGCCCGGCGCCGCGCCCGCCCCGGCCCAGGTCCAGCCGGCCCAGCCCGGCCAGCCCCAGCCGATCGGGCGCCGGGCCCGCAAGATCACCGAGGTCCAGGCCGCGGCGATGCAGCGAATCGAAAGCCAGTGGGCCCCGGTGCTGGAGCAGTTCTCGACGTTCGCCATCGTGATCGGCGTGGTCTCGACGTTCGCGCTGGTCGCCTTTGCCAATCTCGGCACGGTGGTCGCCGCCGGCGGATCGGTCCCGGGGGTGGAGAAGGCCGTCCGGGCCACGGCCTGGGCCACCCTTCTGGCCCTCTTTGCCGTGCCGTGGCAGGAGTTGCTGCCCTCGATCCCGTTCCCGGGCGTCTTCGGCAACTACGAGGAGATGGTCATCGGCAGTGAGGCGGTCCACGCCGGCAAGGCGGCGATGGTCCCGCTCATGGCCAGCCACCTGCTGCTCCCGCTGGGCACGATCGTGCTGGCGGGCCTGGTCGTCGGCAACTTCCGGGCCGGCGTGGAGCGCGGCGTGATCGTCACCAGCGTCAGCGAACTCGATCAGGCCCTCGAGCGCGAGATGGAGCAGATCAAGCAGCGCGGCATCGGCAGCAACGTCGGCGCCCGCACCATCGGCACGCTCAACCGCGCCATCGGCGAGCAGACCGCGCCCGCGGCTCCCGCGCCGCCGAGCCAGACCGTGGCGCCCCCACCGCCGATGCGTCCGGCCGCCGCGCCGGAGGCCGATCCCGCCAAGGGCCGCTCCTGGGTCTCGCCGGCCGACCGCCGCATGAACCAGCCCAGCAGCGGCAACCCGCTGCGCCGACTGGTGTAGAACACCTGCGCAGGGGCGGCTCCTCGCGACGAGGCGCATCGCCCGTCAGAACGCGAAGTTGACGCCGATGATGGGACCGTGGCTGATCACATCCCACTCGAATTCGCCGTCTTCGTAGTCCTGGCTCAGCGCCCGGTACCCGCCGAAGACCGTCGCCTCGGCGCTCCCCAGCGGAAAGCTCCACCCGAGCACGGCGCTTGCGCTCCAGGAGAATTCGGAACCGGCGCCGAAGCCGCCGACATCGCCGCGCAGGCGAAACACGAGGCTGTCGGACACATCGATGGCTGAGCGGGCCCCGACGAACGGCTCAACCCATGTCTCGTCGTCGCCCGCGGCGCCGCCGCGTTCAAAGTCGAGGTCGATCTCGATGGATGTCAGCCGGGCCCCGCCGATGACATCCAGGGTGGCGCGACGCCGATCGTCGTGGCCGATCGTCTCCTCGAACAACTGCGCAGCGCCGCCGAGTTCAAGCCACGCAAGCGACGCCTCGGCGTCGATCTGCCCGCGCCCCACCCTGCCCTGCACATCGTCCATCCGGATCTCGGTGTATGCGCCGTCGATCAGCAGCGACCACCGGTCGTAACCGACCTCGACCTGGCCCATGAGCCCGATGAGCGTGTCCGAATCCGCCAGCGTCTCGGTGAACGGCGCACTGATGGAGATGGGCTCGCCAGCCACCCGGGCGTCTCCATCGAGGCTCACAGCCCACAGGTACGGCGCAAACTCGAAGCGCCAGCCCGACGCTTCGGCGCCTGGCTCATCCTGCCCGGACGCGACATCGCGACCGCTGTCGGCAGAGCCCTGCCCGGCTCGAGCCGCGTCCTGCGCAAAGGCCACGTGCGCGCCGACAAGGACAACGCACGCCCCGGGGAGCAGGCGCCGACACATCAGCCCCCGAGGCCCGGAATACGCGGTCATAACAGCCTCCACCCAGATCAGCCACTGTAGTCATCGGTGCGCGCCGGCCCGTCGCGAGCCATCGGCGGCCATGGCCACGCTACCATCCGCCCATGACGATGACGACCTCGCCCGTCCGCTCCGACCGCGTCGCCGCGCTGCCGCCGTATCTCTTCGTCGACATCGACCGCAAGCGCAGGGCCCGCATCGCCGCCGGCGCCGATGTGATCAACCTGGGCATCGGCGACCCCGACCGGCCCACGCCAGACTTCATCATCGAGGCCCTGCGCGCCGCCGCCGGCGACCCGGTCAACCACCGCTACGCCGACGGGCGCGGCTCGGGTCCGTTCCGCCAGGCCGCGGCCCGCTTCCTCAAGAAGCGATTCGGCGTCACCGCCGATCCCGACCGCCACATCACCGCGATCATCGGCTCCAAGGAGGCGGTCTTCCACCTCCCCCTCGGCGTGCTCAACCCCGGTGACGGCGTGCTCGTGCCCAGCCCGGGGTACCCCGTCTACGAGTCGGGCGCCATCTTCGCCTGCGCCGAGGTCATCGACATGCCGCTGCTGCCCGAACTCGGCTGGCGGCCCGACCTGGACGCCATCTCGCCCGCCGACCGCGCCCGGGCCCGGCTCATGTGGGCCAACTACCCCAACAACCCCACCGCGGCGTGCGTCGACGTCGACTTCTTCACCACCGCCCTGCGCTTCAGCGACGCCAACGACATCGTGCTCGCCAGCGACCAGGCCTACTCCGAGATCTACTTCGACGCCCCGCCCCCCAGCGTCTGGCAGGCCGACGGCGCCGACCTGGACAGCTCCCCCGTCATCGAACTGCACTCGCTCAGCAAGACCTTCAACATGACCGGCTGGCGCATCGGGTTCGCCGTCGGCCGCCCGGACCTTATCGACGCCCTCTCGGCCGTCAAGTCCAACGCTGACAGCGGCCCCTTCGGCGCCGTGCAGGACGCCGCCATCGCCGCCCTCGACGGCTACGACCGACCCGAGGTCGCCCACATGCGCGAGGTCTACCGCCAGCGCCGCGACGCCCTGATCCCCGCCCTGCGCGACATCGGCTGCCAGGTCGAGCCGCCCGCCGCCGGGTTCTTCGTCTGGGCCCGCTGCCCCGCCGGCCCCGGCGGCGCCCCCCTGAAGAGCATGGACTTCGCCGCCCGCTGCCTGGAAGAGGCGGATGTCGTCGTCGTCCCCAGCGTCGGCTTCAGCAAGCGGGCCGAGGGCTGGTTCCGCATCGCCCTGACCGTCGAGGTCGATCGAATCACCGAGGCGGCCGACCGCCTTCGCCGCCTCTGGGGCCGATAGACGCAGCCACCCCTTTGCGGTATGCTGGCGCCGAAAGGGGATCGAGATGCCGAGTCTACGAATGACGGTTGCCATGTGCGTCATCGGCGCCTGGCGCGTGCCTGCCCTTGGCCAGTGCGAACTCGTGAAGCTCGTCGGCGACCCGGCGCGGGCCGGCGCAACACTGGGAACCTCCGTCAGCGCCAGCGGCAACGCGATCATCGCCGGCGCCCCCGGAGAGGACGCCTCCGGGCGCAACTCCGGCGCCGCGTACGTCTTCCGGCGCAGCGCGGGCGCGTGGTCGCAGGAACAGCGACTTATCCCCGCCGATCCACGGGCCGACGCCTTCTTCGGCTGGTCCGTCGCTATCGATGGCAACCTCGCCGCGGTCGGCGCCTACGGCGATGACGAGTTCGCGCTCATCGGCGGCGCTGTCTACACCTATGCGTTCGACGGCGCCACCTGGAACCAGACCGGCAAGCTGGTGGCGCCTGTCCCCGATGAACGCGACTCCTTCGGCTACGCCGTCGCGATGGAAGGCAACCTGCTGTTCGTCGGTGCGCCCAACGACGATGAGATGGCGACCGCCAGCGGCGCTGTCCACGTCTACCGGCATGATGGCGGCGGCTGGGTCCACGAAGCCAAACTGACGTCCGCAACCAGCGGCGCCAACGCCGGCTTCGGCGCTGCGCTCGATACCGATCGCGGCGCGGTGCTCGTCGGCGTTCCCGCCGGATCCGACGTCCGGTTCTTCGGAGGCGCCGCGATCTTGTTCCGCCAGGGACCGGCCGGCTGGGAGCGCCGCGCCACACTCGCCCCGGACGCCGCCGTCGTCGCCGCCGCCTTCGGTGAATCCGTCGCCTATGACGATCCCGTCGCGGTCGTCGGCGCGCGCCTTGAGAACACCGGGGCCAGCGGATCCGGCGCCGCCTATGTGTTCCGTCGGAGCGATCCCGAGAACTGGGAAGAGGAAGCCCGACTCGCGCCCGAAGCGCCGGCCGGCGCGTTCGACCAGTTTGGCGGTTCGGTCGCCATCAGCGGCAGCGTCATCGCCGTCGGCGCCTTCGGACGCGACGCTCCCGAGCAGGACAGCGGCGAAGTCTCGGTCTTTGGCGGCCTGGGTGGCACGGCCTGGTTCCTGGTGGACAGTTTCACCGCGCCAGATGCTGCCGCGTTTGACCATTTCGGGCGGGCCCTCGCCTTCAGCGAAGGGCGCCTCGTCGCCACATCCGACGGCCAGGACGAAGCCGCAGAGAACGCCGGCGCCGCCTATGTGCTCAGCGCCGACGAGATTCCCTTCGAGTACCTCGTGAACCCCGACGCGTCGCCGTTCGAGTTCTTCGGGACAATCCCGCCGCTGATCCGCTCGGAGACCACCGCCCACATCCAGGGCGCGGTGCGCGGGAAGTTCATCACCGAGTGCGGCGAACTCTCCAAGGTGCAAGTCACCGAACTTGACCTGGAGACCCGCGAGGGCGCCATCGAGCTGACGGCGCCAGGCGCCACCTTCCGCGTCACCGACCCTCGGATGCGCATGAGCGATAGCCGCGGCGTGGTCGGCCCCCCCGCCGCCTTGAGCGACATTGCGGCTTTCCTGCAGGCGGGCAACAAGGTCGCCATCGAGGGCATGCTGAGCTACGACGTGCTCGGCTTCCAGGGCATGGAGGATCTCTCCATGCGCCCGGCCCAGCCGGCGGAGTTGCCGGGGGCGTTCCTCGAGTCCGGCTTCAGCCGGCTCACCGCGTCGCTTGATCTGGAGTTCGAGGTTGATCTCGGGCTCGGCGCCTTGAACCCGACGCTCGGCGCCATTGGCGATCTGATGGCCGACGAAGTCTCGGTCTGCTACGCCGACTGCGACGGCTCCGGCGCACTCGACTTCTTCGACTTCCTCTGCTTCCAGAACGCCTTTGCCACCGGCGACCCCTACGCCGACTGCGACGCGACGGGTGTGCTGGACTTCTTCGATTTCCTGTGCTTCCAGAACGCCTTCGCGGCCGGTTGCCCGTAGCGTCGATCAGGTGGCCGGCGCTTCCGCCGGCGCGCTGGCCTGCTGCGGATCCGAGGCGCCGTGCCTGCCCCAGTCCGGGCGGCGGACGCCGGCGCGGTACTCCGCCTCGATCCGGATCTCCTCGGCAAGCTCCGGATCCAGCTTCAGCGGCAGGATCAGGCTGAACATCGAGCCGCGCCCGGGGTCGCTGACGAGCTGAATCTCCCCCTGCAGCACCCCGGCGAGCTGGCGGCTGATCGACAGCCCCAGCCCGGCGCCCCCGGCCGCCCGCGTGTGTGAGTTGTCGGCCTGCTGGAACTTGTCGAAGATCCGCGCCTGGTCCGCCGGATCGATGCCCGGCCCGTTGTCCAGCACGCTGATGCGCACCCGCTCGTCGTCATCCGCCGCCCGGAGCCGCTCGGCCCGCAGCGTCACGCGACCGGCCTCCTCGGCGCTGCCGGAGAACTTCACCGCATTGCTTAGCAGATTGAAGAGGATCTGCTGCAGCTTCTTCAGGTCGGTCTCGACGATCGGGGCGTCTGGCTCGATCTCCGTCAGCACCGTGACCCCGCGCCGCTGCGCCTGCGGGTGGATCAGCCCCACCATCCCCTCGCAGACTTCCTTGAGACTGACCGCCTCCGCCCGCACCTCGATGCGCCCGGCCTCCAGCTTCGCCATCTCCAGCAGGCTGTTGATCAGCTCCAGCAGGCTGCGCCCCGCGCTGACGATGTTCTCCAGATAGCGCATCCGCTTGCCGTGCTCCGGGCCGGCCCCGCCGCGCTCCGCCTCCGCCCGCGCGATGTCCACCAGCAGCTCCGCGAAGCCGATGATCGAATTCAGCGGCGTGCGCAGCTCGTGGCTCACGTTCGCCAGAAACTCGCCCTTCAGCCGCGCCGTCTCGAACAACGCCACGTTCGCCTGCGACAATTCGCTCAGCCGGACATCGAGCTGCGCGTTGATCGACCGCAGCTTCGCCTCGTTGGTCTGCAGCTCTTCCAGCATGGCGTTGAACGTCTCGCCAAGCTGCTCGAATTCGTCGCCCGTCTGCACGTTGGCCCGCGCCCCAAGATCGCCGGCCCGAACCCTCTCCGCCGCCTCGCGAAGGTCGTGCACCGGACGCAGGAAGATCTTGTGCGTCATCACCCAGA
>JBICIE010000279.1:0-24547 GCA_043101635.1 Phycisphaerales bacterium JB039 | reverse complement strand
CGACCGGCGAGGCCAGCAGGTCCTCGGCGGCGCGCGAGGCCCGGTCGATGCGGTCGTGGGCGTAGGAGAAGACGGCGGTCTGATCGAGCGACTCGATCTGCTCGCGCAGTGTGCCGAGCGTCTTGCGGATCTGCCCCTGGCGGGCGCTGAGGCGGCGCACCAGCAGTTGCTGGCGGCGCGTCAGCTCGACATCGTTGAAGGTGGCCGTCTCGTCGCGCAGGGTGATCTGCGTTTCGAGCGCTTCGCGGTAGGCCCGCTGCAGTTCATCGCGCTGGCGCCGGGCCTCGCGATCCTCGGCCTCTTCGCGCAGTCGCTGGGCCTCATCGCGGGCCCGCGTGAGGGCGTCGAGGCTGGCAAGCTCCTGCTCGCGGACCTCGCCGGCGACGACCTCGGGGGCCCGCAGCGCGACAATCGCGGCTTCCTGCGCGGTGGCCGCCTCCAGCAGCAGCCCCGCGACGACCTCGAGTTCCTGGAACGCGACGCGGGTCTGCTCGGCAACGCCGAGCGTGTTGCGGCTGAGATCGATCATGCCGGCGTCCAGCCCCGCAAAGGCGCTGCGACGCTCGGCCGCGGCAAGGCGATCAAGTTCGGCCTGCTGCGTGGTGATGAGCAGGTTGATCGAAGCGAGGATGTCGGTGAGCGCGCGGCGGAGCTGCTCGTCGCGGTTGCGCTCGGCCTGGTCGAGATCCTCGGCCATCTCCTCGAGCGTCTCGATGGCGCGGTCCTGCTGATCGGTCGCGTTCTGGCCCTGGTTCTGAGCGATCTCGTCGGCGGCCTGACGCATGTTCTCGGCGGCCTGCTCGCCGCGCCCGCGCTCGGCGGCCTGGCGCATCGCCTCGGCGCCGGCGGGGTTGCGCTCGGCGGACTGTTCGGCCCGCTCGGCGAGCTGTTCGATCACCTCGCTGGCCTCGCGCGAGAGTTCCTCCTGCTGGCGCGCAAGCTCGTCGAGGCGCTGGCGCTGCGCATCGGTCAGCTCATCGGCGCGGCGGCCGACGGTGTCGGCGGTGGCCTCGGCGGTCGCCTCCCGCAGTTCGCGCTGCTGCTCGAGGGCTCGCTGCAGGTCGCGCCGGACCATCCAGGTGTCCTCGCCGCGGTCCAGCAGGTCGATCAGCCGGCCGAGCTCGTCGCGCACCTGCTCCTGGGCCTGTTGAGCCTGTTCGGCCTGCTGCTCGGCCGCGTCGCCGTCCTGCTGGGCCTGCCGGGCCAGGGCGCCGCCCGCCTGCACCGACGCCCGCCCGGCCTGGTCGAGGCGCCGGGCGGCCTGATCGATGAGTTCCTCCAGCGCGGCGTCGTCGAGCCGGTTCTGCCCGATGCGCCGCTCCAGCTCGCGCAGGGCCTCGGCCTGCTGGGCGATGCGCTCGGAAATGGCGCCCTGGCGCGCAGCGCCCTGCTCCGGCGCCAGCGCCTCGGCGTCCTCCTCGGCGGGGCGCAGAACGCCGGCAAGCTCGCGCTGCTCATCATCGAGGCGCTTGGCGTTCTCGCGCACCGTCGCCAGCAGGCCATGGGCCTGCTCGACGAACGTGGTCGCATCGATGATGCGCAGCCGCCGCGCCGGCGAACGGGCCGGATCGCGCAGCTCCGACATCGAAGCGCCCAGCGTGTCCTGCACGACCGCGGTGATCTCGACGACATCGCCCGGCTGCACATCGAGCGAGCCCAGATCGAGGTCGAAGCCGATGACAGCGCGCGTGGCCGGCTCCGCCAGTTGCTCGCGCACGAGCGTCTGCTCCTCGCCGGCCGGCTCCGGCGGCGCCCCGGCCGAGCCGGCGGGCGGACGCAGAAGCTGACGGCGCAGCTCCAGCCAGGCGAGGCCGACGCGGTCGCGCCCCTCGCCCTCGAGTTCGACCTGCGCCGTCGGCAGGTACCAGTCGTCCTCGGGCGGGCTGGTGACGGCGGCGGTGGCGGGGTCGTCGGGGGTGATGTCGAAGCTGAAGACGGCTTCCTCGGCAGCGCGGATGCCGTGCTCATCGTCAACCACCACCGGGATGCGCACCGGGGTCTCGGCGGTCCAGCGCAGGCGCCAGATCGCGCCGTCGGCGTCGAAGCTCAGCGCCTCGGCCCAGCGCCCGTCGCCGAGCGCGGACTCGGCAAAGGCGACCTCGGCCCCGGCGCGCGGCACGGGGACGGGCTTGTTCAGCGCGATGTCCAGTTGAATCGTCGAGCCGGCGAGCACCGGACCGATAGCGGCCCGCTCATCGGCCCCGGGGCCCATGTCGAAGGCGCCCGCCCGCAGCGCGCCGCCGGCGGGCGAGGCCGCCAGGGCCGCGGCGTACGCCGGCGGGGTGATCTCGGCGAGGGCGCCGACCACCGCCGGCGGCTCGACCAGTCGCACCCGGCTGATCGGCGAGCGGTGGTCGCGCGTCTGGAACCAGTACTCGACGGTGGAATCGCCCTCGCCCGACGGGGCGATCTCCACCAGGCGCTCGTACAACTCGGCGGGGGTCACCATGTCGCCCTGCTCGATGCTGATGTGACGGCGCTGCGCCGTGAGGGCGACCTTGCGCAGCGGGCCCTCGTGTCCGTCCGTGGTGACGCGATACCAGGCCTCGACGCGCGTCTCGCCGAGCGGCTCGGGCGTGCGCACCAGCGCAGCGCGCAGCGGGATGGCCACGCCCAGCGGCTGCACCGTGCGCCCGGTGGCGTCGACCACCTCGGTCAGTCGCGGCCAGCTTGCGCCAGACCACGGCGCCAGGGTGCGCAGCGCGCCCAGGCGCGCCAGCTCGGGGCTGAGGATCGCAACGGCGCAGGCCGCCGCGGCGCACACCGTCAGCGCGCCCAGGGCGCGCAGGGCCGGGCGGGTGTCGACCAGCTCGCCCCGGTAGTTGCTGAAACGCTCGGCGGCTTCGGCGGCGGCGCGGGCGCTGAGCATGCCGCGCACGCCCTCGCCGGTATCGCCTTCCAGCTCCAGTCCGCTGGCGAGCACGCCTTCCAGGCCCGCGGTGCGTCCGGCGCCGGAGCGCTCGATGCGCAGGGCAACCTGCGTCAGGGTCGGGTGGAAGCGGGCCGCCGGCCAGATCCGGGCGCGGATGAACCACCCCAGCGCCGCCAGCCCCCCGACCCAGTGCAGCCAGCGCAGCTCCAGCGGCAGGCGCAGCGCGTAATCCACCGCGCCGAGCACGATGACGGCGCCGATCAGGGCAGCGGTGGCCAGCAGCACCCGACGCACCGTCAGCAGGGCCCACGCCCGCCGCCGGATCGATCGAAGCGCATCGCGCACCTGCGCCAGCGACACCCGGCGCTTGTCCGCCTCAGCCTGTCCTGTCACGCCGCTCCTTTCCCTGAGCCATAGACAACGTATCGGATTCCCGCGGCATTCGCCCGGATTTGGGGCAAATCCGTCACTTCATCTACTTGTACGGCCCGCGGCCGGGGTCGGGTTGCCACCGGATTGTCACGGCCGGACGGGCCCCAGGGCTGCCGCGCCGCCGACGACCGCGGCCACCTCGATCCGCATGGTCAGCGGCCCCAGGCGGGCGACGGTGGCGCCGCTCTCGCGGGCGTCGGTGAGTTCCGACTCTGACCATCCCCCCTCTGGACCCACCAAGATTGTGGTATTATCGGTCGTTACGGACACCGGTTCGCCGCTGGCGTCCAGGAGGACCACCCGGCTGCCGGCCCGGAGAGCCTCAGCCAGCGTGATCGGCGCCCCGATCTCAAGCAGCCAGGCCCGGCCGCACTGCTTGGCGGCCTCGATGGCCACCCGGCGCAGGCGATCCAGCTTGCCGGCGCGCGGCCCCGGCCCGGACCGCTGCGACTCCAGCGGCCGCCAGCAGGCGGCCCCGACCTGGCTGAGCTGATCGATCATGTGCTCCAGCCGGTCGCCCTTGGGGCAGGCCGAACAGACCTCGATGCGGGGGGCGATGGGCGCCTCGTCCACCGGCTGGCCGGTCTGGAGTTCGACGATCCAGTCCCGCCCCCGCTTGCCGATGGCGCCCACACGGGCCGGGGCCCGGCGCCCGACGCCGCTGAGAACCTCGACGGACTCACCGATCCGGAGCCGCTTGACGCGGGCGGCGTGGCGGGCCTCTTCCCCTTCGATCGTCAGCGGGCCCGCGCTGGGCCCGAGTTCGGGGTGGAAGAAGCGATGGAGGGCCATGTGTGTGGAGTTTGCGCGGGGCCGGGCCGATCATACGAAGCGGGCAATGTCCGATACCAGCAGCCACAGCCCGGAGAAGCCGGCCGGAGCGCCGGACGATCTCACGCAGCGCGTCGAGTCGCTGCTGGAGCAGATCGACCGCGCCACAGCGCGCATCGAGCAGGCCGTCGGCGAGGGCGCCGGCGCGCTGCCGCCGGGTGTCGAGCGGCCGACGATCGCCCCGCCCCAGACCCAGATCCCGCCCCCGCCGCCCGACGCTCCGCCCGGCGCGCCGGGCGCCGAGGCCGCGTCCGAACCCAACCGGACGCCCGGCCCCGCCGCGACGCCGGAGCCTCCACGCCAGTCGCATCCGCGCGAGCCCGTCGAGTCGGCCCAGACGCTCGAGATGCTCGATGCGGACCTGGAAGAGGACCTGGACCGCCTGCTGGCGGCCGAGCGGACCGAGCCGGCGCCGGCGGCTGCTCCGGCGCGTGCGGCGCCTCCGCCTCTTGAACTGCCAGCCGAATCGCCGGCCGAGCCGGATCTCGAGCAGGCCGAAGCCGACCTTGCCGCGGAGCTCGATGAACTGCTGCGAGCTGGGGAGATCGAGGCGCCGGCGGTCGATCCATCCGCCCAGGAGCCGGGTGTCAGCGCCCTGGATGCCGAACTGGCGCAGTTGCGCGAGGAAGACCTGATCGAGCCGCCGGCGCAGCGTCCGGCCCCGGTCGAGGCGCCGGCCGCTGCGCCCGCGCCCGGCGAGCCAGCAGCGCAGCCGGCGCCGGCTCGTCCCCAGCGCCCGCGCCGCCCGAAGCTGCGCCTGGAACTGGTCCCGGGCCTGCTCAACGAGTGCGTCGACTTCCTGCAGCGCACGGCGCCGGTCGTAGCGCAGCGCATCGAGCCGGCGGCCCATCAGGTGGCCGGCGCGATGAGCCGGCCGCTGCATGACAAACCGCCCATCGCCCGTCAGATCGTCGGCTGGCTGGCCCTGTATACCGGCTTCCTGGCGATGTGCGTGTGGGTCTACCTGCTGCTCTTCCGAGGCGCCCCGGAGGGCGAGCCGCCGCCGGACGCCCCGGCGATCGTCGGCGCTGCCGAAGCCAAGTAGCGTTTCACGCCTTGGGTACCCCCCCACTCCGTGGGGGTCCGTGGGGGGCCGCCGCGCCTGCCGGAAATCTCAGCGCAGGCTCTCGCGCCACGCCCGGTCGATCTGCTCGAACGGCGCGCCGAATGCCGCCCGGCTGGCGTCATCCAAGGAGTCGCCCGCGGCCAGCCGCTTGAGCCACGCCAGCCGCTTCTCGGCGCCGTACTCGCGGGTGATGTAGCGCACCATGCTGGCGCCCTGCGAGTACACGTGGCGCATCAACCGCCCCTCTGTGGTGCGGAAGTCGCTGATGGCGTTCCAGTCGGCGAGTTGATCGTTCTCTGCCCAGCGCTGCACAAGACGGTCGCTTCCGCGCTGGCCGACGGCCTCCGCGGCGACCTCGGCGACGCCCTCGAGGATCCACCACGCCACGGCGTCGGAATCAACGCCAAGCTCGAACGTGATCACGTGCCCGAACTCATGGGCCAGCAGCGGGCGCAGGCCGTCACGGCTCGTGCGCCGGCCGGCGAGGATCTTGATCGACTCGCCCGGCTCGTTCCAGCCGGCAAGCCCGTCGGTGTAGCTGAGGTAAATCGACGCCTGCAGGTCGGCCATGGCGCTGTAGATCTTCACGGTCTGCTCGGTCGCGACATGCACGCCGTATTCGGCCTCGACCGCCTGCTGCACTTCGGGGAAGACATCGACCACCATCTGGCCGACTTCTTCGAGCCCCGGCGCGCACAGCGCGCGGATGCCCTCGGCGCGCCTGACGCCCCACTTGCGCCCGGCAAAGCGCCAGCGCCCAGGCTCATCGATCTTCTCGGCGAACAGTGCGGTGAAGGAGATCTGACGGGCTTCCGGCTCGCGCGTGTCGATGCGCGGCCCATCCATGCGCCAGCGCATGGTCAGCGGCGCCTCGGCCCAGCCGTCCGATTCGACCAGTTGCGCCTCATCCAGGGTCAGCGAGAAATCCACCGGCGCGTGCCGCCCGAGATCCGCCGCCCACGCCCTCTGCTCCTGCAGGAAAACCGCATCGGAGGTATCGACCTGCGCCAGATAGGTCACCTGATCGGCCCCGAGCACCGCCCGCTCCATCTCGCGCAGGGTGAGCCGGATCTCCTGGGCCGTGCGCTCGGGCGATGCGAGGGCGGGCAGGGCGAGCAGGAGGACTAGAAGTGCGCTGGCGCGGATGGCAGTCTTCATTGGCGTGCTCACTGGGGTGCAACGGACAGCGCATCGTATGGCGACTGCCCGCCCCTCCCGGCGCCCGAGCGATTGACCCGCTCGCGCGCCCGCGGCGCCATCTCCGCTCGCAGAGAACCGCGCCAACGAGCCACTCGCAGCGCCCGCGTTGCCGCCGGCCACTCCCCGGAGAGCCCACGAAGTGGGTGACGGTCGTTAGCCCCGGGCGCCGCGAGTCCGCCGCGGCGGACGAGCAAAGCCCGGGGTACGCGGCCCCTTTTCACGCAGAGCCCCTGAAAGGGGCGAAGGCAGCGCTGACCATCACCGATCGGCGTTGTAGGGTGCACATGCTCCGTCAGCGGATCCCGCGCCGGAAGATCGACCGCAAGCGTCGAACGAGCCCGCAACCAGAACGACGCACATCCGCGTCCGCGACAACCAAGTCCCGGTAGTCCGACCACCGCTCGAGCGACTCCTCGCAGGACTGCCCCGGAAAGAGCAGGCCGCCTTTCGGCTGGACGTCAATGATCGGATGACCCCACCGCTGCGCCAACGCCTCGATGTACCGGCATATCCCCGGCCCGCCGCGGCAGGCCAACATGATCGAGCCGATCGGATCGGACTCATCCAGGAACATCTGGATCGACCCGTCATCGCACCTGAAGTTCCAGAAGCCCGGCTCGTCGAATGTCACGCCGGGGAAGGACTCCCGAAAGAGCTGCTCGACTTCGCGCCGGGTCCCGATTGGGCCGGGCCGGAAGTCGTCGGGGATGTCCTCGATGGACGTGATTCCCGCCGGCAGTTGTTGGAGAAAGAGGTCCCAACTCATGGCTGCCGCCTGCTCCCACACTCAGGACATCGCCCACTTCCCGAGTAGTTTATGGCCAAGTGTGGTCGCGCAGCGTTGAGGTCCCGCAAGGCCATGGCCGCACTTCGCAGGCCCGCCCAGCAGTCCGGAAGAGGGAGATTCGTCGGCGCGCCGGACGGCGCCAGCGGGACCCGGCGCGGATGCGGAGCATGCCGGAGTGGCGCCTGGGAGGGTCAGGAGTGGACCCGGCTCATGGCTTGCGATCGGCCGCCGGTTGTGGGCCATCGCCGTGCGCGCCTACCGCACTTCGCGGGCCAGGCGACGGACATCGCTCACCCGCCAGAGACGGGAGCTGCCCGATCGGCCCACCGGGCGGATGCCCCGCGCCTCGGCGAGACGGAGCAACCGGCGCGGCGTCACGCCGATCGCCTCCGCGGCCTCAGCGGTGGTGACGGGAGCGGTCCCGTCCGTGGGCGACGCGCTGGAGAGAAGTTCCACCAATCCCCTGGCCGTTCCGCCAGCCTGCTGCCATAGCCGGGCGCGAGCCGCCCTGACCTCATCAACCACTCGATCTTCTTCCCGGCTTGTGCTCATGGTTCTGCGGCAAGGTTGAATGGCGTCGTGATCACGGGCGTCTGAAGGCCCAGGCGGCCATTCAGAACGGCCATGTGGCGCATCTTATTCGCGTTGGCGAGGTGGCGACAGTTCCACGTCAACAGAAAGTCGATTCCGTGCAGCGACGCCAGGGCGAGGTGACCGGCGTCGCCGGCGGCGTCGGCCGGCATCAGGTGATGCTCGATCTAGAACTCAATGACGTCCTCGAGGCCGGGAAGCGGGCCGAGCCTTGGGACCGGCGAGAGGAGCTGCAGGGCAGAGGCTCTCTTCGGCGCCGGAGCGAGTTCCAACTCCTTGACGACGAGCGCGGATGTCACCAGGTCGTAGCGCGGCGCATCCTCCCTCCACCACCGGCGGGTTTCCTCTCGCCACGAAGCGACCGTGGCTGAGCGGCGCGTCTCAAAGTAGAAGCTCGGTATCGTCGTCTCGATGTAGACGGAGGGCATCGTCTGCTCTTCAAAAATCCGCCTGCTTCGGCGCCCGCGGGAACGGAATCACATCCCGGATGTTCGCCATCCCCGTCGCGTACATCATCAGCCGCTCCAGCCCCAGCCCGAAGCCGGCGTGCGGCACCGTGCCGTAGCGGCGCAGGTCGCGGTACCACCAGTAGGCTTCCTTGTCGAGGCCCATCTCTTCGATCCGCGAGTCCAGCACATCCAGTCGCTCCTCGCGCTGGCTGCCGCCGATGATCTCGCCCACGCCGGGCACCAGCACATCCATCGCCGCGACGGTCTTGCCATCGTCGTTGGACCGCATGTAGAAGGCTTTGATCCCCTTGGGATAATCCGTCACCACCAGCGGCTGCTTGAAGCGCTCCTCGGTGAGATACCGCTCGTGCTCCGACTGCATGTCGGCGCCCCACTCGACCGGGAATTCGAAGGACTTCGTCGCCTTCTTCAACTCCTCGATGCACTCGGTGTAGCTGATCCGCCGAAACGGCGATTCGATCACGTGCTTCATGCGCTCGACCACACCCTTCTGGATCCGCAGATCGAAGAAGGCCATGTCATCGGCCCGGCGCGTCAGCAGATCATCCAGGACATACTTGAGCAGATCCTCGGCAAGCTGCGCGTTGTCCGCCAGATCCGCAAACGCAATCTCCGGCTCGATCATCCAGAACTCGGCGAGGTGCCGGCTGGTGTTGCTGTTCTCGGCCCGGAACGTCGGCCCGAACGTGTACACCCTGCTCAGCGCACAGCAGTACGTCTCGACGTTGAGCTGACCCGACACCGTCAGAAACGCCGGCCGCCCGAAGAAGTCCTGCTCGAAGTCGATGGCGCCCTCGGCATTCCGCGGCAGGTTCACCAGATCCAGCGTGCTCACCCGGAACATCTGCCCCGCGCCCTCGGCGTCCGATGCCGTGATGATCGGCGTGTGGATCCAGAAGTACCCGTGCTCATCGAAGAAGCGGTGGATCGCCGCCGACAGGCAGTGGCGCACGCGGGCAACCGCGCCGAAGCTGTTCGTCCGTGAGCGCAGGTGGGCCACCTCGCGCAGGTACTCGAAGGTGTGCCGCTTGGCGCTGGCGGGATACGTGTCGGGATCCTCCACCCAACCGATCACGCGCACCGCGCCGGCCTGGATCTCGACGCTCTGCCCCTTGCCCTGGCTCTCGACCAGTTCGCCATCGACTTCGACAGCGCAGCCCGTGGTCAGATGGGCGATCTCATCTGCGTAGTTCGGCAGGTCGGCCCTGGCCACCGCCTGGATCGCGTCGAAGCAGGAGCCATCCGAAACCTGGATGAAGCTCAGCCCGCCATCGGCCTTGGAATCCCGCCGCGTGCGCACCCACCCCTTGATCGTCACCTGTGCTCCGCAACTGGTCTTCAGCGCCTCTGCCACCGACACGTGCGTCATGCGTCCTCCTTCGGGGGCGATGATAGGGGACCGGGGGCGCCGCAGAGCCGACCGCAGAGGGCGCCGGGGCCGCGCGGCGCGCAGCAGAGCGTGGTTCGCCCGGCGGGTCGGCGGCTCCGGCTTCACTCCTGCTCGTCGAGCGCCTCCCCGCTCTGTGCTCCTCCGCTCACCGGGCAAGCGCGCCGCCGCCGCCTTACGATCCTCCGTGGAGCCTGACGACCATGTCTGCCTGTGCTTCCGCGTCTCGCTGCGGAAGATCCGGACCTACCTGCGCCGCGAGGATCCGCCGGTGGCGTCGCTGATCAGCGAGTGCCTCGGCGCCGGAACCGGCTGCCGCTGGTGCGTCCCGTTCCTCGAGCACCTGCACGCCCAGCACACCCGCGCCGAGGAGCCGGACCTCAAGATCTCCCCCCAGCGCTACGCCGAGGCCCGCCTGAGCTACCACAAGAGCGGCGAGCGGGATGTCGATGTGGTCGACGGGGCGTGAGCGGGCGTGTCCCACGCTGCTCAGGGGGCGTCTCTCTTCGACCTCGCGCCGGCCCAGTTCCATCCCCCCGAATCGGGGGCGACTTGCGGGACTGAACCAAGTCTGTACCATGCCCGTCGATGGCACTCACCGTCTCGACCCAGGCCCTCGGACGAAGGAAGCCGCTGCTGGCGGACTTCGGCGTGCCGCCGCCGCAGGTCGACCCGGGCGCCGGAGATGCGCTGCGCCTTCGCCATGTGATCGAACACGTCGTCCGCCGCCAGCTCCAGGCCTTCGCCGAACGCCAGGAGCAGGAGCGGTTCGACCGGGTGCTGGCCCCGGCCCAGATCGAAGATGCCGCCCGCCGCGGCAAGGTGAACCCCGCCGCCCGCGAGCGTACGCAGCAGGTCGACCCTGACCAGGCCGTCGGCGCGGCGCTCCAGGGCTTCGAGGACGGCCTGTATCTCGTCATCATCGACGGCGTCGAGCGTAAGGCGCTCGACGAGATCGTGCAACTGTCGTCGGACAGCCGGCTCGTGTTCATCCGCCTGACGTTCCTGGCAGGCGCCTGAGGATTCCCACCAATGCCGTCGCACGAAGAGATCGAGAGCCAGCTCAAGACGTTCTACCAGCGCAAGTGGCTGGACGCCCGGCTGTCCCGGCTCGCTCGCTGGCCCGGCCGCCGGCGCGAGACGCTCAGGCAACTGCTGCAGACGCCGACGGACTGGATGGGCGATGGCCCGCAGCCGGAGCGCCTGCTGAAGACCATCCGCTACTTCCAGGAACTCGGCGACGCCGACCGGCGCAAACTCTGGGCCGAACTGTTCCCGAAGCTGGCGGACCTGCTCGAGTGCGCCTGGCAGGATGCCCCGCAGCGGCCGTACCAGTTCGAGTGGGGGCGGCTGCCGTTCCGCTCGCCGTCCAACCCGGCCGTCCAGGCTGCCAGCCGCGCCCGCTTCTTCCTCCAGATCACGCAGACCCTGCGCAACCTCGATGAGGATGTCCATTGGCTCGCGGCGTGGGCCGCGCACCTGCCCACCTTCGGCGATGATGTCGGCTGGGTGCTCGCCGCGGCCTTGCGCGCCGGCGGGGCCCAGGCGGAGGCCGTGCGCCAGACGCTGATCGCCTCGATCAACGGCGAGCACGAGATCGGCCAGATGGGCCGCCACGCCATCGTCGCCCTGCTCAACTCCGGCGACCGCCAGGACTGGGAGTACGTCGGCAAGCTGCTGCTGGCCGCCCAGCGCCAGGAGGGCCTGCGCCAGGCGATCCTGGAGGCCGTCGATGAGGGCCATCCGGACGCCTTCCGCTACATGCTCGGCCTGATCCTGGAGCACGACCTCGCCCGCTTCAGCGCCACCGTCCGCGCCTTCGACGTCTGGCTGGGCACGCAGTGGGCCGGCGGCAGCGTCAAGGTCGTCAACAGCGGTATCCGGCGGATGACGCAGTACCTCGACGATCCCACTCTGCGCGAGCAGATGGTTCGCGACGGCGAGCCCGAGGACGCCTACATCGCCCTCTGGGCCGCGGCGTTCCAGGACGCCCACAACGCCATTGCCCTCGCGACGCCGCTGCTCGCCGACCCGACGCCCGAGCGACGCTTCATCGCGGTGCTCACGCTGGACCGGTTGCTCCTTGTGCCGGACGCCATCGAGCCGCTGGCCCAGCGTCTCGTCGCGGATGAAGAGACGGACGATCGCGTGCTCGCAGCGATGCTGGAGGCCATCGCTCGTCCGGAGTGGTCCGCAGTTCCGCAGGAGCTCTTCGCCGCCATCGCGAAGCTGTACGAGCGCCTGCCGGCGAAGGGCCGCAAGTGCGAGGCCATCGTCTGGCCCTGGTGCGAATACACCCTCAGCCGGCGCGACGCCGCCGCCGCGCTGCGCTCGATGGCGACCGCCGCGCCCGAGCGCATGATCCCGTACGCCGGCGCCCTCGAAAGCTGGGCCTGCGTCACCGTCATCCGCGATCTCGCCGGGACCGGCTGGGGCCGCAGGCGCAAGCGCAGCAAGCTCACCCCCGAGGGCCGTGCCCTCATGCTCGAACTGATCACCGACTCCCGCGCTGATGTCTACGAAGCGGCCTTCGAAGCCCTCGAGTCGCTCCCGGTCGAGGAAGATGAAGTCGAGCGCATCTGCGGCGCCTTGCACCGTTCGGCCGCCAAGCTGCGCCGCTGCGCGATCGGACGCCTGACAAAGCTGGCGCCGGATCGCATCGTGAGGCTCGCCGACGAACTCATGGCCGATGGCGCCATCAAGAAGCGGGCCGCCGGCCTGGAACTCGCGGCACATCTCGTCGAGAAGGATCTCGCCGCGGACGAAGCCCGAAACCTGGTCGAGAAACACCGCCAGCAGCTCACGGATCCGGAACTCGCCGAGCAGGTCGAGCGGCTGGTGGGGACGCAGGTGGACGCCAGCGCGAGCCAGGAGTGCCTCGGGCTGCTTGATCCGAAGATGCGTGCCAGGCCGATCGCGCCGAAGTTCGTCGGTGTATCCAAGGACACGAAGGCGGCCAGGGCCTGCCTGCGATCACTTGCGGAACTCTTCCTGCAGCGGGGCGAGGAGCAGATCACCTACACCGCCGACTGGGTCGAGCCCGGCGAGGGCGCCGCGAAGCGCACGGGGCTGCTGGCCGAGAATCTGCCCGGCCCGCGCCGGGGCGCCTCGGCCAGCAAGGAAGATCTGGAGCAGGCGCTGGAGAACCTGCCACTCCGCGAGGCCTGGCACGAGTGGATCGCCGGCCGCCCGGCTTCCATGCGCGACAAAGATGGTCTTGAGCTTGTGCGCGCCTGGATGCTCACCGAGTTTGGCGACGAACACTGGCTGAAGGAGATGCCCGCCGCCCTCCGTTCACAGCGCGCCTACGGCGTCCTGTGGTCGTTCAGGCGCCTCGCCGAGTGGCTCCCGCTGCTCTGCGGCGCAGGCGCGCTCGAGTTCGTCGTGCAGGTTCCGGAGGATCGCCTCGCACAGATCAAGGCGGGCAAGGAGCCGGCGACGCTGCCGGAGAACTCCCGCCGGGTCAGCGAGTCGAAACTCCGGCGCGAGTTCGACATCGCCGATCAGTACCTGGCGATGGTGCCCGGCGCGCGCGCAGATGACGCCCTCGTGGCCCGTCTCGGCGCTCTGCGGCTTCTGGCAATGGACCTCGGCGTCACCGACTGCGAACGCGGCCCTCCCCTTGAGCAGTTCTCCGCCGCGTACAAGCAAGGCCTCGCCACAGAGCACGACTTCTACGCCTGGATGCTCAAGGAGCGGGTCCGCAAGACTCAGTGGGACGACCTCGTGTTCCTCGGCTCGATTGATGACGTCACTCGCCTGCGCCCCCACCCGGCCCTCCGCGACCTGCCGCCCCTCCTCGACGCCGCCCGGCGCATGCGCGAGCGCATCATCGAGGTCGAACTGACCCGCGGCGAGCGACTCGGCCCCGCCAGCGAGATGGCCCGCCAGATCCACCACGCTGGCGGCGCCGCGACGCTGTTCCGCCTTGCCGCGGCTCTCGGGCGTGACAACCTCGTCCGTCAGGATCAGTGGACCAAGCCGACCCGCGCCTACTCCTTCAGCCGCTTGATCACCGTCACGGCGCCCGAGCCCGAGGACACGCCGCAGCGCTTCGCCGAACTGTTCAAGACCTCCGGCGTCGCCGAGAAGCGCCTGCTCGACCTCGCCCTCTTTGCCCCGCAATGGGCCACCCACATCGAGCACACGCTCGCCTTCGAAGGCCTCGAGGACGCCGTCTGGTGGATCCACGCCCACACCAAACAGATGAGCTACTGGCGCGACCAGGAATTCCGTGAGATGTGGGCCGCCCGCATCAGCGAGCGCACCGAACTGGAGGCCGAAGACCTCGAGGATGGCGCTGTCGATGTCGCATGGTTCCACCGCATGCTCGGTGGCGTCGGCATGGAGAGCTGGCGCCGGCTGCTCAAATCCGCCAGGTACGCGTCCAACAGCGGCGGCCACAAGCGGGCCGAACTCTTCGCCAGCGCCATGCTCAGCGAAGTCAAGCCCGCCGACCTGATCAAGCGCATGGACGCCACGCGCCACCAGGAGTCCGTCCGCGCTCTGGGCCTCATTCCCCTGCCGCAGAAGCCGGCGGACGCCCGGGCCGAGACCCTCAGTCGCTACCAGCGCCTCCAGGAGTTCCGGCGCCAGAGCCGCAAGTTCGGCAGCCAGCGCCAGGCCAGCGAGGGCCGCGCCGTGGACATCGGCCTGCAGAATCTCGCCCGAACCGCCGGCTACCGCGACCCGCGCCGCCTCGAATGGGCCATGGAGGCCGAGGCCGTTGCCGACCTCGCGCAGGGGCCGGTGACGATCAACGCCGACGACACCACGATCTCGCTCGCCATCGACGCCGAGGGCGCCCCCGAACTCACCATCACGAAGAAGGACAAGCCGCTCAAGAACGTGCCGGCCAAGCTCCGCAAACGCGAGGATATCGCCCAGCTTCGCTCCCGCGTCACCGATCTGCGCCGCCAGCGGACCCGCATGCGCCTCTCGCTGGAAACCTCCATGTGCCGTGCCGACGCCTTCACCGGCCCCGAGCTGCGGGAACTGTGGGATCACCCGCTGCTGCGCCCGATGCTGCAGCGCCTCGTCTTCATCGGGGACGGTGATCTCATCGGCTACCCCATCGAGGGCGCCCGCGCGCTCCAGCACTGCTCCGGCGCCATTGAGCCGATCGGCAAGCAGGAAACCGTTCGTCTCGCCCACCCGATCGACCTGCTCGCCCGCGGCGATTGGGGCGACTGGCAACGCGACTGCTTCAGCGCCGAGCGCATCCAGCCTATCAAGCAGATCTTCCGCGAGGTCTATCCCAAGACCGACACAGAGATCGACCAGGCCGATTCCACCCGGCGCTACGCCGGCCACCAGGTCAACCCGCGCCAGGCGCTTGCGCTGCTCAAGCAGCGCCAGTGGGTGATCGCCCCCGAAGAAGGCGTCCGGCGCACCTATCACGATGAGGGAATCACCGCAAACCTCTGGTTCGCCGAGACCTACTTCACACCCGCCGATGTCGATGGCCTCACGCTCGAGGCCGTCAGCTTCCAGCGGCGCACGAAGGCCCGCGGCCTGATGCACATCGCCGACGTTCCCGACCGCGTCTTCAGCGAGACCATGCGCGATCTCGATCTCGTCGTCAGTGTCGCCCACGCCGGCGGCGTCGATCCCGAGGCCACCGCCTCGACCGTCGAGATGCGCAGCGCCCTGCTCGACCAGACCTGCAAGCTCCTCGGCCTCGCCAACGTCCGCATCGACGGCGTTCACGCCTTCATCGACGGCGCCCGCGCCAGCTACAGCCTGCACCTCGGCAGTGCCATCACCCACGTGCTCCCCGGGCGCGCCCTGCCGATCGTCGCCGTGCACAGCCAGTACCGCGGCCGCCTCTTCCTCCCGTTCGCCGATGATGACCCGCGCACCGCCGAGGTCATGGCCAAGGCCCTCCTGCTCGCCCGCGACGACGAGATCCGCGATCCAGCGATCCTGGAACACATCCGCGGCTGAGGGCGATGGCCTGTCATGCGGGCCTGGCGCCACCGGCCCCTTGCAGTGCCGGAACTCCAAGCGGCATTCGGCCGATACCCTCCCCCATGCCCTTCCTCGACTACATCACCGCCGGCGAGAGCCACGGCCCCGCCCTTGTCGTCACCGTCAGCGGCATGCCCGCCGGGCTGAAGGTCGATGCCGACCAGATCAACGCCGAACTGCGCCGGCGTCAGGGCGGTTACGGCCGCGGCGGGCGCCAGCGCATCGAGACCGACGCCGTCGAGTTCCTCAGCGGCATGCGCCAGGGCGAGACCCTCGGCAGCCCCATCGCCATGCTCATTCGCAACCGCGACTCGCGGATGGACGATCCTGCGCGCACGCCGCCGGTGCGCCGCCCGCGCCCCGGCCACGCCGATCTCGCCGGCAGCCTCAAGTGGCTCACCACCGACTGCCGCGGCACGCTCGAGCGCGCCAGCGCCCGCGAGACCGCCGCCCGCACCGCCGCCGGCGCCCTGGCCCGCCAACTTCTGGCCCGCTTCGACATCCACATCTTCGGCTTCGTGCGCGCGATCCTGGATGCCGAGACGGCGGTGGCGCCGACGCCGGAGAACTGGCGCGAACTGCTGACCCTGCGCGACGCCAGCGAAACCTACTGCCCCGATAAGGCCGTGACCGCGCGCCAGATTGAGATCATTCGCCAGGCCAAGGTCGACAAGGACACGGTGGGGGGGCTGGTCGAGGCCCACGCGTTCGGCTGCCCGCCGGGCATCGGCACGTGCGTCGACTGGCGCGACAAGCTCGATGCCCGTCTCGCCTACTCGGTCATGGGCATCCAGGCCTTCAAGTGCGTCGAGATCGGTCTCGGCAAGGACTGCGCGCGCAGGCCGGGCAGCCAGGTGCACGATCCCATCCGCTGGGACGGCGCCCGCCGTGATGAGATCGGCCTCGGCTTCATCCGCGACACCAACAACGCCGGCGGGACCGAGGGCGGCATGACCACCGGCCAGCCCGTCGTCGTCCGAGCCGCGATGAAGCCCATCAGCACCCTCCTCCGCGGCCTGCCCAGCGTCGACCTCGACACCAAGCAGCCCGAGCAGAGCCAGTACGAGCGCTCCGACATCTGCGCCGTCAGCGCCGCCAGCGTGGTGATGGAGAACGTCGTCGCCTTCGAGATCGCCCGCGCCATGCGCGACAAGTTCGGCGGCGACTCCATGAGCGAGATGCGCCGCAACTGGGCCGGCTACCTCGACCACGCCCGAGTGCTGCCCCTGGAGCCGCCCGAGACGACTCTGGCGTAGCCGCTACCCGATCCGCTCCCGCCCCCCCATGTACGGGCGCAGCGCCTCCGGCACGCGCACCGTCCCATCCGCCTGCTGGTGCATCTCCAGCAGCGGGATCAGAATGCGCGGGCTCGCGGCCACCGTGTTGTTCAGCGAATGGCAGAACGTCGTCGAACCCGTCCCGCCCTCGCCCCCGGCCCGGTACCGCATGTTCAGCCGCCGGCACTGGAAGTCGTACAGCCGGCTCGCCGAGTGCGTCTCGCCGAAGTCGCCTGTGGGCCGCCCGTCGGCCCCAACCTCCCCCCGCCCCGGCATCCAGCACTCGATGTCGATCATGTCGGCGTTCTTGACGCCCAGGTCACCCGTGCAGCACTGCAGCAGCCGGTACGGCAGCTCCAGGCTCTGCAAGAGCGCCTCGACATACCCGATCATCTTCTGGTGCCACGCCCGGCTCTCGGCCTCATCAGCGCCGCAGACCACCACCTGCTCGACCTTCTCGAACTGGTGGATCCGGTACAGCCCCGCCGTGTCCTTCCCCGCCGCCCCCGCCTCTCGCCGGTAGCACGGGCTCCAGGTCACATACCGCAGCGGCAGGTCCGCCTCATCCAGGATCTCCCCGGCGTGCAGACCCATCAGGCCCACCTCGCCGGTCCCCGCCAGGTACAGGTCCTCGCCCGCCCCGCGCCGCGTCTCCTCCACCTGGTACGTCTGCTCGCGCCCCGCCGGGAAGAAGCCCGTCCCGACCATCGCCTCCTCGCGCACCAGCGCCGGGACCGACATCGGCCGGAACCCGTGCCGCTCCGCCATGAAGTCGAACGCGTAGCGCAGGATCGCCTGGTGCAGGCGCATCCCGTCGCCCGTCAGCGAGTAGCTCCGCGAGCCCGCCAACTTCACCCCGCGCTCGAAGTCGCACAGCCCCAGCGACTCCACCAGTTCGATGTGCGTCTTCGGCGCAAAGCCCCGCTGCTCGGCAAACGGCACGGCCGGGTCGAACCCCGCCGGCGCCCACCGGCGCAGCTCCACGTTGTCCTCGGCGCCGGCGCCCACCGGCACATCCGGATCCGGCGGCAGCGGGATCGCCAGCAGCAGCTCCCGGAACTCCGGCTCAAGCTGGGCAAGCTGGTCCTCGGCCGCCTGCACCTCCGCTTTCAGCATCTGCGGCGCCTGCTTGAGCTGGTCCAGTTCCGCCTGCAGCGCCTCGCGCTGTCCGCCCTCGGCCTTCTTGAGCTGGCCCATGAGCTGGCCGATCTTCGGGCCGGACTCCCGCGCCAGGCGGTTCTGGTT
The DNA here is from genome assembly GCA_043101635.1 of Phycisphaerales bacterium JB039. Lineage (GTDB taxonomy): Bacteria > Planctomycetota > Phycisphaerae > Phycisphaerales > UBA1924 > CAYMJK01. Next base: position 6,419 of record JBICIE010000279.1, on the reverse strand, counting down.
GGCCCGGGCCTCGTCGCGACGGGTCTGCAATTCCCGGATGCGCCGGTCCAGGTCCACCGCCCGGTCGATGTCGACCGTCACGCCCTTGTGCCGGGCGCCTTGTTTGAAGTGTTCGGGGTCTTCGCGCAGTCGGCGCAGGTCGATCATGCGCCGAGTGTATTCTGCCGGCGCCGGCAGGCCACCCGGATCGCTTCAGGCGCGCACCGGATGTCGGGGGCGCCGGATCCGCACTACCATGGATCCGGCGAGCCGGCTTGCCGGTAGACCAGGCATGCCCAGAGCCACAATCCCGGCCCGAAGGCGAGCCGGCCGCCCGCCCGCGGAGGACCCCTGCCCGATGGCCCAGCTCTTTCTCAAGCCGCAGGGCTGGCAGGGACGCACCGTCGCCCTCAACGGCGAAGAGATCTCCATCGGCCGCCACCCCGCCAACACCATCCGCGTCCGGGATGACCGGGCCAGCCGCAAGCACTGCGTCATCGGCCCCGGCCCCGGCGGCCTCTTCTATGTCCGCGACCTCGGCAGCCGCAACGGCACCCGCGTCAACGGCGTCACCATCACCGAAAGCGCCCTGCGGGCCGGCGACATCCTCCGCGTCGGAAAGCACGAGTTCGAGGTCATCGCCCGAGAGGTCGAAGCCCCCGCAAGCCCGTCGGGTGAACCCGCCCAGCGGAAGCGAGGCGCCGAGCCCGAGCCCCCCTGGGCCCGCGAACTGCGCGAGCTGATCGAAGACCTCCCCCCCAAGGGCGATGTCGAGACCGAGGTCGGCGTCATCGACGCCTCCGGCCACACGACCGACGCCCTCAAGGGCGACAGCCCCGGCCCCCGCGCGGTCCGCCTCCTGCTCCAGTGCGCCAGCAAGGCCCGCGCGACAGACATCCACCTCGAGCCCCGTTCCGAGCGCTACGGCGTCCGCATGCGCGTCGATGGCCAGATGATCCCCATCATCGAGGTCCCCGCCAGCGTCGGCGAACTGGTCGCCGGCCTCATCAAGACCGCCTGCGAGATGGAGACCGCCGGCCGCCGCGCCATGCTCGATGGCACCTTCAGCGCCACTATCGGCCGCGCCGGCGACAAACCCCGCCGCATCGAGTTCCGCGTCAGCTTCACGCCCGCCGTCCACGGCCAGAAGATGGTCTGCCGCGTGCTCGATTCCCTCGGCGCCCCCGACAGCCTGGATCATCTCGGCCTCGCCCCCTACATGCTGCCCTCGGTCCGCCGCGTCGTCGAGCAGGACCACGGCATGATCCTCGCCTGCGGCCCCACCGGCAGCGGCAAGACCACCACGCTCTACAACTGCCTGCGCGAGATCGACCGCGAGGCCAAGAATGTGGTGACCATCGAGGATCCCGTCGAATACAAGCTCGAGGGCGTCACGCAGATCCCCATCGCAGACAAGCAGGGCGCCGGCTTCGGCGATGTCCTGCGCAGCGTGCTGCGCCAGGATCCCGATGTCATCTTCGTCGGCGAGATCCGCGATGAGCAGACCGCCCGCACCGCCATGCAGGCCGCCATGACCGGCCACCTCGTCTTCAGCACCGTCCACGCCAAGGACACCATGGCCGCGGTCTTCCGCCTGCTGGATCTCGGCGTCGAGCCCTACCTCGTCGCCAACGCCCTCGATCTCGTCCTGGCCCAGCGCCTGGTGCGCGTCCTGTGCGACAACTGCAAGACGCCCGTTGCCCTCACCCCCGGCCAGAGTTCCAAGATCGGCCGCTATCTCAGCGCCGGCGCCGGCGGCCCGCGCCCGGTCGTCTACGCCTCCACCGGCTGCGCCCGCTGCCTGCGCACCGGCTACCGCGGCAGGCGCGCCATCTTCGAACTGCTCGAGTTCAACGACGACCTGCGCGACATCGTGCTGGGCACGCCCAGCATCCAGGAGATGCGCCGCATCGCCGAGCAGGGTGTCTTCACGACGCTGGCGCAGTTCGGCTATCGCCTCGCCGGCGAAGGTGTGACGACCCTCGACGAAGTCGAACGCGTGGCAGGCTAAAGAGCCCCGAGCGCAAGCTCGGGTGGCCCAACTGTCCGCGCGGTGAGCCGCCCCATGCCCTCAACCTGGGACACCCCAACCCTCACCCAGCGTATCACCCAGTTCCGCCCAAACGCCGCGATCGCCGAACGCAACCTCCACCGCCGCTGCGAACCGCTCGATCGCTATCGTTCCGGCGACCTCACCGCCGACCAGTTCGAAGTCGAACTGCGCCGCCGCCGCCAGCGCTGGCGCCAGCAGGCCGACATGCCCGGCTGCCTCCTCGGCCTCGCGATCGCCACCGTCGTGCTGACGCTCTGGGTGCTTGCGACATCCGGATCGCTCGCGTGGGCCATGGTCGGCGTCGTCGCCGCGGCAATGATGTTCACACACTACCGCCGCCTGCGCCGCGCCCACCGGGCCGTACACCTCTCGAAGTGTCCGGACTGCCAGTACCCCCTCACGGATCTCAGGCATGACGCCCCCAGCGCCGGCCCCGCCCACTGCCCCGAATGCGGCGCCGACTGGCCGCTCGTGCCACCACCCTGATGCCCATTGAGCCCCGAGCGCAAGCTCGGGTGGTTGAAGATCATCCGGCGCCGACAGTTCGGCAAGGCGCCGGTTGTTCGAGTTGAGTCTACCCGTACTCCGAGTATGCTTGAGCCGGCCATGCCAACCTCATGGGACAGGCCAACGCCGCAGGAGCACCTGCCTCGCCTTGCACGGCGCAACATGGAGAGTCGCTGCGCGATCGTCCGTGACATCCCGACTGGACCGATCGAACGCGCAGCGCTCGCTGCCGAGATTCAGCGTCGCCGCCTCAAAGCAGCCAGGGCGGCGCGTTCCCGCGCACTGCTTGCCTGGTTCTCCTGGGTGACCGTGGCGGCGACCGGCGTCTCGGCAGGATTGGCTGTCCATATGGGTCACACCAGAGGCGCCGCTGTGCTCGCGGCCCTGGATCTTGTACTCGCTGTGCTGATCGTGAACGAACTGCGCCGCCTTTCTCGGATCCGTAAGACGCTCAACGAGGGTCGATGCCCGGATTGCAGGTACTCCCTCGTCGATCTCAAGCGTGCAGCTCCCAGCGCCGGCCCCGCCCACTGCCCCGAATGCGGCGCCGACTGGCCGCTGGTCCCTCCGCCTTGACCGTCAACTCGCCGGCCCGAAGGGCCACGCGGACGTAGCCACGGGCCAGCCCGCAAAGCGGGCGCAGCCCGTGGAAGCCGGCGCCCCGACTCGAAACGCCCCAGCGGGGCAAGCGCAGGCGCCATTGGTGCTCGGCGTGCCCAATGACGACGCCCGAAGCGCCCACGGCGCGCGCACATTCGCGCCACTCCCCCCGATCTACCACCCGCGCGCGCAAAAACCCGTCCCTCCCCCGCCCACCCCTTGCGTCCCCGCTCGGACCCCCGACAATCACATCATGCGCCCGGCGCCCGACATCACCGATGACCCCGCCTGCGACCCCGCGCCGCACGACACCGATCCCGCCGCAGCCCTCGACACGATCTACACCACCCTCCTCACCACCGACCCCCAGACCCTCGCCACCCAACTCGACATCCCCCTCACCGACATCCTCGACCTCATCACCCGCGACGACTTCGCCCAGCTTGCCGCCCGGCGCACAGCCGCCTTCCACGCCGTCGCAAACCTCCGCGCCGCGGCCGCACTCCCGGACGCCATCGCCGCTCTCCACGCCGTCTGCGCCGAAGCCGACTCCCTCCGCGAGCGCCGCCTCGCCGCCAGCGCACTCCTGCGCTTCCTCACCGGCCGCTCCCCGCGTCACCAGCGCGACTCCGACCCGCGCCCCGGCCCGCATCCCACGGATGCCGGACGCCGGATGCCGGATGCCGCGCCCCGCGCACAACAAAGCGGGGCGAGCCCCCAGGCCCGCCCCGCCGATCATGCTCCGCCCCAGAAACCCGCCGCGGCCTCAGCCGCCTTCAAACAGGTTCTGGAACAGCAGGAAGTCGAAGATGTCCCACAGGCCGTCCCCGGTCAGGTCGGCCTTCGGATCCATCACCGCGAACAGGTTCTGGAACTCCAGGAAGTCGAAGATGTCCAGCACCCCGTCCCGCGTGAAGTCGGCCGGGTGACGCGCACAGCCGGCGAACATCAGCTCGATGTCATCGATCGCCGCCTCCACGATGCTCCCGGGCTCATCGTCCCGGGCCACGACCCGCAGGCGCATGTCCTCGCTCGGCGCAACGAAATCGCCGATCCGGTAGCTCCGCTGCTCCCAGCCGATGGTGCTGACGCCGATCGACTCCATCTCCACCCAGCTCACCCCGCCGTCGTTGCTGATCAGGATCGGCATCGAGTCCGTCCCCGGGGCGCTGCCCTGGTCATTGCTGTACCAGACCCAGAAACTGAGCATGGGGTCGGCGTTCAGAATGTCGAACGGCTCGGATGCGTCGAAGCTGTAGCTCGTCAGCGTGGTGGCGCCGCCATCGACATCCCATGTGCCCACGCCGCTTCCGGCCCGGCCGTCGGTCACCCAGCAGTTGACGCCGGGATCCGGCGTGTGATCATCGCCCGGCTGCGCTGCGGTGGCCTCGGGATCCGAGCGCCCCCAGATGCCGGTGGTCGCCGTGTCCCCCGGCGCCCCGACGATCCAGCCCAGGTCGGTCTCCACATCGTCGGCGAGCGTCGTCATGATCGCCAGCGCCTCGGCGCTCAGCAGATCATCGGGCGCGCCCGCCGGGAACGTCGCGCTGTCCCCCGTCGTCGTCGCCGCGCTCAGGTAGAACTCGAGAATCCCGCCGCACTCGGTCTCCGGCAGCGTCACGCTGTACTGCCCGGCGCCGAGATCGGTCGCGACCAGTTCATCGAACATCGACGCCCCCGCCAGGCGCACGTACCCGCGCACACTGGCGGGATCGACCGTGCCGATGCCATCGGCCACGCCGAACTCGAAGTTGTACGGAGCGTCCGGCGTGATCGTCGAAGGCGCGGCGACGGTGAACCGCAGCGGCGCCGAGATCGACTCGGCAAGCTGGATGATCGCCTCCACCGTCTCCTCCACCGTCGGGATGATGCCATCGGGCGGAAGCTGGAAGCCCGGGCTGCCGATCGGGCGCAGCTCGATCGTCCACGACAGCGCTCCGTGCTCGGCGTAGCCCCAGTCCGGCGCCACGCCCGCGGCAAGGTACAAGGTCGAGCCGCCCGGGCCGTAGGTGTACGAAGCGCCGTGCACCGAGAAGATCGCGTCCGACATCAGCTTGCCGAGTTCGTTGAACAGGTCGATGTCCGGCGGCACAAGCGAGTCGGTGTAGCTCCACGGCGACAGGATCAACTGCCCGTAGCTGTGCAGGTCGATGTGGACGGCCATGCGGGCCGTGTACGGGTCGATGTAGCTGAGAAACGACTGCAGCTCCACCTCCGAAAACGGCCCGACCCCGCGATAGGTCTCGGAGCCTGTCTGGCCGCTGGACCCCGCGCCGCCCCACTGGTAGCTCCAGTTGCGGTTCAGGTCCACGCCGAAGGTGCCGTCCCCGTTGTCGCGCCGGTTCTTCCGCCACAGGCGCAGGTCGGTCCAGGTGTAGTCGTACCCGTCCGGGTTCATCGTCGGGATGATGATCCACTCGAAGCGCTGCACCAGCGGATCCAGTCGCGGATCGGTCGAGGTAAGCAGCGTCTCGGCGATGTATTGCGCCGTCATCGGCGCGATCCACTCGCGCGCGTGCTGGCCCGCCTGCAGCACGATCACAGGCCGGTCCGGATCGCCCGCCGGATCGTCGATGCGGATCGCGAACATCTCACGCCCCTCCAGCGAGGGACCGACGATCTCGAAGGTCGCCAGCCCGGCGCTCGCCGCGGCAAGCTCCTGGGCGTGCAGCTTGTGCTCGTCGTAGGTCTTGTAATCGTCGTACCAGCCCGCGTCGGCGGGCTGGCCCGCCGCAAGCCTGGCCCGCTCGGCGTCGACCTCCGCCTGGATGTCCTCGATCAGCACCCTGTGCTCGATGCCGAGCTGACGCAGCCGGTCAAGCTGCTCGGGCGTGACCCGGAACTCCAGCGCCGCCCCGGGTCGCGGCGTATGCGTCCAGATGTCGTCGGTAAGCTGGGTGATCGCCAGCATCTGACGCGGCGTCGGAGCGTCCACCGACACCAGCGCGTGGTTCCGGTAAGGCTCTTGCTGCTGGGCGACAGCGGCGCACGCCGCAACCGCCAGCGCTGCGATTCCGCAGCGGACATGGGTACGAATGACCATCGGTAACCTCCCCGTTGCGCCCCGGTCCGGGGCTACCTCATTAGACAGCGCGGCGGGGCCGGCGTCAACGTTCTGCCGCCCGCTTCGCCAGATCCCGGATCTCTCGCAGAAGCCCCAGGGCCGCCGGGCTCAGCCCCCCGTGATCCCCGGCCTCGTCCCCGAGCCCCGCGGCCCGAGAAGCCCGGACGCGGGACATGATCAGATCCCGAACTTCCGGCGCGTTCTCCAGCCCTTCCA
>JBICIE010000278.1:0-25026 GCA_043101635.1 Phycisphaerales bacterium JB039 | reverse complement strand
CCACGACTCGACCGACTCGACCGCCATCAGCGGCTGGAACGGCAACGACCCGTTCGTGGATGTCGACCTCGATGGCGATGTCGACAACGCCGACGACACCGCCGCGGACGCCGACACGCTGGGGTGGGAGGTGCTCAGCTCGGATGATGTCAACAGCAGGTACGGGAACGCGGGGTATACCAACGACCGCGACATCAGTCAGTTCTACCACGGGCGGGGGTACGTGTACTCTGAGTTGTTGGGGAGGATGATCCAGCGGGCGCAGGGACCGCTGGACTCTGGGGGAGCGAGCACCGTACTCGCGTTCCTTCCGTGCTATAGCCCATGCGGGTGTGACGTGGTTCCCAACGCTCCTTGCCAGCCTGGTACAGGCCCAGGGGGACCCACACACAACGACCCAAACATCGACTGGGGTACGATATCGTGCAAGAACCGGCTTCAGTACTGCCTTGCTGATTCTCGGGTCAAGCGTGCTCTAAATACCTACCGATTTGCTTGCGGCCCAAGAGCCCGACAGCTCACGATCGAATGCGATGGCCGTTACTGCGGCGGGACAACGCTCGGCTACTACTGCTGCTGGTCTCGAACGGTCACGATCTGCCCACGCACGTGGCAGCAATACAGAGATCCATGCGGGGTATTGGCGCACGAGATCGTGCATGCCGCGGATGGCTGCAAAGTCTGGTGCCATCGGTGGCCGTGGGGCGACCAGCGGTGTGGCATCTTCGGTTTCTGCTCCGATTGGATATGTAGCGAGATTAGGGCATATGCGTTCGACGGGAGTTGCTGCAGCATGCCAACACAGCAGGCTTGGGAAACCTGCGTCGCTGACGGGGCCGAGCGCAGCATTCGCAACAACTGCGGAGGTCGACCGGCGATTGACCGGCTCTTGGGCAGGTGTCTGCCTGTACAAGCTGATGCATGCGATACAACCACTCGGCCTGGAACCCCGTGGCCCTGTGCTGGCGATGCAGGAGGTATCGAGAGTTGTTCGGCAAGGCCATCCGATTAGACGGGCAGGAGGTAACACAAGATGCGAGCATTCCTGACGCGACTCCTCGGCATCACTGTCATTGGAGTAGTGCCGCTAGGATGTAGGATGCGACACTCAGTGGCACCTGAACCCACTATCAGCGCCGGCGAGTATTCGGCGGTAGCCATCCCTGACGTGGGCGCACACGTGACGATTCGTCCAATCGATGCACGGTCGTTTGAGCGGTATCTTTATCTCCACCTCCTCGTAGGCGGTCCTCCCGGGGACGTGCGGGCCATTGTCGAGCACCTCAACAGCGCCGTCAGCAGTGCTCTCCAGGCAGCGCCTAACCCGTCCGAGATAATCGACGTGCGATCGCGAAGCATTGGTGAGCAGCTTGACGCCCACCCTGCATGGTACTTCTCCAAGATGGACCAGCCGATGATCAACCCTCGTTACGATTATTTCGTCCGGCTAGACGAGGCTGGGAATGCGATCGTCTGCCTGGTCTTCGTCGCCGTCGAGCGCAGCCTGCTCGGTGAGGACCTGACAGTGCAACTCGGCCCGGGGTTTGAGAAGATGTGGATCCTCGAAGCGTACGATGCGCGAGTGGACAGGACCGAGTTGAATTCGAAGATCACGTCACAGCAGGTGGTGCAGTAAGGGCTACGACGGCAGGGTGGCACTGACGGGCGTGTTCTCCGGCTTCGTGCCACTGACGGTCCGCCGTCAGCGCGCTGCGGCGAGAGCGCATCGCCATCTACGAGGGCTCGACCCTGAAGGAGCAGACCCTGGCCCACCAGGCCGGCCTTGACGGGGCGGGCGGGAGCAGTTACATTGACTCTGTGATCCTCAGGACCACCTACGTCACGGTCGGGGAGACCACCGCCGAGGACCTGCGGTTCTACTACCACCAGAACTGGCGGGCGGATGTCAGCGTGGTGCTGGATGACTCGGGGATCCAGCAGGAACGCGTGAGCTACAGCCCCTGCGGGCAGGCCTTCGGACACGCGGCTGGAGACACCGACTTCGACGGCGACCACGACTCGACCGACTCGACCGCCATCACGAGCGCCTCTCCGATAGTCGGCTCACCACGTGAAGGCGTCGGTTCAGCAAGCTGAACCACGCTGCGCTCGGCAGGCGAGCCCGACCTGGGCGCTTCCTTCAGCGCAAACCGGTCGTCGCGCCGGCGGGGGCCGGGGCGCCGACCGGCCTGATCTGCGGGCCATCGCCGCCGCGCTGCCACTGGTCATGGGCGCACAGCCGCTCCAGCGACTCGGGCACATCGGCCCGCCAGTGGCAGCCGCGGGATTCGGCCCGCCAGCTCGCCGAGGCGGTGATCAGCGCGCCGACGAGCAGCATGTTCTGCACCTCCCAGCCGTCCCGCTCGTCGAAGATCTTGTCGAGCGTGTAGCGGGCCCAGAAGTCGAGCATGTCGCCGGCGTCGGCCAGGGCGGCGGCGCGCCGCTCGATGCCGGTGTTGTGCCACATGCAGGAGCGCAGGGAGGAGAGCACATCGGGCAGGTCGATCTCGGCGTGGTCGGAGATGGGGATGTCGCTGACGATGCGGGCCGGCGCCGCGGGCGGGGCGTCCAGCCACGGGCACGGGGGCAGATCGTCCGGCGTGACGCCCTGCGTGCGCTCTCGCGCCGCTCGTCCGGCGGCTTCACCCATCACCAGCCCTTCCAGCAGCGAGTTGCTCGCCAGACGATTGGCGCCGTGCAGGCCGGTGGCGGCGACCTCGCCCGCGGCATAGAGACCGGGCACGGCGGTTCGTCCGGCCAGGTCGGTCGCGACGCCGCCGACGCTGTAGTGCGCTGCCGGATTCACCGGGATCAGGTCGCTCGCCGGGTCAAGCCCGTACTTGTGCAGCACATCGGTGATGCCCGGGAAGCGCTGGGCAAAGCCGTCTATCGCGCGGACGTCGAGGAAGACGTGCGTGGCGCCCTCGTCGCGCACGCGCCGGACTATTGCGCGGGCCACGACATCGCGCGGCGCGAGTTCGGCCAGCTCATGCTCCTGCAGCATGAAGCGCCGCCCGGAGTGATCGACCAGCAGCCCGCCCTCGCCGCGGGCCGCCTCGCTGATGAGGAAACGCGGGGCGCCGGCGAGATACAGCGTCGTGGGATGGAACTGCACGAACGCCATGTCGGCGATGGGCGCGCCGGCCCGCCACGCCATGGCAAGCCCGTCGCCGGTCGCCGAGGGCGGGTTGGTCGTCTCGCGGTAGACCATCCCCGCCCCGCCGCTGGCGAGGATCGTCGCCCTGGCCCAGATGACCTGCAGCCCGTAGTGCGGGTGATGCGTGATGGCGCCCATCACCGGCGCGCCGGGGGCGTCGGCCGGCGTGAGCAGATCGAGGGCGAAGCAGTCCTCGAACAGGCGCACCTGCGCGGTCTGCCGCACCCGGGCCAGCAGGGCGGCGGAAAGCTGGCTGCCGGAGGCGTCGCCGCCGGAGTGCAGAATGCGGGCGTGGGAATGGGCGCCCTCGCGCCCCAGCGCCACCGAGCCGTCCGGCGCCCGGTCGAACGGCATGCCCCAGTCGGCCAGCTCGCGCATGAGGCCCGGGCCTCGCTGGAGTATGAAGCGGACGGCGGCCTCATCGCACAGGCCGGCGCCGGCGTTCATGGTGTCTGCAACGTGGGCGTCCAGCGAATCATCCTTGGCCCAGACCGCGGCGATGCCGCCCTGGGCCACCGCGGTGTTGGACCGCTGCGGCCGGTCCTTGCTCAGGATGATCACCTCGCCGTGCTCCGCCGCGGCGATGGCGGCGCGCAGCCCCGCCACCCCGCACCCGATGACCAGCGTGTCGGTGAAGATCTGCGGCAGCAGGCCCGTGCGAAACGGGATGAGAAAACGCCGCTGGAAGGCCTTGTGCATCGGAAGCACTATAAGGCGTCCCGGGGGCCGGCTCGCGTGCGCCCGCGGCGACGCGGCATACGCTGGACCGATGGGCGCCGTCACCTGCCGTCTGGCCATCCTCATTGCGCTGCTGTGCAGCGCGTGCGACCGGCCGGGCAGCCGGCCGGTCGTAATCTTCAGCGCTGCCAGCGCTGCGCCGGCGATGGCGCGGCTGGCAGACCGGATCGAGGCTGCCGAGGGTGTCCGGATCGTGGTGTCCGCCAGCGGCTCCAGCGCGCTGGGAGCGCAGCTCATCCAGGGGGCGCCTGCGGATCTCTTCCTTTCCGCGAGCCCGGACTGGACGGACGCCGTGGCGGACGCCGGGCTGGTCGCGCGCTCGCAGGCGCTGCTTTCCAATCAGCTTGTGCTGGTGGCGCCGGCGGGCAATCCGGCCGAGTTGGCCGGGCTGCACGATCTGCTGCATCCGCAGGTGAAGCGCGTTGCGCTGGCGGGGGAAGCCGTGCCGGCGGGCGTCTACGCCGGGCAGGCGCTCGGGGCGCTGGGGCTGCTGGAAGACCTGGAGACAAGCGGGCGCATCGTGCGAGGGTCGGATGTGCGCGCTGCGCTGGCATACGCGGAGCGCGCCGAGGTCGAGGCGGCGATCGTGTACGTCACCGATGCGCGGGCGAGTCCATCGGTCGAGATCGTCTGCGCCATCGATCCGGCGCTGCATGATCCCATCCTCTACCCGCTTGCGCTCCTGGCTGGCCCGGATCGGCATCCTGGGGCTGGACGGGTGTACGAGGCTCTCCTGTCGCCCGGCAGCGTCCGGGTGTTTCTGGATGCCGGCTTCCTTCCGGCGCCAGCGCCGTGAACTGGCTGACGCTCCAGCCCGACGAACTGCGGGCCGTTGCGCTGAGCGCCCAGGTCGCGGCGGTGGCGACGCTGGCCAGCGCGGCGCCCGGCGTCGCCCTGGGCTGGATCCTGTCGCGCTGGCGCTTCCGCGGGCGCATGCTCGTCGAGACGGTGATCATGCTGCCGCTGGTGCTGCCGCCGGTGGTCGTCGGCTATGGACTGCTTGTGCTGCTGGGGCGGCGCGGACCGATCGGACGCGTGCTGGAGGACTGGCTGGGGGCGCAGATCGCGTTCACATGGTGGGGCGCGGCGATCGCGGCGGGCGTCGTCGGCTTCCCGCTGCTCGTGCGAAGCTGCCGGCTTGGCTTCGACGCCGTCGATCCGCGCCTGGAGGGCATGGCGCGCACGCTCGGCGCCGGGCGCGTGCGCACCTGGCTGCGCGTGACGCTGCCGCTGGCGTGGCCGGCGCTGGTGGCGGGTCTGACGCTCGCCTTTGCGCGCGCATGGGGTGAGTTCGGCGCCACCATCATGATCGCCGGCAACATCGAGGGGCGCACGCGCACCGTGCCGCTGGCGATCTACTCGGCCATGCAGACGCCGGGGCAGATGGCGCAGGTCTGGCGGCTTGCCGCGCTCTCGGTGATCGTCGCGCTGGCGGCGATGCTGCTGAGCGAGTGGCTGGCGCGCCGCGCGGGGCGGACCGGGGCGTCGCAGGAGCGCCCGCTGCCATGACCACGCTGCGCGCGCATTTCGAGCATCAGTTCGCGGGCGAGCCCGCGCTGGAAGCGGCGTTCGAGGCGCCGCCCGGCGTCACGGCGCTGTTCGGCCCCTCCGGCGCCGGCAAGACGACCACGCTGCGCATCCTCGCCGGGCTCCTGCGCCCGGGCCGCGGCAGCGTGTCGCTCGGCCATGAGCAGTGGCTGGATACGCAGCGCGGCGTCAATCGCCCGGCGCAGCGCCGCTCGGTCGGGTACATCCCGCAGGACGCCCTGCTGTTCCCGCACATGACCGTGCGGGCCAATCTCGCGTTCGGCGCGCGCGATGCGGCAGGCGCCGGGATCGATCGCATCGCCGGCGCCCTGGAACTGACCGATCTGCTCGACCGGCGGCCCGCGGCCCTCAGCGGCGGCCAGCGCCAGCGGGTGGCCCTCGGGCGGGCCATTCTGCGCCGCCCGCGCCTGCTGCTGATGGATGAGCCGGTCAGCGCGCTGGAGGCGGACCTGAAGCGGCGGATCCTCGATGACCTGTGCCGGCTGGTCGGCGACCTGGGCATCCCCGCGATCTTCGTCAGTCACGATCAGCTCGATGTGCGGCGCTTCGCCGAGCGCGTCGTGCTGCTCGATGGCGGGCGCGTCGTCGGCGCCGGGCCGGCGGGCGAGACGCTCGACCGGGCCGTCGGACGGGCCGGCCTGACCACCCGCGATAACGTCGTGCGCGTGGGCAGGATCGCACAGTGCGCCGGCGCCTGGCACGGACGCCTCGGCGAGCAGGATGTCACGCTGCCGGCCGGCGCCTGGCCGGATGAGGCGCACGTCGCCTTCGGCGCAAGCGACGTGATCCTCGCCACCAGCGACCGGGCCGAGACCAGTGTGCGCAACCGCTGGCGCGGGCGCATCATCGCGATCGACGATGTCGGCGGGCGCATCTTCGTCGCGGTCGATGTCGGCCAACCGATCTGGGCGGAGATCACGCCGGACGCCCGGGCGGCGCTCGCGCTGGCGCCTGGCGCCGAGGTCGTGTGCCTTGTGAAGGCAGCCGCGCTGCGCCGCTTGCAGGGCTCGTAAGCAGGGCGTCGGCGATCGCTCAGCGCGGCTCGAGCTTCAGCACGTGTACCAGCATCTGGCGCGGCCACACGCGCACGCGCTGGTGGTTGGCGTCGTTGCCGAAGACCGGCTGCTCCATCACATGCACGCTGCCAGCGCGGACCGCCACTGAGCGCAGGGGATAGTTGCTCGGGATCTCGCGGGCCACTTGCCCCTCGCTATCCAGCAGCAGAATCTCGGAGCGCCCGACGGTCGCGAATCGCGTCGCCTTCGCGTCGCAGTCGAGCCCGGTGATCCAGCGCCGGCCGGTCTCGATCGTGCGCGTGATGCCGCCAGTGGCCGGATCAACCTCGAAGATCACGCCGGCGCCGCCATCGAGCGCATACAGCTTGCCCTCCGCCCACGCCAGACCCTTGGCGCCGCTGGCGCGGTTGGCCTTGTTGGCCTCCGTGCGGATCTCGCGCTCGATGGCGCCGGTCTCCGGATCGATCACCAGGATCGGCCCGCCGGCGGTCCAGTCGTAGCTGATCGCGTACAGCTTCTGGCCGTCGGTGGCGATGTCCGTGATCAGATGCTCGACGGTGATACTGTGATCCGGCTCGGCGCTTCCGGCGGGGATGTGGTGGATGCGGCGCACACTCCCGCCCATGGCCTCATCATCCTGGGCGATCCACAGGTCCTCCCCCATGAACACGAGTCCCGCGGGCACGCCCTCGCCCGGCGCCGGGAACGTCTCGATCGCGCGCACGACGCCGCCGACCTCTGCGACCGACTCGGGGCGCGCTGCCGGCTCATCCCACTGCTCGCCGCGCTGGAACAGGTCGTAGCGGCGCAGCCCCTCCTCCAGATTCGCAATGAACGCCTCCGGCTTCTGGTAGCTCTGGAAGCGGTGGATGGCCTGCCGGTCCGGCCCGAGCACGATCATCGTCGGGAACGCGTGCACATTGAACGGCTCGACCTGCTCAGGCACATAGTCGCGGTTGAGTTCGACCCAGACCAGCCGGCGGCTGGCGCCGATGACCGCCTCATCGGCAAAGGTGTCCTCCTCCAGCTTCTTGCACCACACGCAGGCGTCGAACGTGAAATAGGCGATGACCGGGCGCCCGTCGGCGCGGCTGGTCGCCTCGGCCTCGGCCAGCGACGCGGCCCAGTCGATCCCCATGGCGACGGCCCCGCCGCCGACGCCGACCCCGCCGAAGCGGGGGTCCTTCTCATCCTTCTGCGGGCGGGCGGGGCTGTCCTGGGCCATCGCGAGCGGGGCCGCCACGGCCGCCGCGGCAAGCGCAAGAGCGATCTTCATACGCGCAGGGTACCACAAACCGCGATGCGGGTCGATTCGCGCTGCCGGAGGGCCGATAGTTCTCGCCGGAGAGCGACCCACCGCCATGACCACCCCGCCCGAGAGCCCGAATCCCGCCCCCGGCGCCGCGGGGCCCGACCTGGCCGATCTGCGCCGGCGGATCGACGAACTGGATGCCAAGCTGGTGCCCCTGCTCAACGAGCGGGCCCGGCTGGTGGTGGAGGTGGGCAAGCTCAAGCGGGCCTCCGGCGGCGCCATCTTCGCCCCGCACCGCGAGCAGGAAGTCATCAAGCGGGCCCTGGCCGCCAACGCCGGGCCGCTGCCTGCGCGCGACATCGAGGCGATCTACAAGGAGCTGATGAGCGGCAGCTTCGCGCTGGAGCGGCCGCTGCGGATCGGCTACCTGGGCCCGCCCGGCAGCTTCTCGCACCATGCGGCCCTGCGCCAGTTCGGCTCATCGGTCGAGTACGACGACCTGCACGCCATCAGCGGCGTCTTCACCGAGGTCGCCCGCGGGCACGTCGACTACGGGCTCGTGCCGATCGAGAACTCGACCGGCGGCGGCATCGCCGAGACGCACGACGCCTTCCGCGCTGTGCAGGAAGATGTCGGCGTGTACTCGGAGATCCAGGTCGAGATCCATCACGCGCTGCTGACCAACTGCGCCCCGGCGGATGTGCGCCGGATCCACTCCAAGCCGGAGATCTTCGACCAGTGCCGCACCTGGCTGGCGACGCAGTACCCCCAGGCGCAGCTCGTGCCCGCCGCCAGCAGCAGCCGGGCCGCGATGACGGCGGCCGAGGAAACCAGGCAGGCCGAGTCGATCGGCGCCCTGCCGGGCTCGGCCGCGATCGGCACCACGCTGGCCGGCGAGATCTACGGCCTGCACACGCTGTTCGAGAAGATCGAGGACAACCCCAACAACATCACGCGCTTCTACGTGATCAGCAAGCAGCACGCCCAGCGCAGCGGGGATGACAAGACCTCGATCATGTTCGAGACGGCCGACAAGCCGGGCGCCCTGGTGGAGGTGCTGCTGGTGTTCGACCGGGCCGGCATCAACCTGACCCACATCGACAAGCGACCCAGCGGGCGGACCAACTGGAGCTACACCTTCTTCATCGACGCCGCGGGGCACCGCGAGGACGGGCCGGTGGCCAAGGCGATCGAGGAGGCAAGGGCCCACTGCCAGTCGCTGCGGGTGCTGGGAAGCTACCCGCGGGCGCGGCGGATTCTGTGAGGTAGGTCGGCAGTCCCTGCCGACCCGCTGCGCAGGCGCATCAGGCCCCGTCAGGCCGGTCGAGGTGCTGCAGGTCGTTCAGGTCCTTCGCGCGACCGGCAGACCGCTTGTTCGCAAGCAGATCCTCTCGGGCGATCACATTCACGCTGACCCCGTCGATCGTCGCGTTGATCCGCCGTGCGAAGCACGTCGAGAACTCCACCCCGGAGATCGAACTGAGGATCTCGATCCGCACCGGTGGGACACCCATTCGTACCACCCGGCCGGGCGTGAGGAACATCTCTGTCGTGGCGCCCGCGCCACCGAAGCCGAACTTGGCCAGTGCGCCAACGAGCTTCTCGGCATTCTCGGGGGCGATCGCGATCCAGATGTCGAGGTCGCCCGTCGGACGCGGATACCCGTGGTAGCTCACGGCGTAGCCGCCGACCACGAGGTACTCAATCTTCTCCGAGCTGAGCAACCGTAAGAACTCTTTGAAGTCGTGCGGTAGCTGCGTTTCCATAGGCCATCCGGCGAAGATACTCGAGGGCTCGCATCCGTTCCTGCGGCGATTTGTCTCGCCACCATACGCCATCGTCATCCTGCTCGCCCAAGGATACGACTGAGAACGCGCGCCGGTCGAGACGGTATGGTTGGGTAGGTTCGGAGGCCGACATCTCTGTATTCTACCTCTTTGCGCCCTCCCCCACTACCCTCCCCTATGCCCCCCTGCTATCTCAACGGCCGCATCGTCGATCTCACCGAAGCCCGCATCGCCGCGATGGACGCCGGGTTGCAGCACGCCGTGGGTCTGTTCGAGACCATGATCGCGCGCACAACGGACGGCGAAGTGCATGTCACCCGCCTGGAGGCCCACCTCGACCGGCTCAGCGCCTCTGCCGCGGAGCTTGGCCTCGCCGAGACCGTGCGCACCGGCCCGCTGGCCGACGCCGTGAAGCTCACCGTCGAGCGATCGCAGCTGCCCCGTGCCCGCGTGCGCCTGACGCTCACCGGGGGCGATCTCAACCTGCTCACGCGCGAGTGCCAGCGTACGGCCCGCGAGCCGACCATCCTGATCGTGGTGCAGCCGGCGCCGGAGCGGCCCGGGCCGGGCGGGGGCGTCAGCGCCGTGATCGCCGGCGCGCGCGCAAATCCGCTCAACCCGCTGGAGGGCCACAAGACGCTGAGCTACTGGTGGCGCCTGCGCGAGCTGCAGGCGGCGGCCGCCAAGGGCGCCGGCGAGGCCATCGTCTTCCAGGTGACCAACTACCTCTGCGGCGGGGCAGTCAGCAACATCTTCTGCGTGAAGGACGGGCGGCTGATCACCCCGATTGCGCGCGGCGAGGAGCGGGAAGTTGCGCGCGCAGGGGCGGCGGCGCCCAGCCCCGTGCTGCCGGGCGTGACGCGGGCCGCGGTGATCGAGATCGCCAACTCCCGCGGCATCGGCGTCGAGCGGCGGATGGTCAGCGTGGACGATGTGATGGACGCCGACGAGGTCTTCTGCACCAACGCCTCCTGGGGCGTGCTGCCGATCCTGCGCATCGAGCAGAAGCAGATCGGCGCCGGCGAGCCGGGACCGGTTGCACGCGATCTGGGCGCTGCGCTTGATGAAGCGGGCTGAACGCAAGACAGAACACAGAGGACGCAGAGGGAGCGCAGAGGACGCAGAGAGGGGAACTGGGTTTCTCCAGAAGCCTCACATCGGCTGAGGTACGGTGCGCCGCATTGGGCGCGGGGGCGTATCAATGACCCCATCCAGCCTCTGCGTCCTCTGCGCTCCCTCTGCGGCCTTTGCGTTCCACTCCTTGCTACCGGCAGCCGGCTGCGAACGCGTTCTGGAAGCACAGGAAATCGAAGAAGTCGAGCGCGCCGGACCCGTCGCAGTCGGCGTAGGGCTCGCCGGCTGCAAACGCGTTCTGGAAGCACAGGAAGTCGAAGAAGTCCAGGGCGCCCGAGCCGTCGCAGTCCGCGTAGCAGTCGCCGGTCACACGACCGCCGTTGATCACCAGCGAGTACACGGCGTCCAGTTCGGGCGTCGCCGGGTGGCCATCCTCGTTGATCTCGCTGGCGATCACCTCGATGCGCCACGCGCCCGGCGCAGGATCCTGGATGAACACGTTCTCGACCGTGTCGATGTGATTCTCAGTTCCACCGGGAGTTGACCAGTCGCCGGTGAGCAGGCCCGCGTTGCCCCAGTAGATGTCGCCGCCGGGGCTGATGGCCCGCACCGACAGATCGTTGATGCGGTGCTGGGCGCTGGCCGGGGCGCCGGGCGGATCGGGATAGACCATCGTGATCTTCAGGCGCGTTTCGCCGGGGGCGACGGCAACCTCGTAGGCCCGCACATCGAGGTTCTCGATCACATCCTCCTGGTCGACGATGAACAGCAGGTCACGCTCGTCGTACAGGCGGCGCACATCCGGCGGGCCCCAGCCCTGGTTCAGTCTGGTGAAGTCGGCGAACCCGATCGGGTACGCGCTGGCGGTGTTGATGAGCAGCGCCTTGGCGGTGGTCATGTGCGGCCGGCTGTCGAAGACGGTCGCGCCTGGGCCGCCGCGGGGGTAGCCCGGGAAGACGCCCTCGTGCCACATCTGGTGCAGCAGCCCGAGGTGACCGCTGCCGATCGCCGTCGCGGCGCTGGCGCCGCCGAACTCGGCGTGGCCGCCGGCGCTGCCCACCGTGTAGATGTGGTCGTAGAAGCTCGAAAGGTCGGGCTTGATGCGCCCGTCCGCGGCAGGGCCGGTGCTGGCCAGCGAGCCGTGGCGATCATCCGCCCGCGTGAGCGTGTCGTTGTGCAGGAAGCCGCCGACCGAGATGATGTTCTTGGCCCACGCCTCCGGCCGGGCGATGGCGACGCCGGCGTCCGAGTGCGACTGGCAGACGGCCAGATCATGATCGAACAGGATGCGGTCCATCTCGGCGCTGATCGAGGTGTAGGCGCTGGTGCGCGGGCTGCCGGCGCTGCTGTTCTGGAACACAGCCCGGTACGGGCCGGCGGGATCGACCAGTTCGGCGGTCGCGGCGTAGCGGTCGGCGCCGAAGAACTCGGCGATGATCATCTGCCCGTCCGGGATGATGCCGCGGGCCTTGGGGTCAAGCCCCTGGGCAAAGAGAATCCCCGCGACGGCCGTGCCGTGCAGCGCCGTGCCCACCGGGCCGTGCAGGATGGGCGTCTGGTGGCTGAACTCGGGGTGGTCGACCTCGACGCCGACATCGAGGATCTCGCCGCGGACGCCCTCGCCGCTGAAGCCGGTGAGCCCCTCGACGTAGTCGGTCCCGTGGTACATGCGGACGATGTCCATGTCCGGGCCGACCGGGCCCCACTCGTCGATGAACAGCGTCTCATTTGCGCGCGCAACCTCGAGGACCTGCTCGAGCGTGAGGGTCGCCTCCAGGCGCCCGGTCTGCGGCGAGAGGGCGTCGATGCGCGCGCCCATGGCGCGGATGCGCCGGGCGACGGGATCGAGCGAGCCGGCGCCCTCGCGGAGCATCATGATGCTGTAGCGCTTCGGCGCCGTCAAGTCGCCGGGGGCGCCGAGCGCGATCGCCTGCAGGATCGGCTCATCCAGCTTGTACGCCGGGTGGAAGGCGCCGATCCAGCGGACGTACGGGAGGCCGCCGACTGCCGCCCGCGCGGCGGGATCCATGCGGACGATGTAGGCGTTGTCGGCGAGGAACCGCTCGACCGAGCCCCCGAGGGCCCGGATGTCATCCCGGTACTGCGCCAGCGGCTGGCTGACGAACTGCACGATGCAGACGTCGGCGCCGGTCGGCGCCTTCAGGCGCTCATCGACGCCCGGGACGAACCCCAGCGGATCGAAGCTGGCGTAGCGCAGGCGGATGAGGTTCTCGGTTCGGGCGATGCGGTCCACCCGCGCCCCGTCGCGGCTGATGGCAAACCAGGCTTCGGCTGCGCCGCCCGGGGCCCGCTGCTCCCACGTGATGACCAGGCCCTCGCCGACCGGCGTGATGCGCCGGTTGATGATCTCAACGCCCGGGCCGGCGCCCGGGGCCGCGCCTGCCAGTGCGAGGCGGGCCGTATGCTCGGCAGCGCGCATGGCGTGATCACCCGCGCCGGCTGCGCCTGCGAGCAGGCCGCAGCTTGCGAGAGCCAGAGCGCAGCGTCGTTGTTTTTTCATGGCGCATCCCCTCGCGCCCGGGCGCCTGTCGCTACGGACAGCCGGCCGCAAACTGATTCTGAAACTCCAGGAAGTCGAAGAAGTCCAGCGCCCCGTCGCAGTTGAAGTCGGCGGCCCTGTCGCCGAGGGCGAACAGGTTCTGGAACTCCAGGAAGTCGAAGAAATCCAGCAGGCCGTCATCGTTGACATCCGCGCGGCACGCCACCCGCTCGATCACGGCCGCCCCGGAGGTGAACGTCAGCGAGCCGACCAGGAAACTCGGCTCCAGGTTGACGTTCGTGATCGAGAACGACGCCACCCCCGCGGCATCGATGTCCGCCTTGAACGTGGCCGCGAAGTCCACCGTGATCCCGATGATCTCGGTCTGGCCCTCGAAGGTCTCATCGACGAGTTGGACGGGGTGCGTCCCGGCCGGGTTGCAGACGAGGCCCGTCAGGAAGTCGCTGGCGCCGGGCTGCAGCGCCTCGAGGGCGTCGGCCAGCGGCGTCGGCGCCGGGAACAGCGCCCCCAGGCCGATGCCGGAGCCCTGCACCATGCCGTCGATGGTGTAGCGGTAGCTCGTGGCGGGGTCGATGGCGTCCGGCGCCGAGGAGCGGAAGACGCTGACGCCATCTTTGATCTGGGCCCCGGCCAGATCGATGCTGACCGACTCATCTGCGTGGGCAGCGCCGGCGCACAGCAGCGCTGCGATCGCGATCCTCTTCATGGCTCTCTCCTTTGAACCAAACGCCCCGGCGCCGTGTCCAGCGCCGGGGCGGGATATCGATCAGGCCGGCGTTGCCGGCGCTCTTATCACGGGCAACCGGCGCCGAAGGCGTTCTGGAAGCACAGGAAGTCGAAGAAGTCGAGCGTACCAGTGCCATCGCAGTCGGCGTACAGGTCGCCGGAGCCGAAGGCGTTCTTGAAGCAGAGGAAATCGAAGAAGTCCAGTGCTCCGGACTCATCGCAGTCGGCATAGCACCCAACATCACAGACGAACGCCTTGAGCGCGAAGGCGTCTACCGCTCCCTCTGTTATTGATCCGTTTGGGTTGTCCGCGAGGCTGAATCGCGCCCGGAATTGGTCGTTTACCGTAACAAACTGCGCGATGCGCACCGCCTGAAGTACCCACTCCTCCGCCGAGCCCACGGCCTCCACATTCGTCCAAGTGACACCGCCATCGTCTGAGAAGTCCACCTCGAACCGGTCGTCCGAGTCCAGATCGCCGAACCAGCGGGCGTACTCCACGACCGGCTCGTTGAGCCCGGACAGGTCGATCACCGGGCTGATCAGCCGGGTCGGGCCGCCATCCACGTCGCTGTTGCTGGTGGTCGGGTCGTTGTCGGTGACGTAGCACTTGCCCGAGCCGTCGAAGTCGGCGTCCGGATCGCCGCGCCCCCAGCCGATCGGGTCGCCCACTTCCCACGCGCCATCCAGCAGATCCTCGTTGATGACGGTCCAGCCGCTGGGCGCCTCGAAGTTCTCGCTGAAGACGGTCTGCAGCACGCCGACGACCGCCGTCAGCGGCCCCGCGGCGCCCGCGGCCGGGGCGTGCACCACCGCGCCGCCATCACCCTTGGCCTCGACGTAGAACTCCGGCGCATCGCCGCAGCTCACCGCCGGAACCACCGCCTCCCACGTGTCGCCGCTGACCAGCGTCAGATCGGCGGCGAGGTACGTCCCGCCGTCGAAGCGGTAGAACAGTTGCGGCGTGCCATCGAGCTGCTCGGTGCCCTCGATGATGTCGACGGTGAAGGCCGCCGTCTCACCCGGGGCCAGCACATCCGGCACAGCGCTGCTGATGAACATGGTCAGCGGGGGCGGCGTGACGCTGCCGCCGTTGACCACCAGCGAGTACACCGCGTCCAGCTCGGGCGTGGCGGGATGGCCATCCTCGTTGATCTCGCTGGCGATGACCTCGATGCGCCACGGACCCTGCTCGGGCGCCTGGATGAAGATGTTCTCGACGGTGTCGATGTTGTTCTCGGCGCCGCCGGCGTCCGACCACTGGTAGTCGCCGCTGGTCAGGCCGTTGTTGCCCCACCAGACCACGCCGGTCGGGCTGGTCGCCTTCAGCGACAGGTCGTTGATGCGGTGCTGCGTGCTGGGCACGGCGCCCGGTAGGTCCGGGTAGATCATGGTGATGCGCAGGTCGTCATCGGTCGGCAGGATCGTCACCTCGTAGCTGTTGACGCCCAGCGGAGCGATGATGTCGGCCTGGTCGACGATGAAGATCGACTCGCGATCGTCGTAGAGCCGCTTGAGGTCGACCTGGCCCCAGCCCTGGTCGAAGCGGTCGAAGTCGGCGAAGCCCGCCGGGTAGCTGGCGGCGGTGTTGATGAGCAGCGCCTTGGGGGTCGTCATGTGCGGGCGGCTGTCGAAGACGGTGGCGGCGCCGCCGAAGCCCGCAAAGACGCCCTCGTGCCACATCTGATGCAGCAGGCCGACGTGGCCGCAGGTGATCGGCGTGGCGCCGCTGGTGCCGCCGAACTGGGTGTAGGTGCTGGTGCCGCTGCTGGCCGCCTCGATGCCGTCGTAGAAGGCCGACAGGTCGGGCTTGACGCGCCCGTCGGCGGCCGGCCCGGTCGAGCCGGTGCTCTGGTGGGCGTCGTCGGCGCGCGTCAATGTGCCCTTGTGGTTGAAGCCGCCGACCGAGAGCATGTTCTTGGACCACGCCTGCGGACGGGAGGGCAGCGTGCCGGAGTTGGACTGCGACTGGCAGACCACCATGTCGTGGTCGAAGAGGATGCGATCCATCTCGGCGCTGAGCGTGTCGTAGGTGGTGGTGCGCGGGCTGCCGGTGCTGTTGGTCTGGAAGACCGTGCGGTACGGCCCGGAGGGATCGACCAGTTCGCCGTGGTGGCGGTAGCGGTTGGTGAAGTCGAAGAAGCTGTTGGCCGCGATCATCTGGCCATAGGGGATCACGCCGCGGGCGCTGGGCCTGGCGCCGCGGGCGAAGATGATGCTGGCCACCGATGTGCCGTGGCTCTCGCCCGTGAGAACGCCGTGGGCGATGATCGACTGGTGGCTGAACTCCTGGTGCGCAGTCCAGACGCCGGTGTCGAAGACCTCGCCGCGGACGCCCTCGCCGCTGAAGCCCGTCAGCCCCTCGACGTAGTCGCTGCCGAAGTACATGCGGGCGATGTCCATGTCGGTTTCCATCGGACCCCAGCGGTCGATGAACATGACATCGCTCATCTTCGCCACCGCGAGGAGCTGGTCGAGCGTCATGGTCGCCTCGAGGCGGCCGGTCTCGGGAACCTCGCCGTTGATCCGGGCGCCCAGGGCGCGGATGCGGTCGATCACCGGATCGATGGATCCCTCGCCCTCGCGCAGCGTCATGATGCTGTAGCGCTTCGGCGCAGTGAAATCATCGGAGGCGCCGAGTGTCAGGGCCTGGAGGATCGGCTCCTCCAGCTTGTAGGCCGGATGGAACGCGCCGACCCAGCGGACGTACGGAAGCTTGGAAACCTCCGCCAGCGCCTCGGGGCTCATGCGCACGATCTGGCAGTGATCGGCCATGAACTGCTCGACCGTGCCGCCGAGGGCCTCGATGTCCCGGCTGTACTGCTCCAGCGGCTGGGTGATGAACTGCACGATGTAGGCGTCGTGCCCGGCCGGCGCCATGACGCGCTCGTCAATCCCGGGGACGAACCGCATGGGATCGAAGTTGGCGTAGCGCAGGCGGACCGTGTAGTCGGTCGGCGCAACGCGGGCGATGGTCTGCCCGTCGAGGCTGACGGCGAAGTACCGCTGTGCGGCGCCGTTGCCGACCTCGGTCCAGGTGATGGCCAGCCCCTCGCCGACGCGCACCACGCGCTGGTCGACGATGGAAACATCGGTGCTGTGGAACGGCGCCCCGCCCACCAGGGCCAGCCGGGTCGTCCCCCCGGCGACGCTCGTCGCCAGGGCGCCATCGCCGGCCATCGCCGTGCCGGCGAGCAGGACCGGCGTCAGCAGCGTCATCGCGCGCGTGTACTTCCTTCTCATCGCGTTTCTTCCTTCCTTCCCGCGGCGGCAGAGCGCCGAGATCCAGGGGGGCCCCGCCGTGTCCACGGGCGGCGGCCGACTCCGTTCGGTTTTCGGACGGGCCGCGCCCGCCAATGCGAACGAACATCGTCCTCCATCGACAGGAGGAGCGACGAAACCAGAGTACCGCGACATCCGCTTCTGACCAAGGGGCTCGAACGGCATTTCCACGGTAAATCCGCGGAAACACGGTCGACCCGCCCAACCGGGCCCGCGGCGCCCTGACATCATCCTTACGGAGGGCTACGGGCACCCGGCCGCGAAGGCGTTCTGGAACTCCAGGAAGTCGAACAGGTCCAGCGCCCCATCCCCCGTGAAGTCCGCCCGCAGGTCGCCGGCGCCGAACAGGTTCTGGAACTCCAGGAAGTCGAAGATGTCCAGTACGTCGTCACCGGTCAGATCCGCCCGGCAGGTACGCCCCACGATCTTGAAGATCTCCCCGCCCTGGTCGCAAATGTAGATCTCCCCGACGGCGTCGCGCCCGAAGCTCACGATGCTGCCGAGGGAGAGCCCGCCGCCGGGCGCCAGCTCGGCGGTCCGGTCGGTCAGCTCCTGCACGCTGGCGCCGTCGTAGCGCAGCGACCAGATCCGGTTGGAGCAGAAGTCGGCAAAGAAATACGTCCCGCCGAGGCCCGCGATGGCGCTGCCGCGGTACACCACGCCCCCGGTGATCGAACACCCCTGGCTGTGGCTGTACTCGTGGATCGGGTCGACGAAGGGATTCACCGCGCACGATGACGGGCAATACGGCGCCGCCGTCGAGAAGCAGGCCGTCCCCTCGCGGCATTTCCAGCCGTAGTTCTCCCCACCCAGGCTGCCGGCGGGCTGGAAGTTGATCTCCTCCAGTTCGTTCTGCCCGACATCGGCGATCCACAGATCGCCGGTGGCCGGGTCGAAGTCGTTGCGCCACGGATTGCGCAGGCCGATGGCCCAGATCTCGTCACGCGTGTCCGGGTCGCCCACGAAGGGATTGTCCGCCGGGATGGCGTAGGCCAGCCCCGGATCCGGCGCCCCCAGCACATCCAGGCGAAGCACCTTGCCGAGCAGTTCCTGGGGGTTCTGGGCCCGGTGGCCGGGATCCCCCCCGCTGCCGCCATCGCCCAGCGGGATGTAGAGCATCCGGTCGGGGCCGAAGGCGATCCAGCCGGCGTTGTGGTTCGCGAAGGGCTGATCGACCGTCAGCAGGATCTCGGCGCTGGCGGGATCGGCGACATCCGGATCGGCGCTGACCGTGTAGCGGGCGATGATGGTGTCGCCGGCGTTATCGGTGTAGTTCACATAGAACTCGCCATCGGCCCGGTAGTCGGGGCTGAAGGCGAGGCCCAGCAGCCCGCGCTCCCCCGTGCCGGAGATCAGCGGGTCGATGTCCAGAAACGGCGTCGGCAGCACGGCCCCGTCGCGGACGATGCGGATCGCGCCGCGCTTCTCGAGCACGAACAGGCGATCGAAGTCGCTCGGCGGCGCCGTGACCCAGACCGGGCTGCTGAGCCCCGCCACCACCCGCGTCGTCGTCAGGTCCTGGGCCGCCGCGGCCTGTGTCAGCGCCAGGGCGCCGGCGGCCAGTGAGAGTCCTCTCAGCATGCTCTTTCTCCCTTCAGTTCAGCGCCCCCGCGGCGCCCGCTCAGCCTACCGCGCTTGGGGCGCAGATGCGAGCAATTCATGTTGCGGCCGCCGACCGCCGACGGATACGCTCAAGGCAACGCCCCCGGGCGCCCGGAGATTCCGGCCGATTGCCCGATGAAGCGGCAAAAACCCACGCCGCGCCGCCGGCCTCGCCGATGCTTGGCCGCGAGGGAGCCCCGCACAGGAGAACCTGACATGGCACGAACCGCCGAACCGCTCTTTGAGACCCTGGAGAGCCGGCGCCTGCTTTCCGTCCCCGACAGCCCACCCTCCATCGCCGTGCTCGACGACCCGGCCAACCCGGTCGTCCGCATCGAGACCGACCGCGGGCGCATCGACATCGAGGTCTTCGCCAGCGAGGCGCCCCTGGCCGCGAGCAACTTCCTCACCCTGCTGGAGGCCGGCCTGCCCGACCTCTCCTTCTTCCACAGCCTCTTCCCCGGCGAGACGCTCGGCGGCGGCCTGTACAAGCTCGTCGACGGCCAGCCGACCGTGCTGAGCCAGTCGCTGTTCATCGAGAGCGCCACGCCGCGCAGCAACGTCGAGCGCACGCTCGCGGCGCCGCTGCTCGGCGGCTCGACCGATCAGACCGACGGCCGCTGGATCATCAACCTCGCCGACAGCCCGCTGCGCGACAGCCAGTTCATCGTCTTCGCCCGCGTCATCGCCGGCTGGAGCGTGGTGCAGGACATCGCCTCGCTGACAACCGAGGACTTCTCCACCGCCGCGCCGGAGACCTCCGGCCTGACCAGCGTGCCGGTGCAGGTCACCGGAGCGCCGGTGCTCACCGAAGACGTCACCGTCGACATCATCGACATCGAGCAGATCAAGCCGCAGGGCCTGGACCGCTACTGGACCCAGAGCGTCGTGTACCCCGAGGGCTACGCCGGCTTCGACAAGCGCGAGGTCCTCTCCGTCGCCAACATCTCAGACTTCACCGTGCACTACGAGATCACGGTGCGCTACGAGACCGGCGCCTTCCGCGACGTCGTCATCGACACCGGAACCCTGGACGCTGGCGAGCGCCTCCAGCTCGTGCTCTCCGACGACAGCGACGCGATGGCCGACCTGGTGCGCCCCGATGTGCCCTACGCCATCGAGGTGCGGGCCGTCGCCGACCCCGGCCCGTCGGCCGTCGTTCCACCCGACGATGTCGTCAGCGCCACCATCGAGCGCAGCGACGGCTTCTTCCGCTTCGCCGACCCGCTGGCGCCGGACAGCGCCGCCCCCGGCGGGGCCGAGTCGTTCATCAACCTCGCCCCGTATAACGACGCCGACCTGAGCAACTGGATCCTCGGGCCGGTCGAAGGGACCGATTCGTTCACGCTGCCCGATGGCACGCTGCGCGTCATCACGCGCCAGAGCTTCATCACGTGGATGAACCTGGCCCCCGAGGATGTCACCGTGACGGTGACCTTCCTGGGCGGCGGCTCGCCGCTGGCGTACCAGTTCCAGCTCGACCCGCTCCGCCGCGGCGGCATCGCCGCCCACACCGAACTGTTCGACCGGGCCGGCGTCACCGCCTTCTTCGAGGGCGTCACCGTCACCGCCACCGGCCCCATCGCCGTGCAGTTCAGCGGGTTCGCCCAGATCCTCGACACGCCCGCCGCCGGGCCGACCAACCAGTACCGCAGCGCCTTTGCGTCGCAGGCCCTGCCCGGCGCCGGCGCCAGTACCGGCGTGCTGCCGACCATCGGCGAGACCGTCTTCATCAACCCCGGCGCTTCGGTGATCGACATCACCGTCGAGGTGATCAACAGCGACGGGCTGATCGACATCTTCGACATCAACGCCGTGCAGCCTGGCGAACTGGTCTTCGGCCCGGATGTCACCGGCCTGGCGGCCAACGCGGTGGCCATGCGCTTCAGCGCCACCGGCGACGTCGGCGCCTTCCTGCTGGATGAGGCCGATGGCCTGGCGCGGGTCACGCCCTTCCAGCTCAACCTCGGGAACCAGTTGCACTTCGCCGGCGCCTCGTCGCCGGCCCTGACCGACCTCTGGGAGCTTGCGGTGTACAACCCGTGGAGCGAGGCCAGCCCGACGGCCTTCCAGGTGCGCTTCAGCTTCGATGACGGCACGCAGATCAGCACCACCACGCTGGCCTTCGGGACCGACGGCTTCCGCTCGCTGAGACTGGATGATCCTGAGCTGGCCGCGGTGCGGGCCCGGATCGTCGCCGGCTCGACGCTGTTCAGCATGACGGTCTTCAGCGTCGATTCCGGCGGCGGCGTGGGCGCCGGCGCCGAGATCAGCGCCATGCTGCTGCGGGCCACCGCGGGGCTCGACGATGGCTCGGCGATGATCGGCATGACGAGCGGGTCGGTGGCGCCGTGGATCCCCGGGCTGATGCTCTGAGGCGGCGCATCGCAGCGACGGCGCAATAATCTCACGGGGCCGCGCCCCGCTTCATGATTGCGCTGATCTCATTTTTCGTCGTGCTCGTGCTCTCGCTGCTGGTGGTGCGCATCGTCACCGTGGCCCTCACGCTGACGGGCATGTCGCACCAGACGGCCCGCTTCCAGGCCCGCTCGGCCTGGACCGGCACGGGATTCACGACCACCGAGAGCGAGCAGGTCGTCGGCCATCCCCTGCGCCGGCGGATCATCAGCACGCTGATGGTGGTGCGCAACGCCGGGCTGATCTCGGCGGCCTCGACGCTGGTGCTCTCGTTCGCCAGCGCCGGGGCGGACGATGCGCGCATCGCGCGGCTGGCGTGGCTGATCGGGGGGCTGGTGCTGCTGTGGCTGGTCGCCCAGAGCCGCGCCGTCGACCGCTGGCTCGCCCGCACGATCCGCCGCGCCCTCGAGCGGTTCACCGATCTGGATGTGCGCGACTACGCCGAGCTTCTGCGCCTGGCCGGGAACTACGGCATCGCCGAGATGCAGGCGGAGGGTGGCGACTGGCTCGCCGGGCGCACCCTGCGCGAGCTGTCGCTGCCCGAGGAAGGGGTGCTGGTGCTCGGCATTCAGCGGGCCGAGGGCGACTTCATCGGCGCGCCGCGCGGCGAGACGCGCATCGCAGAGGGCGACACGCTGACGCTGTACGGGCGCAGCGAGATCATCGCGCGCCTCGACCGGCGGACGGCGAGCCTCGAGGGGCAGCGGGAACACTACCGCGCCGCCCGCGTGCAGCGGCGCACCGAGGAGCGCCAGCAGGATGAGCCGTCCTAGCGCCGGATGCGGACGTTGCGCCGGCCCTCGCCGCCGCGGAGCTTGAGGCGCAGCCAGACGACGAAAAGCGCGATCATGATGACCGGGATGAGCAGCAGCGCCAGGGCCACTCCGAGCGCCAGGATCAGTACGATGGCCCCGAGCGCCGCCAGCAGCCACAGCGCCGCGATGACGCGTCCGAGCAGGCCGCCGGACGCTTCGGACGTGCCGATGACGATCGTGCGCTGTTCGTCCACAGCGCATGGTAGGGAATCGCGGTCAGCGGCTTTCGAGGGCGCTGGCGCGCCGGCGGGCGATGAGCAGGGCGCCGCCGAGGCCGATGGCGCCCAGCAGCGCCGGCGCCGGCAGGGGGACCATGGTGATCATGCCGGCTTCGCCCTCGGCCCCGAGGGCCAGGTGCGAGGCGGGTTGACGGACCTGATGGGCCGCCGCGAGCAGGCTGTTGACCTGCGCTGTGAGGTTGGAATCCACGGTGGCGCGGAAGACGCCGCTGTCGACGCCCTCGGCGCCGAAGTCGTGGGCCAGCTCCCAGATGGCGAGCTGCGCCGCCGCGGCGGCGGCGTCGCCGGCGCCCCGGGCCAGTCGCAGCACCTCCGAGACCGCGTCGCGCTGCGCATCGGTGAACGGGATGGCCTGGTAGCCGAGCTGGTAGCGTGTGGCGTCGGTGGAGCGGCCGAGGACCAGGCGCAAGGGGAGCGCCGGCATCTCGCGCCGGTACATGGTGTGGACGCCACGGAGATCGCTGGCGGCGCCATCGCCGCCGGAGAGGCTGTAGGTCAGTTCGCCGGCGAAGAGGCGGGCGGTGTGCCCTCCGACGCTCACGGTGACGACCTGCCCGGCGCCGCGCCCGAGGTAGGTCAGATCGACGCTGTCGGCCCAGGCGGGGGCACAGCCGGCGAGACTGGCGAGGGCGAGACGCAGGGAGCGCATGACCGATAAACTCCTGTAACGCATTGAGTTACGACAGGCGGAGCGTACTCGATTCCGGGCGTCCAGGCAACAAATTCGGCACGAATTGCCCAACTGGCCGCTCAGGGGCCCTGCGGCTCGCCGGACGGTGGGGGCTGATCGGCGGTCGAGGCGGGGGGCGCGGCAGGCTCGGGGCCGGTCAATTCGCGCAGCTCGATGGCCCGCTGGAGCAGGGCCTCGCGGGCATCGGCGGCGTCCGGGGCGGACAGGTCGGGGGCGGGCTCAAGCTCGAAGTCCCAGCGGACGGTGTTGCGGACGGTCCAGGGCAGGGCCATGACGACGAAGTCGATGGGCGGGATCTCGTACCAGGGCATGACGGCCCACTTGCTTGCGGCGTGCGGCTCGTAGCCCTCCTTGCGGAGGCGGACGTCGTAGTCGCCGTAGAAGGTGAAGTCGGCCTCGACGGGCGTGCGCCCGATCTCGACGCCGTTGAGCCAGACGGTGGCGCCGGGGGGCTGGCTGGTGATGTGGATGCGCCGCTGGAGGCAGCCGGCGCAGGCGCAGGCGAGCGCAAGGAGGAGCGCGGCGCGCGCGATCACGGCGCCTTCTCCACGGCGGGCGCGGGCGGGCGGGTCTCGATGGCTGGCTTTGCGGGCGGGTGGTCGAACTCGTCGCCGCGGAAGAGCGAGCCGAGGTAGACGCGCCGGACCATCTCGTCGTTGATCAGATCCCGCGGCTGGCCCTCGGCGAAGACCTTGCCCTCGTCGATGATGTAGGCCCGGTTGCACACCCGGAGCGTCTGCTGGACGTTGTGGTCGGTGATCAGGCAGGCGATGCCGGCATCCGCCAGCCGGCGGATCTCGGTCTGGAGGTCCTCGACGGCGAGGGGATCGACGCCGCTGAATGGTTCATCGAGCAGGATGAGGCGCGGCTCGGTGACCAGGGCGCGGGCGATCTCGAGCTTGCGCCGCTCGCCGCCGGAGCAGGTGCGGGCAAGCTGCTTTGCCTTCTTGGTGAGGCCGAACTGGGCCAGCAGGGCGCCAGCGCGGCGCTTGCGCTCGGCGCGGGGGAGCTTGAGGGTTTCGAGGATGGCCAGCAGGTTGTCCTCGCAGGTGAGGCGCTGGAAGACGCTGGGCTCCTGGGAGATGTAGCCCATGCCGAGGCGGGCCCGCTGGTACATGGGCAGGGCGGTGATGTCTTTGCCATCGAAGTGGACCGTGCCGCCGTTGGCCTCGATCATGCCGATGGTGATGCGGAAGCTGGTGGTCTTGCCGGCGCCGTTGCGCCCGAGCAGCCCGACGATCTCGGCCCGCTCGACCTGGTAGGAGACTCCGCGCAGCACCTCTCGGCCGGCGTACGTCTTGCGAAGCTCGCGGGTCTCAAGGAGGGGCACCGCAGGAGTGTACGAGGGGAGGGCGCGGGGCGGTTCTGGGGAAGTGACGGGGGAAGTCAGGGGGAGCGGGCGCGGGGGCTGGCGGCGAGGGCGGCGAAGGCGGCGAGTTCGGCTTCGCTGCAATCGAGTTCGAGGTCGGCGGGGTCGCCGTCCAGTTCGGCATCCAGTTCGGCATCCAACTGGGCATCTTCGAGGGCGTCGGCTTCGTCGTCGTCGTCGTCCGGCTCGGGGTCGGCCTCGGGGGCGATGAGGTCGATGGCGGCGAGGCGCCAGTCGGGAGTGGCGTAGCCGCAGTTGATGGCGGCGAGCTGGATGGTGAAGGGGGCGGGAGCAGCCCCATGGGCCGAAGCGGCGGGCTGGAAGGCGAACTGCTGGGCGCGCCAGGGGCCGCGGTCGTGGATGGCTGAGCGGGCGATGAGGCTGGCGCCGGCGGCGGCGCGGAGAAGGGCGGCGTGGTGAGTCGCGTTGAAGGCTTCGAGCGATTCTTCTCGGAGGGCGCGGGCGCAGTGGGCGCGGATGGGGGCGAGGGCTTCGGGGTTGTCGGGGCCTGCTTCGGCGAGGGTGGTCAGGGTGGTGGTGAAGAGCGCTTCGGGGGAGGTCGCGCGCGGGGTGTCGAGGGGGTCGGTGGTCGCGGCGCTGGCGCTGGCGAGGGAGGACAGTGATTCGGATAGAGACAGAGTTGAGCGCTCGCTTCGCTCGCGGAATGTTCTTTCGCCCTCACCGCGGCCCTCCGGGCCTTGCCTCTCCCACGGGGCGTGGGAGAGGGAGCTTCGCTCGCGGGATGTTCTTTCACCCTCACCGCGGCCCTCCGGGCCTTGCCTCTCCCGCGG